>JBFMHD010000155.1:0-6569 GCA_040752395.1 Candidatus Hydrogenedentota bacterium
ACCATATTTAATGGCATTGTATCTAAATTATCTTCAAATGCTATTTTACAAGTCACAGCACCTAAATTATTGTAAAAAGTTATTATAGCATTATTACCAACATTTAATCCTCTGCCTATAACCTGAATAGCAGAATCATCATAATTAAAGATATAAATACTATCCCACCAATCTCTTTCTTGAGCTATTACATAAGGAACATCAGCAGAAGACCAGGTATAGGTACCACTTGCAGTGATGTAACTTCCGGATAATCGTATCGCGGCGGTATCACCGGTTAATGTGTTTCCGCTCCCAAATTGTGGGAATACATTATTGCTTATGCATAATGGATAACCCTGGATGGCATTTAAAGTAGTATTATTGATATATGGGTTACAAGCTACTCCCTGGTTTTCGTAGGAAATTCTCACAGCTTCGCCAGGCCGCGTATCCATCCCTGTAGCATAAGTGATACCATTAGCAATAATCTGACAACCATCAATATAAACATCTTTAACATCTCTTACCTCAACTGCTTGCATTATATTATTTTCAATCCTGGAATTCTCTAATCTTAAAGTCGAAACATCCTCTCCTTCCCACTCTATCCCATAAGCATAACAATTATTTAAATATGTATTTTTTAAATGTAATGTACTTGTATCTTCTATCCTGAAAATTGCAGCTATACCTGGTGGCTCACCTTGACCTCCAGCAGACATATCAACATAGGCACCATAATTAAAATCACAATATTCGAATTTAAGAGTATCTGCATTATCTTTGTTGTAAACATAGATACCTCCCCAATATCCCATACCTGCCCCACCACCAAACCCTGTATAACCAGCTAAAATTGGGTCTTTATGCGAAGTAAAGTATATAGTATCACTGGCTGTACCTATAGCTCTGATAATCGCAGAATCAAGTGACGCGATACAAGAAGAATCAGCTGAACCTGTTTTTGTGTAAAACGCTATTTTACAACCCTGGGCTATCTCAAGCATAAGATTACCACTTAAAACTAAGCCATAACCCATTGTGTCAGTGCCATCTTTATCTTTTATAAGGTTACCAGGATACCCTGGTGGATTAATAAGTAACGGTACCCCCGGGTTATTCCATGTACCACTTATTGTTATAGTTTCCGCAGAGTTGACAAATACCGCATCATAACTCGTACCATCAAAAGTATTAGAGCCAGAATATATAGGGAACGCATTACCTGAATATACTAATGGAACATTCACACCTGAGATAGTGATATCGGTCAACGTAGGCTCTGATAGAGGTTTATTTTCTGAACTCTGTATAATTATCCCAAAATATGAAGAATCTATAGTAATTTTTCTATATATCCCACTTCCCTCGATTGATAACCCAAAACTCGGGATATTAGAAGAACCAGATTTTGAATTAATTATACTTAGAGTTTCACACAAAACATCACTATCCTCAATTGTTAATACAGGATACCATCTATTAATACCGGCTTCTTGTTCAAAGTAACCACCACCATATCTTATTATAACATTTCTCAATACCACAGAATCTACATTCTCTATTACAATACTACCCCAATCACCGGCTTGAGCACTCGGACTCTTAAACGGCGTATCATTACTTGAGGTAAATATTATATTATTAGAATCTGTACCAATTGCTCTCAAGCCCCCATTATTAACAACAACCAATGTAGGTACAGTAGGCTGGTTAATATCAGTATCAAACCCTATAATACAACCAGCATCTATTGTAAGTGTGCATCCCTGAAAAATAACACCTACATCACCTTCGCCGATATTTGCATCACCAGAAACGAGAAATGGCCCATTATTAGTTAAAAGTGTCACATCCTGAGTTAATAGGCCACCCAGAGATACATAGAAGAAAGCAGAGGTCTCACCTCTGCCTGTTGTATCAACAAGTCCGTCAGCGGTACCTGGTGTTACGCGCCAGGTGAAACAGCCGTACGGCAAAAACCCGCCTGGTTGTTCAGCGCCTATTGTAGCATAATATCGTGTGTCAGTGCCAGCAGGTTCTTGAGTAAGATTTATAGCAGCAAAGGTCTCAGTATAAACTATGTTCCCGCTTTTATTCAAGACTTCAAGAATAAACGAGTCAGCTCCACCATTCTGTGCGAAATCAAAAACAAATGTTGGTGTAGTATCCCAGGTATCAGAATTATCTCCTGGTGCTATAAGCTCCACCTTAAAAGCAACAGTTATTATCCCTGGATTTGTAACTGATGTACTTGGTCCTGTCTCTTCATCCGTGGTTTTAACACCTTTATTTGCTTCCATAAACGCCTGGAACGTATCACCACCCCCTGCTGTATCATAAAGAGATATAACTACTATGAACGTTTCACAAGGATTGTTATCTGATAAGTTAATAAAATATGATATACTATTGTTTTCCCATCTATCATAAGCCGGGATATAGGCAAGACTATTAACAAAAGTATCGGTTCCATCAAGTATCGTATCTGAACTATGATACACTCCCATAAACTCAATATCATTTGTGTCCATATTGCCTAAATTTTGTATAGCAAAAAACGTTATGGTGTCACCGTTCCATGTATCTGCAAATATATTAACAAATAATACCGCAACACCTGTCTCACCCCCAGCCACTGTCTCTGAAGCAATCGTATCTGCTAATATCACTGTTACTGTATCTACATTACCTTCACCTGGGAAGAAATGCGTGAAGTGGTTGACCTTGATGCTTACCGTCTCGTCGGTAAATACGTAGTTCTGCGTTGTTATTCCATTTGCGGGATCTTTTATGTCATACCACTTACTGTCACCCTCATCTAACCAGAAGAATGCAAACTTAGCCGGGCTAATGTCAGTATTTTTGTACGTGAATGTTAGAGTGGGGGATTCGGCCACATTATTATTCCAGTCATTTTCATCTAACTCTGCGCTCATGGAATCTGTGACTATTATCTCGAATGCATAATCTTTGCCTTTTGAAAAACTGTTGCCTTTAAGCTTTGTAGTATCCGTTGTATTCATTGACCCCTGGGATATCTCTTTCACTTCCACATAATTCCCTGTGTCTTTCAAATCTAGTTTTATAGACCACGTGCAGTTCGGTACATTCATCTTGAAATCTAACTTAAACGTATCAACACTAGCCAGCTCAAGCTTGAACGAACTTGAATCTACGCCAAGTATTACATAAATAAACGTATCATAAATCCCTGTTTCCGTAGGCGGTACACTACCATTAGGGGGTGGGGAACCGATAGTCATACCTATAGTGTATGTCTCATCATAAGTTGCATTTATTGTATGACCGCATAAGGCATATAATTTCCCATTAGTAATTGAATCCGCAGGATTATCCGATATCCATAACGATACATGAAACCTTGAATCGTCTGCATCTACCTCAAAGGCTGCTAGTATCTCCGTCTCAGGAACTGTAACATTTTTTACTGTTACCTGTATTGAATCCACGCCTCCTGTTGTATTTGCGTTTGAATCACAAACTTCTATATATGCAGTCTCGGGACTATTATAACTGAATATTTTCATTACATAAGATGAATCCCTAAATTCTATAACCGGTTTAGGAGAGGGTGATCCGCCACCACTAGTAATAGAGACCGTATCATTCCCCGCACCATATATAGCTGTCAACGTATATCCCTCAAACGCATATATCTTACCACTATTTACTGGGCTATCTATAATATTATTTGAGATAGGCAAACTTACTCTGAATTTAACATTATTTGTATCAATCTCGTTTGCTATTAAATTTTCAGTATCGCTTATAGCACCCGTACCTGAAACAGTTAAAGGAACTGTATCTATAAGTGGAGATACGTTAGCCGAAGTATCTACCACTTCAATATAAGCAGTATCTGGGCTTATATAGCTAACCACATCTAAAGTATAATTAAAATTTTTAAAAAATATTGTATCAGCATAAGATAAGGACGGTATAAATAAAACTAACGCAAGCAGCAAGAGAATGGAAACTAATTTAATTTTTTTATAATGGTAGTCTGAAGTATCCAACTGCACTTTACTCCAAAAAAAATTCTTCGATTAAAAATTACAATTTCTCTTGAATTTGCTGTGTAGTCTAATTCATTGAATGCTGCGACTTTTTAATTTTTTATCTTTTACAAAATTTTCATTAATTATACAAAATTGTCAAGAAAAAAATCAAAAAATTTTTATGTAAAAAAAATCACATTCCAAATGCGCAAAGATGTGCAAAATACTCTGTTATACTGGGAAAACTTTTCTTGAAATCATATCTACACTTGCTTCGAGTTTGTTTACTCTTTCTGCAACATCAAGCTTGTCAATAATCTTTCTTAAAAGCTCGCTATGAAACTGAAGTTGCTGTTGGACTGCATTAAAGCGATTATCCATCTGTTTCTGCATCACATTAAATCTATCATCCATCTGCTTCTGCATCGCTTCGAATCGGCGATCAGAGTCTTCTCGTAATTCCCTTATTTCAGGAATAAGAGTCTCAACTATTACCTTTCTTAAAGCTTCAACAAAATCAAGCGGCGTCATAAATTATCACCTCTAATTAAATTATAACTATTTTTTAGAATAAAGCCAAGCATTTTATTGTTTTATTTCTAAATAAACCTTAATCTCAAAAATCTGGACGAAATCCCACTCATTGTGTTTTACATAAAATTTGGATCTTTTGGGATTAATAATTTAACAATCTGTTAATTGCAGGGTGGTGTTTTTATTACAATTTATTATAACTATTTTTTGTCAAGGAGACGGAGGTCGATAATCTTTTTCTCGCCGTTATCCACAATTATGACCTCCTTCAATTTGGGGAATACTTCAGCTATAAACTCAAGATATAGCTTGTGTTGTGTATAGATATCAGGTGAATTAATAAGTGAGTTGAATCGTTCGGCAAGCGATTGAGAATGCTTGATTCTTTTGTACTGGTACCCTCTTGCTTGTTCCAGTATCTTCCGGGACTCAGCTCTGGCCAGAGGTAGTTGTTCATTCTGATAAAGCAGGGCATCATTCACCATTCTCTCTTTCTCCATTCTCGCCTGTATAACGTCATTGAACGAATCCTGGGTTTCAGGTGGCGGCGAGACCTCTTTTATCTCAATCAAGGTTATTTCCACTCCAAGATTTAAAAAGTTAATTTTCTGCTGTACTGTTTTTTTAAGACAGTACTCCATCTCTTTTTTGAAAGTTGTAAGCACATCGTCAACTTTAAGAGTTGAGAGGGTCGCCACAAGCGAGTTGCACGTTAAATGTTTCAGCAGGGGTTCAAGACCGTTTGAGGAAAAGAGGTATGCTAAAGGGTCGATTATTCTGTATTTTAAAATAAATTTTAAATAAACTATGTTGTTGTCACCAGTAATCGCATAAGACTTTATACCTATGTTAATCCATAACTCGGACTGGACAGAGTTAGCTTCAAACGAATGATAGAAATCATCTATATCTATCTGAAAATATTTCTGGTAATGAATTTTATATATATAGGTAAACGGGTAAGGTAAGAAATAATGTATGCCGGGCTGAATGCCCTTATCTATAATTGTCCCGAATCGTTCTGCTATACCCAATTCTGAGGTTTTTATCACAGTGATACCTGATAACAAATATGATACAATTATTATACCTGCTATGAGTTTTATGTATGCTGCGATATGTATTTTTAGTTCAGTTTTCAGAAGTTCTATATATTTTGTGATCTCCATCTATTGTTTTACCTCGTATGGCGGATTGAGATATTTAAACAGCGGGTCGTTCTTTGATATTACAAGTGTAGTTTTATCATTGAATACTTTTTTATAAGTTTCTAAAGACTGGTAGAACCTGAAAAAATCCGCATCTTTTTTGTATGCGTCAGCATATATCTTCATTGCTTCTTTATCGCCTGCTGCTTTTATCTCTTCTGATTCTTTGTATGCTTTGGCTATGATTTCCTCAGCTTCACGGTCTGTTCTTGCTTTAATCTCCGTAGCTCTCTGTCTTCCCTCAGCACGAAATTTAGCAGCTTCCTTCTCACGTTCGGCCTTCATTCTCTGGTATACGGCATTGCTCACTATTTCAGGATACGTTATTCGTACCAGCCCTGTCTGCACAATCTCAAGTCCATAAGATTCGGTTATCTGGTTGTTAGTCTCGGCAAGCAGTCTTGATTCTATCTGTTCAAGTTTTACTTTTGAAGGATCAATATTTATAATCTCGTCAAGCACATAATCTGCAAAAATGGTTCCGAGCCGTGAAGTAATCTGGTCTGATATCCTTGTCTCGCCTGCCTGGATTGTGTTAAATCTCCGGTAAAATAATAAGGGGTCCTTTATTTTCCATGCAACAAAACATGTTACTATTATGGGGTTTTTATCCTTAAGCATCAACTGGACTACGTCAGACTCGAATGATTGAAGTCTGGAACTCAATCGGTAGACGCGGTCGATGTTAAAAGGGAGTTTGAAATACAACCTTGGTTCGGCTACAACCCTTATCGGTCTCCCAAACCTTGTATGTATTGCCAGTTCGTTCTGGTGAACAATAAATGCAGAGATGTAAATGAAAACCAGCACTATGACTAAAGCA
>JBFMHD010000156.1:0-6537 GCA_040752395.1 Candidatus Hydrogenedentota bacterium
GGTAGACGCAACGGACTTAAAATCCGTCGGGGTCTTGTGCCCTGTGCCGGTTCAATTCCGGCCTCCGGCAGCTGATTAAACCACCAAGGAATTGAACGGACATTTTGCGCCGAGCGGATAGTCAATTCCAGCTGTAGTCTTGAAAGATTGAAAGATTAGATTTCGTAAAGCCGGATTTATCCACCCATTTTACTGATAAATATTCTTAAAGCGTTTTCTACTTCAGCGACAGTTATACTTTTAATACATTGCGGGTCTTTGCAGAAAGTATTCAGGCAAGGATTAATATCACCTTTTTTTCTATCAAGATAAGGACAATTATAGTACCCACTGATGCCTACAGAATCTTTATCGAGCTCAACCACATCTGGGCAAGTTGGGCCGAACAAACCAATTACAGGGGTGTTAACTGCTCTTGATATATGTAAGGGTCCTGTATCATTCGTTATCAGGAGATCAAGTTGTTTTATAAATGCTACAGTTTCTCTTAAATCAATATTCTCAATTAAAGTAATGTCAGGAAATAGCCCTTTACAACTAATTACAAATTCTTTTGATTCACGTGGGCCTAAAAGAAGATAAAATTCTATTTCAGGTGATTCAAACTTATCTACAATATTTCTAAAATAAAAAAGAGGCCACATTTTTGCATGCCAGCCTGCTCCTGGAAAAATCCCTATTTTTAATCTCTTATCTGAAACATCGCTGAATAATCTTTTAACTCTCTGAATCTCTTCTTCCCGTAAATAAATACGCGGGTATAAATTTCTACTTTTAATATTCAGTGTTTTTAGAAATTCATTTATCTTGGACGATAAATGCGGGGAAAGATTATGAAGGAATACAAATTTGTCATATATTATATTTCGCAAATGCTTTTTTTTATAAAGGCCAATTTTAAGTTTTGCTTTAGATAGAAGAGATAAAAAAGCTGAACGTGTATTACCTATTAAGTCTATACAATAATCATATTTACAAAAAAGAAGTTCTTTATAGAAAGTAAACAAAGAAAATCTATTTAATATTTTTTCGTAAATATATTCTTTTTTAGGTAATATATGAATTTTATCGATATATGGATTATACTGCAATATAGGATACGAATAAGGTTTTGTAATAACGGTTAAATGGGTATCCTTGAAGCTGGATTTAATTTCTTCAAAAAGAGGTGTCGAAGAGATAACATCCCCAATAAGTCCCCAGTTGATGATGAGAAATTTATCCATAATAATTTTATATTAAACATAAAGTGTTTAATTGACAAGTATTAATATTTTATAGATTATTAATATTTAATACAAAGGAAGACTTTTATGCGATATGATGGTGTAACCATTTTGATAACAAACTGGAATGGTAAAAAATTAATCTTACCCTGTATCAGAGATGCAATCAATTCAGCTAATCTTTACAAAGGTCCAGTAGAGTTATTAGTTATTGATGATTTTTCTTCTGATGATTCTGTCTCCGCCATACAACAGGAGTTCCCTTCTGTAAATATTTTTGTAAATGAAAAAAATCTTGGTGTTGGTGGCGCTATCAATGTGGGATTTGAAAAAGCTATGTATGACTATGTTATCTTATTAAATAACGATTGTTACCTCCGAGGTGATTATATTACACCTATGATGGATACGATTAACAGATTTAACCCTCAAAGGGTCTTTGCTGTTATGAGCAGGGTATATGAGAATGATAGTGAAACTCCTGGTGGTGGTCTTTCGAGAGCATATATACATTATGGTTTACTAAGGGTCAGATGGGCAACCGAAGGAAAATATTTAGAAAAAGAGAGTTATACATTTTACGCTACTTCAGGTGCTATGTTCAGCAAAAAAAAATGGTTAGAGTTAGGCGGCATGGACCCTTTGTTTAAACCGTTTTATTCTGAGGATGTCGACATCTCTTACCGAGCATGGAAACGCGGCTGGTTGATAATTTATCAGCCAAAATCCAAATTAATACACAATCAAGGGACTACAATAAAATCTAATTTTTCTAAAAAATTAATAAGATTCAGTTCGCAAAAAAATAGATTTCTTTTCTTTTATAAAAATATGGATGATTTTCTATTCAATCTAAATCACTGGTCTGTAATTTTTTTCAGATTACTTGAGTTTTTTATTAAATGCGATTTTAAAGTGATTATTGAGATTATTAAAATGTGGAGTAAATTCCCGTATTTTAATAATCATAAACAAAAAGAAAATTTACAAAGAAGATTGACTGATAGAGACATATTAAGTATATCTTCAAAATGGTATTTTACCAATGCTCCAACAAAGTAAAAAAATTACAAAATTATTATTGCTACTATTTTTCTTCTTTCTACCAATCTCAATCACTCTGTCCGAGATTTTTGGTTTCTTATCTTTTCTAACAGCTATTTTTATTATGGTTCAGCATAATACACCATATTACAAACCATCGAAAAATATTGTAATCTCTTTAACATTACTTATTTTAATGCTGATACTATCTGTAGTTTTTTCTAAAGATACAGGTTTGAGTCTGAATTACTTGAAAAGACACTGGAAACTTTTGATACCTGTAGGTGTTTTTTTACTTGTAAGCATTGATAATGATTTTTTTATTAAAATTATAAAATCATTTCTTTGTGGTATTATTTTATCTATCATAGCCATTATTATCTCAGAATTTTTTTCAATTGAATTTTTAGATAATTACGATTTTTCTTATGGTTTCTTAAGAAAGAATGCTGCCGGAGTTATGTATATCTATGCCGGGATATGGACGGCTATATCTATTATGAAAAAAGATTTAATAAAGTATATAGTTTTTATTTTAACTCTGGGTCTGTTAGTTCTTCTTGATATAAGAGAATCGGTTTGTGGTTTCCTGACTGCTATGATTACTTATTTTGTTTTATCAAATAAAAAAGTAATAATCACTTGTTGTGTTATCATATTAGTTATAGGTATCTTGTTTACAGGCAAAGGTAAATATTTTATAAGGGGAGATAATGGTTCTATTACTGGCAATGTTCTTGACAGATTCGGTGCCTGGAACAGATGTTTTGAATTATGGAAGAAAAATCCTGTCTTTGGTCTTGGAATGAGTGTATTTGATAAAATTAATCACGATTTTATCTGGGAGAGAAAAGGATTTATTAAATCAGGTCCAATCACACCTCATTCTATGTATATCAAAGTTCTCATTGATGGCGGTATAGTTGGCATATCATTATTTGCTGGATTCTTATTTTATCTTTTAAAAGAATTACACAGCCTATTCTATTCTATTAAAGATAATGAGTTGTTAAGAGGTGTATGGTTATCATTATTTTCAAGTTTTACAGGTTTTTTAACAGTGGGGTTTTTCAACGAATGTTTTACAGATGCTGAGGTTTTCTTACTTGTATTCAGTTTTTACAGTGCTGGTGTGGCTTATTTGAACGTTAACTACACACTTCAGATTGCAGACTACGGGCTACGGGCTACGGACTCCAGCCGGCTGTAGTCCGTAGCCTGTAGCCTGTCCTGATACCTCTCACTTCTTCCGTTATCTTGCTTCTTGCATCTTGCTTCTTTCGTTATCTTTCTTTTCCGTTATCTTGCCTCTTGCCCCTTGCTTCTATTTGATATTATTATAGTTACAAAGTTTTTCAGAGGAAATTTATATGGAATCTATTGTTATAGAGAATTGTCCTGTATGCGAAAATAAAGAATCAGAAAAGTATTGTGAAGGAGATTGGTGGGAATATGTAAAATGCAAGAAATGCGAACTCTTATATTTGAAAAAAAGACTCCCGACATCAAAGATGTATAAGTCTTACAGCGGTGGTCTACTTAAAGAAATAAGACGAAAATTAACATACCCATTTAGAAAATCAAAAACATTTAAAAATCTTGAAACATCACTTGCAAGATGTGAAATCATTGTTGATGAAATAGAAAATTTTGTTTATCCACCGGGAAAGCTGCTTGACATAGGCTGCAACAAGGGATATCTAATCGCTACCTCTTTGTGCAGAGGGTGGGATGCTTATGGAATAGAACTTATTCCTGAATTGCCAATGGTGATTAAGCGAGAGTTCTGTCTTGAAAATAAAATATTTATAGGTGACATCTCAAGAAATCACAATTATTTTGAGGATAATTTCTTTGACTGCGTCTCGCTTATAGATATGATAGAACATTTTGAAAAGCCGGTTTCTGATTTAAATAATTTAAACAGAATCCTTAAAAATAACCGTATCCTTTTTATACAAACCCCTGATTTTAATAATATTCTATCAAAAATATATAGAAGTGCGTGGGGCGGCCTTAATCCCTGCGAACATCTCTGTATATACAATATCAACTCAATTAAATATCTTTTAGATAAAACAAATTATAAACTCATCAAACTAAAAAGTGGCATTGATAAATATTGCGGTAATATGGTTGTCATTGCTGAAAAATTGTCTAATGTATGAACAAAGAAGAGATAACTGTTTTTAATTTAATAAAAGAATCAAATAAAGGCAGAGTTATTGAGTTATGTCCTGGTTTTGGAAATCTCGCCGAAGAATTAAAATCAACTGGATTTCGAGTATTCACCGCTGATATCGAGCCATCAAACCTGCAAAAAAAAGATATACCGATAATTAAAGCTGATATGAATAAACAACTACCATTTAAAGATAGTTCAGCTGATTATATCATATGTCTTGGTTCTATAGAGCATCTGGAAACACAATATAATTTTACAAAAGAAATAAAAAGAGTTTTAAAAAATAGCGGCAAATTTTTATTATCAACGCCTAATATATTAAATCTTGCAAGCAGATTAAGATATTTATTAACAGGTTTTTATTCTCTTGCTGAAAGACCCTGCCCTGAAAATAACAAAAAAAATTATTTTATTGAACATATCTACCCCCTGACCTATTATCAATTACGCCATATGATTCATACCGCTGGTTTAAAAATAACAAAACTAACTTCTGACAGAAAACGCAAAAGTTGCATCTTCTTATTATGGCTATATCCATTAATACTTTTTATTACTTATATCGCTTTAATAAAAGAACCAGATCCCAGACAAAAAGAAATTAATAAAATGATATTAAAAGACTTATTATCTTTAACAATTCTTACAGGTAGAAATTTAATTATCGAAGCAGAAAAAAATGAAAATAGTAGATATAGATTTATTTAACTGTGATAATTTATTTAATGCTACCTACCTCTCTATTCTTGAATCAATCTACAACTTTGTTAATAAGAAATTTATAAAAGAGCCTCCTTTCAGACCACTTGTAATCGGTCATGGAAATTTTAGGATCGCTGATATGGAACCTGGCAAACACTGGGAGTATCCTTATGCAATCCTTAATTCTGATCTACAGCCGGGGATGGAAATAATTGATTGTGGTGCTGGAAGAGGTCTTCTGCAGTTTTATCTTGCAAAACTCGGTTGTAAGGTAACTTCTATTGATAAAAAGACCTTCCACTCAAAAAAATTGCAACGTTTTTATAGCTTTTTAAACAAAATAGCGATCAAAATAAAAAAAGACCCATCATATTTTATTAACAGGTCATCCAGAAAGTTAGGGGTTAACGTAAATTTTATAAATACCTCTATCGACGATATGCCATTCCCGGCCAGGTCTTTTGACAGAGTTTTTTGTATCTCTGTTATTGAGCATATTCCCGAGAAACATCGAATTACAAACATTGTAAAAATGTTAAACGTTTTAAAAAAAGGTGGTAAAATGGTTTTAACGTTTGATTATAGTCCTTATGGCGATAGTGGATCTATCTCGGATATAGAATTAAAAAAAATTATTGAATGCATAGATAGCGGATATAAATTCGATAAAGCAAAATATTTTAGTAACTGGGATGATTATATCGCTGGCGTTAATCGTGTTCTTGGACTGAATTTAAAATATACGAGTCTCGGTATGGTCATAGTAAACCAACACACCAATTGAACTAAGGTATCTTACATAGGGTATTTTGTTATTTCAATTGGTGTTGGGGTAAAGAATTAACAATATTTTCTGATACACCATTGATTAGTATCTGAACCTCTTCTTCATAAGTCCGAAAAAGTGATTGAAGAGGACTATTTAGTTCATCATAATAAAATTGATGTTCGAGGTCTTTGAAAATTATATCATCTGACCATATAATTGATTCTGATAGATCATACATCGCTAAATTTATCCTGATAAAAGATTCTCTGCTTATCACAGACGAGCTTGATAATCTTGAATTTATATACATATCCTCTATCTCTGGTATATTGATTTCTTTAATTTTCAGGATTATATAACCTTGTGCTTCAAAGGTTGATGCTAATTTTTTATAGCTTATCTGTGGATTTTTAGTTATAAAATCTTTTACGGATAAAGGTTTTATTATATAAGTCGGGCTGTCGTCTTTACGAAGGAGCGTATAAACATTTTCCGTTATAATCCAGCCGATTTTTTCATCAAAAGGTGTATTTATGAGAACAAATGTATTTATTGACATGAGTGGTTTATTTGAATTTAATATCTGGTGGTTTGTGCAGGTAATGAAAAAT
>JBFMHD010000157.1:0-6475 GCA_040752395.1 Candidatus Hydrogenedentota bacterium
ATACACAATTTTTAAAAATTGTCAAGCTTTTTTTATTTTTTTTAGAGACTTCTTCCCTTAAAAACTTTAAGCTAAATTTTCAAAGAATTACAGGCATAAAATAAGTCCCTTAAAAACAGGGTTTTTCAGAGACCTCAGAATAATATTTTTTTATATCGCTAAAAGAAAAATAATAAGTCCGGTGAATAGATAAGTGTTTTAAGAAAGGATAAAAACCCAGAATCTCTTTATTATTATTAAAATATAACCAGTATGCGAAATATTCGTTATGATAACAGTCGTTGGGTATAAAATGATACGTGGATTCTGCAATCGGCTTAAGTCCGAGATCCATAAGTTTAGAGATTAACATCTCGATCTCTATATCTACAAAATTATGATGTCTGAACTTTGGTGCAAGTTGAACTAAGAATGTCCCATCACTGCTATCTATAATTTTTATGAACTCATTATATTCTATATCAGTATTTTTAATAATCCCTTTCGTATTTACTAAAGAAGGTATATCAGAAGTCCATCTCTTTTCAAACATATTAATCTTGTAAATAAAATTATAGATTCTAAAATATATACATACCCAGATAACTAAAGACAAAAACATCAGCACTTTCTTTGAATTTTTATATCCAGTAAATAATGCTACTAACTCAGCACCTGCAATACTGCTCATTATGAATATAGCCGGGGTAAATATCCTTGATACCATTGGCGCTTTTACAACGAACCAGAATAGAGGTAAAAACAGAGCCGGTAAAAAATACAAAAAAAGTGTATCGGTCTTTTTTCGGAAATTAAATAAAAAGATTATAATAATAAGTAAAATTAAAAAAAGATAATCAATACCTTCACTATCAATCAAATATTTAAAAAAGAAGAGCGGCTGTCGTGGTAATATCGAACCATAATACATCGCACTATGTAATTGAAATAAAAGGGATTTGAAGACAGAGATATAAGGTATTTCAAAAATACTCCGCAATATATCTGAAAGAATAAAATATATAAACGGCACGCTCAACCCGAATATAAGATATTTTCTATTGTAAGATTTAATTATTTCCAGAATAAAAATAGCTATAACAATAGCTAAACAATGAGGTGATGAAAATATTGAAATGGAATATAATATTCCCCTAATTAAAATCCATAATTTTTTATCTTTAAGTTGCGGTATAGAATATAATAAAATTCCAAGTAAAACAAAGTGTAATCCAAAGATTGAATGATAACCAGCTAAAGAAAGATAAAATAAATCAAAAGTAAAGATAAGGAATATAAAACTTATAATAGCTGATAGAACCCCGTACACCCTGTATATAATTATGAAATTCATAATAATTGAGCAAAATAAAGAGATGATATTTAAATAATATATAGCATTCCAGTCAGTAGCTATTATATTTTTGCAAATAATTCTCATTAATCCGGCGGCAAAAACAAAAAATGGTTTATCCCCCCAGGGGTTTGCGGGTAATGTAAAATATACTGCTATTTTCTTTATTCCAGCTTTATATTTTTCAATAAATCTTTGAACATAATCTGCTTTATGAAAATACTCTTCTGTATCATATGTCATGTAGTGTTTATTTTCGCCGGTATCAAACATAAACTTATTCTGTTTAGAAGCTATTTTAAGAAAAATAGTTGTATAAGAAGATAAAAAAACAAGGATAAATATTATGATAAAAACATATCTTTTCATATCTTTTTCTTAAAAAGAGAAAAAAACAGAGCTAAATCATCAGCCTGCAATAAGAATAGGTTGTTAAATTTATTACAGGAAATTTTTAAATAATATTTTAATATTATCAAAAATTCTATAAAATAGCTTACCAGAGAAGCCAGTGCCGCTCCTTCAATAGAAAATTTTTTAATAAAATAGAAATTCAAGATTACATTTATTATCGCTGATATCGGTGATGCAAAGATGATTATTTCAGGTCTACCCCTACCACATAAATCAGAATATAATATCCGCGACAAACCCATAAAAATAACAGCAGGAAGAAGTATAATTAAAGGAGTAAAGGAAGATAAAAATTTATTACTGAAAAATAAAATAATTAAAGGTCTGCCTGTAATGATTAGTATTAAACTCAAAAGAATAAAAATGAATAGTATTACTCTAAAACTTATCGATGTTAACCATAATTTATCTGTTATCCTTTTATCAGATGTTTTCTGAAGTAGTATCTGGGATACAGCCTGCGGTAAATACAATAACATCTCTGCAATTGAGACAGAAATAGAATAATAACCAAGATATGCTGTCTGCGTCAGTGAATAAATAATAAACATATCAGCTCTCAAATTAATAAAATTAGATAAAAATCCGACCCATACTTTAAGGCCATATTTAAAAATTCCTTTTAGAAGCTCTTTAAGACCATCTGGCAGATCAAAGCCTCTGGTTTGAGAAAGAAGATTCACTGTGATGAACGCACCACTTATAATAATAGCGACTAACCACGCTAAAACAGCTGAAAATATATTGTCTCCCATTATCAGAAAAGATATCCCGATAAATAAAAGTGGCAATAACCTATAGAGAAGCCCGGTCCTGAGATAAAGGGGTGTCTTATCAAGCCCCACTAATAAATCTTTACCTATCTCATATACTAAAATAAATGGTATAGCGATGGAGGCTATGATTACCTCTGTTCTTGTAATTTTAATCAGACCAAACATTATACAAACAGCAGTAAACCCGGCTATGTAACAATATAATACAATTGATTTTACAATTCTATCTTTATATTCATAGTGTTGTTTTATAAACCAGATGCCTGAGGTACCAAGTCCGATATGTAAAAAATTAAATATTAAATATGGTATCAATATAGTATAAGTAAAGACACCTTTGCCAGCGGGTCCAAGGACTCTTGCGAGAAGTATATTTAATAAAACACTGGATAATATCGAGACAAGATAGACCGAATAAACTCTTGCCACCTCAGCTAAATATCCCATCTTAAATCAATCCTTTTCTCTACCGATTACAATTTTCTGGATTCTTGAAGATAGATAAGACTTTCGATAGATATTAAATTTTACTGCCATTTTTACCACTTCGTATGGCATAATCATAATTAGTTTTTCTTTAGCACGTGTCATTGCTGTATAAAAGAGGTTTTTATTTAACAAAAAGAAACAGCCAGAACGTGTTGCGAGAAATATTATTGCTCTATTTTCACTTCCCTGTGCCTTATGGACGGTCATAGCATAATTAAGCGTAATGTTTTCCATTAATTTATATGGTATATTTTTTACTCTTGAAAAAAATTCTATACCTACGTTTTTTCTCGTAGAATCATTATTCACAATGTATCCAATATCACCATTAAAAATGTCGAGTTCATAATCGTTCTTTCTCTGCATAACCTTATCACCTGTTCTAAATTCTTTATCAAAGACAAAGAAAAAATTATCAGCTGTTCGCGGGTTCAATTTGTCCCTCAGCCTTATATTAAGATTGTAAACAGATATATCGCCTCCACCTTTATTAAGTGGTGTCAGAACGTTGATATCTCTTATAGGATCATATCCCCTGGAGTGTAATTCATTTATAGAATTAAAAAGATGTGCAATCATTTCTCTGGGGTCCTCAGCGTCAATAAATTTGAAATCATCTGTATTCTCGAGTGGAAAAACTCTTTCTAAATTAATAAGGTTTGCATTTTTCAGTATGGCCGAGTTTTTCTGCTGTCTAAAAATATCACTGAGTATAACTTGAGAGACAGCATAAGAACTCATCATAGATTGCAGTGTACAGCCTGGTTCAACTGGCGGGATCTGGTAAGGGTCGCCAATAAATATAATCCTTGTCTTATTACTTATACCCAGCATAACTGCTTTTAATAAAAGTAAATCAACCATCGAGGCTTCGTCAATAATAAGATAATCTACAATTAAAGGGTTGGTTTCATTAATAAAGAAACCTTTAGATGGAACGTATCTAAATAATCTATGAATAGTATAAGCTTCGATACCAGTAATAGTTTTTAATTTATACGCAGCCTTACCTGTTGGTGCACATACTCTATAAGTCAGCCCATAATTTTCTATTAATTTTAAAAGGCCTTTGCAAATGGTAGATTTACCGGTCCCTGCTGCACCTGTTATAATCGTAACAGAATTAATAAAAGCCTCGTAAATAGCCTCTTTTTGTTCCTTATTAAATTTTATACAGATATCGCTTTCTATTTTATTGATTCGATTTTTGAAATCTTCTACTTGTTTTACACCGAGCCCTAATTTTTCTTTTAATTTAAAAGCTATAATCTTTTCTGCCTCATAATATATGGGTAAATAAACCCTGTCCTCTTCTATTATAAGTCCCTTATCAGATAGTATGTACGCTTCTATATACGCATAAGGTAGATTAACAAGTTTACTCACAGCTTTTTTTAATTCATCAAGATATAAAAAATTATGTCCTGTTTTTTTTATTATGGTATCTAATATGAAATAAATTGCTGCTTTAATCCTGTCTTCGGATAATTCGTCGATCCCGATATTTTTAGCTATTATATCAGCTTTTTTAAAACCTATGCCTTTAAAATCCTGTATCAATCTATATGGATTACTTTTAACAAGCGTTATTGCCAAATCGCCATATTTTAAAAATATCCTGCTCGCCCATTTATCTGAAAACCCCATAAGTATTAGTTCTTTTATATTAGTATTTACCTTTAAAGCGCAGCTTTTAATCTTATCGAGTAATTTTTTTGTTATGCCCTCTACCTCAAGCAATTTATCAGTTTTTTCTTCTAATACTTCAAGTGTTTTATCCTTGAATCTATCAACTATTCTTTCTGATAATAAAGCACCTATGCCATCAATCTCAGAAACTAAAAATTTCATCACAGCATGTTTAGTAAATGGCAATTCTTTATAAAATTCATCTATCTGAAAACTTTCACCGAATTTAGGGTGCTCTGTTTTTGTGCATCTTGCAAAGATGTTATCATTTAGATTTACATTCGGAAGAAAACCAGCGAGTTTATAGGTTTTATTATCATCCTGTGATATTAGTTCTACTACTTTCCAATTAGTTTCAGGATTCTCATAGATAATGTTCTTTACCCTACCCCTCTTCTCTTCATAAAGCAACTCTCTCTCAGTTATAAAATCAAATGATAGTTGTTCAGTATTTATCATATCAATAAACCTGCTACGGGTCTTGTGATCCTCACTACTTCTGTCGCTTCGTTTTGTTTAAAAGCAAGATAACGGAAAGAAAGATAACGGATAAAGTAAGAAGTAAGAAGTGGGAAGTGAGAAGTATCAGTAAAATTCAGAATGCAGAAATAATCTTTGAATTTTAATTTAAATGAACGGTTTACATAGAGAGAATGCCGGGCACTGATGACATTGCTGATTTATCTTCTTTTCATATAGAGTATCATCTTTCATTTTTTGTGCATATTGAACTATCTCTTTTTGATAATCGTCAAGATAATCGCTCTCATAAGAAGAGATAGAATTATCTCTTAAATAATATAAGGTAAATCTAAACCTCTTATATCGCTTTCTAAACATAAGATAAGCCGCGGTTATATACGTCTTCATCTGCAAATCATCTTTAAGTTCTTCGTCTGATATCTTGTTTTTCCCGGTCTTGTAATCTATAATATGAAGCAAATGGTTACTATCTTTTCTATACTCTACATCAATCCTATCGATCCGTCCCTCTATCTCTATATTCATATTTCCCTCTATTGGTAGTTTAAAAAATTTTTCAATTGCATAAATCGTTTCCGGGTTAATCGATTGTAAAGCAAATCTATTTAATAACAGGTCTGCCTCAGAAAATGAGAGATGACCATCTTCTTTTAGATTCTCAAATCCTTTTCTTTTATTTTTAGCTATGGAATAAAGTAATTCTAAATCCTTTTTCTCTCTTTTTTTTATTAAGCATTTCAAATAGTCTTCAATTACAGAATGGATATAGGTTCCAAAATCCTTTTCTTTGGTATCTTTTTCAAATATCCCTTCAGAATAAACATAGTAATACCTTCTCGGACAGGATAAATATAATTTTATCTTAGAAGCAGAAACGCTCTTTAACTCAATCCTATTCATACTACAGGGTATAATATATTTTTTATTTATGATATCTTCAATATATTTTATTTTTATTCTTGATTTTTTATTTAAGATATGATAGAAGCATTTTTCGATAAAAAACTATAGATGATATGAAAAGAGTCGTGAGTCGTGAGTTAAACAGGACTCAAGACTCAAGACTTTTCAGCAGGTTCCGGGCTTTTGGATCCAGCTGGCTGTAGGCCGTAGGCTGTAGCCTGTCCTGATACTTCTCACTTCTTACTTCTTACTTTTTCCGTTATCTTGCCTCTTGCTTCTTGCTTCTACTTGATATTATTATAGTTACAATGTTTTTCAGAGGAGGATCTTCAATGGGTAAAACTTATAATGTCGCTGTTATTGGTGGTGATGGCACAGGACCAGAGGT
>JBFMHD010000158.1:0-6459 GCA_040752395.1 Candidatus Hydrogenedentota bacterium
GGCGTCATCCTCCTCATCGTGGTCATGCCACACATTTTATGAAGACGTGTTCCTCATCACCTCGGAATAACATATACAATAATTTGCAATTTTTGCAACTAAACTAACAACTATTATGAGAGGTTTTATGAACAAAGAAGACAACTCTATGAAGTATATTCTGGTTAGTATCCTTATATTAGTTCTTTTAATAGCGATAATTATATCTATAAGATATGGGAATATTTTTATATTTTTAGGTATACTTGTTCCGATCATTATCTTTATGACAATCTTTTTACTCATATCAGGTATGAAAAAGAAGATTACAAAAGCGCTTGAAAAGAAATACGGTGATGATGTGATGATTATTGCAACTGCTTTTATGGATTTTTTTCAAGTGCCGCTTACGATTATTGTTGGTGTATGTTTGATTTTATTTGTGTTGGCTGTGAGTTGTTTGATATTTATATCTTTTATATATCCATACCTTAGTGAAGTGGTGATCTAAGAAACATTATTGATTGCTGCATAAATAAGAGGCACAGAGGCTCAAAGTATGAAAAACCCTTGCTTCTTGCTTCTATATAATGCAGTGGTCAATAAATTTTTATTGGAGGTAAGAGATTGTCGCTAATGTTCTCAGAATACGACCAGCAAGAATTCTATAAAAGAAATTCTGTGTACGAATGTGATAATTGTGGTTATCAATGGAAAGTTGAGAGTGATTCGATCGCAGATATAACCGAGGAAGACGAGGACATTAATCTACACGGACTCTCGGAAAAATTCGAGCCTAAATATTGTCCTATGTGTGGAAGCCGGTACCTCTCTGTTATTTTTTAACCCCGGCTATGCTATTGATTCCTTCTATCTCATTCCTGGCGCGTTCGATAAATCTTTTTTCTACATCACGCATTAATAATAATTTCTCGTAAGTTAATTTTGCTTCTTTATATCTACCTATCTGTTTATAAAAATTTCCAAGCATTATATTTAAAAGTGGGTGATGGTCGGGTCTGGAGATCTCATCTTCAAACTGTTTGATTAAGACATCTGGGTTTAATTTCTCTTTACCAAAAAGATACATAAGCATTCCAAAATGAAGTTTAAGATGATAGAAATCAGGCAATTCTTTTAATCCCATGGTAAGTATGTAATATGTTTCTCTGGGATAATTAAAATACCAGCCAAGCAGAGCCGAACCATAATAGTATGCCCACTGGAATTTCGTATCGGTACACACGGTTCTTAATAATTTTTTATAAGTATGAGGGTATCCTGTTTTTATAAATTTCGGGTCGCCGCAATACATTAGAGTATCAAGCCATAGATAATCGGCTTTAGCACGCTTGAATCCAAATAAAACAGCAAAAAAATCACTTATCGTAATATTATCAATCAAGAGAAAAGAATATGATTTTGATACATATCCCATTCTATAAGTTTTTATATTATCCTTAATGAAGATATCTGAGAGTAAGATAAGCAGGATTCCTGTAAAAATAGGTAGTAATAAATTTTTATTCATAAGTCACGCTTACTGAAAATCCGGGAACTTATACCGATTATAAAAATAATGTATCCCAGGGTATATAAAGTAACGCCGAGAGTATGTAGACCTGTGTTTGAAATGCCAACCTCAAGCAAATAATCGATAATATTATAGTGTTCCATATATGGAAAGATTATTTGTATAAATTTGTATATAAATCGGAGTATAAGTGGAGGTTCAGCAAGGCGGATATAATAATCAATGCCATGAGTCAGATAACCGATAATGATTGAAGAAAATGTCAAAAGGATACTTGCAATCATTGATGTGGAATACGATGAAAAGAAAAAACCGACTGTAAGAATGACAGATAGTTTCAAAAAAAGATAAAAGAAGACAAGTAAAATTTCCGAAGTAACTTTAACACCAACAATAAATAAAAAAATAAAGTATATAAAACAAAAAAGCAGGTATAAAGAAACAAGTACATAACACAGCCCGAGATACGTTCCAAGTAGCAACTCATTTCGTGACAGGGGTTTGGATAGATAGAAGTAAATACTTTTATTATCGATATTTTTAATAATCGTTACAGCACCGATAAATATTATAGATATCCAGCCAATCAATTCAATAGATGCAAATCCCATATCAATAAGAATCCTTTCTTTTATTCTCGGACCAAGTAAAGTAGATATTACTGATAAAGCTATAAATAATATCCCGGCGATAATAAATCCATAAAATATTTTATTTCGTTTCCAGTAGATAAAGATGATTTTTGATAAAGAGAAAATATTAGTAATGCTTCTCATTCAGCGATAACCTTAAAGAAAAAATCCTTTAAAGGGACAGAGATATCTTTTTTTGCGAAATTAGAAAGAACTTTGCCTTCGTGGAGTATGATGATTTTACTTGCGGTCCGTTCGATAAAATCAAGTTCATGAGAACATATAAGCATCGTTATCCCCTCTTTTTTCTTTTCAATAATTACGTCCTCAACCATTCTCATTCCGAGCGGGTCAAGACCTGTTAATGGTTCATCAAGTATTAAAAATTCAGGGTTATGGAAGAGAGCCATAGCAAGCCCCAATCTTTGTAACATACCTTTAGAAAACTTTCCACACATAAGATTCTCTTTGCCATTGAGTTTCACAAACTCAAGTAAGTATTCCATTTTCTGTTTGGTCTCTGTTTCAGAATAGTTAAACACCCTGCCGAGGAACTCAAATAATTCAGATGGCGTCAGTTCTTCCTGAAGCGATATTTTTTCAGGGAGATACGAGAGTCTTTCCCGAGAGATTGAAAATCGGGAATCAACACCAAATATTTCTGTCTCTCCGGAATCAGCAGAAATAAAATTTAATATTATTTTTACAGTTGTTGTTTTACCCGCTCCGTTTAAGCCCAGTAAAGCTACTACTTCACCAGGGAAAATATCGAAACTCACATCTGAGAGGGCAGGGATGTAGTGGGGTACAAATTTATAAGTCTTTTTTAAATTTTTTACTTTTAATACCGGTTTATCCATTTTATCAGGTTGTCAGGCTACCGCCCACAGCTTAAAACAATCGCTGAAATAAGCGGTATAAAAAAATTATCTTTATTTCCCCGAAATATTAATTCAGCTATCGAAGAAACGATAGCGGTAAAAAACAGGATAGTCAAGCTGAAATTAGCATCGAATAAATTGTAATTTATAATTAGAGATATTATTAGAGTGGTGCAAAAAAAAGAGAGCGTTCCTTCAAGAGTTTTGGTACCAGAAATTTTTATCCTGCCAAATTTTTTTCCTATTAAAGAAGCAACAGAATCACCAAAGATAAGAGGAACAAGAGATAAGATAGCCACAGATTTTGGGAAGAGGCATATTATTATAAGGACACCTGATATAAAATACACCGTACCAGCAGGTTCCACAGCCTCAGAATCCCGCATAAATTGTTTAAAAAAGAATTGAAATAAAGTATTTATAAAACAAAAAGCAAGTCTTAGAATTTCTGCTATCGAAACTATTATTAAGATTATTGATACAATTATTTTTGTTGAATCTGAGTTGAAAAAGTAAATAATAAAAGGGAATATCAACCCAAAACAGATATGAAAAATTTTACGTTTTATTTCACAAGACATAGCTTCACAATGACGGTGTTTGGTTTTCTTGCATCTTGCTTTTTAATCCCACAGAAGACTGAGGGAATATGGCGATCAGATAAAAAAATATTGCATATTAATATAAATCTATATATGATTTAACAAGAGTTGTAAAAGGATTATTTAATGCTGTATAAATAACGAGACTGTAAAAAGAAAAGACACTTCTTATTTCTTACTTTTTTCGTTATCTTGCTTCTTGCTTCTAAACAAAGGCACAAAGGTACAAAGATAAAAAGATTAAATGCAAATTGCAAATTAGTCTCATTACTAATGCAGAGGTCAATAACTTATTATGAAACAATATTCAATTAAAAGTGGAGATAGAGTAGTCATAAAAGTAGGTACCTCACTTATAACCGAGGGCCCCAGACCAAGAAAGAAATTCATATCTGAACTTGCAAGACAGATATCAGTATTAAGAGAATCAGGTATTAAAGTGTCACTTGTGAGCTCTGGCGCTGTGGGCACAGGGATGGGCATACTCGGTATTGATAAAAGACCATCAGTTATACAGGAGCATCAGGCAGTCGCCAGTATAGGTCAGGCGAAACTTATGGAGATTTACAGACAGTTATTTGATACTTATGATATAATGATAGCGCAGATACTTTTAACGCGTGATGATTTAAGCGACAGGCGAAGACATCTTAATGCAAAAAATACGATAGAGAAACTTTTTAGTTGGAATGTTTTGCCGATTATTAATGAGAACGATACTGTTGTTGTTGAAGAACTGAAATTTGGAGACAATGATAATCTTGCTGCTTTGGTGAGTTTATTAATAGACGCTGATTTTCTTATTATTTTAACAGATGTTGATGGCTTTTATGATAAAGATGGAAAGATAATTAGTTTAGTTGATGAAATTACTGATGAGATGAAGAAAATTGCTAAGAATACTGATACTGAGATAAGCAGGGGGGGTATGAACAGCAAACTTCTGGCTTGCGAAATAGCAATAGAGTCGGGTATCTCTGCAATTATCGCAAATGGCAACGAAAAGGAGATATTAATTAAAATTTTAAATAATGAAAAAGTAGGGACATTGTTTAAAACTAAGGATACCAGGGTTTCAGGGAGAAAACGATGGATAGCATATCATATGAAAAAGAAAGGGAGTTTAGTAATTGATGATGGAGCAGCTGTTGCATTAAAAGAAAAAGGCAAGAGCTTGTTACCATCGGGTATCACAGAGGTAAACGGTAGATTCGAACGCGGTGATGCTGTAGAAATCATAGATAAAAATAAAAATGTTCTCGGAGCAGGAATAGTTCAATATGATTTTGCCGAAGTAAATGAAATTAAAGGGGCTCAAAGTAAAGATATTGAGAAAAGGCTGGGTTATACATTTGGCAGTGAGGTGATACACAGAGATGATATGGTTATATCTGGTGAATAAATAATGGGAAGAATTTTGCTTTTTATTATAGATTTTATCTTTATTATTACAGCTTCTTTTATCGCTTTCTATTTAAGATTTAATACCCTTGCTACTGAAGAGTTAGTTGAATGGATTAGATTCTTGAAAAGCCTGCCGTTTTACATATCGTTTGTTATGCTCTATCTCATCTTAAATAACGAATATAGAAGATTAATGCTGGGAAATCTCTGGGACAGGATAGGGACAGCCATCGAGGGTATAACCATAGGTGTCTTTTTAACTATATGTGCTTATATTCTTGGTAATGATAGAGAATTCTCAAGATTATTAATTATATACCAATGGTTATTGAGTGTAGTATTTATCTTGATAATAAGAATCGTTGATTATAATTTTCAGATAAGAAAAATAAATGGTTGCATTATTATAAAAGAAGGCGAACCTATAACGATGAAAAATGTTACACCGGTAAAATTTAAAAATGAAAATTTATGGGAAGAGATAGGTAAAACAGAGTGCGATTATGTTATTATTCCCGTAGGTTTAGTAAGAGAAGAAGGTTTTGGTTTTATTGAAAGAATATTAAGATATATTGATATCCCGATACTTTTTCTTCCACAAAAACAGGATTGCGTTTTTTTATCTGGTAATCCCGTTATATATAATGAAAGAACCTATTTCCTCTTAAGTAAAGAAACAGTTTTTTTTAAAAAAGTTCTTAAAAGATTTATTGATGTTATACTATCCGTAACTTTGATTATATTTTTAACTCCATTATTTTGCATCATTTATATTTTAATTAAAATCAGCAGATATGGTTCCTGTATTTTTATCCAGGAAAGGGTTGGTCAATACGGTAAGATATTCAGACTCTATAAATTTAGAACGATGAGAGAGGGGGTAGCTGGCCCCAGGGTGACTGATATAAACGATCCGCGAATTACTGCAATCGGAAGAATATTAAGAAGATTCAGTCTTGATGAATTACCACAGCTTTTTAATATATTAAAGGGTGATATGAGTTTTGTGGGACCGAGACCGGAAATAAGAGAGATAGTTGAAAATTATGATGAGTGGCAGAGGAGAGTCCTATCAGTGAAACCAGGGTTAACCGGGTTATCCCAGGTATCAGGCAGAGATGACCTCTCTATAAATGAAAAATTAATACTTGATATTTATTATGTCCATCATTATAAAATCTGGCTTGATTTATGGATTATGTTAAAAACATTTATTGTAGTTTTACAGGGCAAGGGTGCAAGATATTAAATAGAGGCAAGAGGCAAGATAACGGAAAGCAAGATAACGAAAGAGGCACAAAGGCACAAAGGATATTAGGGGATGGGTCATAGGGGATGGGGTATATTAGGGGTCGGGAGTCGAGAGTCGTGAGTCAAAACAGGACTCAAGACTCAAGACTCAAGACTTTTCAGCAGGCTCTGGGCTT
>JBFMHD010000159.1:0-6445 GCA_040752395.1 Candidatus Hydrogenedentota bacterium
GAGATAAAATTCCTCGCCAGGTTTTTGACTGATACTGCCATAAATTACCAGCATCAAAAGGTAATAACGGAATGATATTTATCAGAGCTAACAAAAGATTGGATTCTAAAAAGAAGATAAAAAAAGCTTTAAGCAAAGTAGTGAAATGAATAAATTTTAACAAAATAAATGTTATACAACCAAGAATAATATTTATAATAATTCCAGCAAGAATCATTTTGGGAGGGTCGTTTTTTGGATTAATATATCTTTCAGTATGTATATGCGGTGAATGTGCCCACCCTATGATAGGTAAATCAGCAAAATAAAATAATAATGGTCCTATAAAAGAACCAAGCGCATCAAAAGGAATAAAAATAAGCTTTATTCTTCTGATTTTATCAAAACCGTCATCACCTAAAAAATACGCTGTAAAACCATGAGCAAACTCATGAATAATAAGCGCCAGAGCAAAAACCAAAAGTCTCATTTATTCTACTATACCCCCTCTGCTGAAAAACTTTGTGACTATAATAATATCTAATAGAGGCAAGAAGCAAGAAGCAAGATAACGAAAAAAGTAAGAAGTGAGAGGTATCAGAAAAAGGAAGTTCATTATCTTACTTCTAATTTATAAAAACATTAATATTTTATTTATAGCTAATCCTGTTGTCAAGGATATAAAGAATAAAGTGGGTAAGTAGAGTATATAAGAAAGAATATTAAGATTAAAGTGAGAGTCTGTGATAAGTAATAATAGTAAAATAAATATACCCCAGCGCTCAGTACTTCCAAACTTGATTTTATATTTTAATGGCAGTAGCTCATATAAGATTCGGCCACCATCAAGTGGTAATAATGGTATAAGATTAAACATCAGCAATACACCATTTATACCAGCTCCTATTAATAAAACTTTGATTAGATAAAAATAAAAAACATCAATCACTTCGATATTCAATGCTATAATTCTGATTATAATACATATAAATAAAAGTAAACCAAAATTAGATAAAGGTCCTGCTGCTGCAACATATAACATCCCCTTTTTTAATCTTATCCTGTGAGGATTAACAGGTACTGGTTTTGCATATCCAAAAGGGAAAAATCCTGCGAGTGTAAGAAGTATTAATATAGCGCCAAATGGATCAAAATGTCTTAGAGGATTTAATGTTAACCTGCTATTTTCTTTAGCTGTTGTATCGCCGAGAAGCAAAGCACAATATCCATGTGCTACTTCATGAATAATTATTGAAAAAACAACTATTGGCAGAATTAATATTATTTCCTTTATATCTCTCAAGGTGAACCACCAACCACAAGCTTACCTCAACACCAATACGCCCCCCACTGTATTGGTGCAGGATGATGTATAGGTGTGGGAGTAAATCAGAACTGGATGGGAAGTTCATTAGGGTCAGGAACGAAAACAGCCGCAGCAAGCACAGATGTCCATAACCCGTTTTTATTACCTACTGCGGTTTGTGTTACATTCATAGTTTTATATATTTTACCTGATATTCTCCATATTTCGCGTTTTTTATCCCAGGATTCATCCGGGTCAAATTCCACACCTAAAATCGTCGTAAGCATATCAGCTGCTAAATCCTCTGCATAATCACCTGCTTTTTTCTCGGTCTGACCAAAACTATGATGTTCAGAAAGATAGCCATAATTGCTTCTATCTTTAGGTATAGCAACCCCTACTGAGGCTGCTAATAATCTGTGCGGTTCATTTGTACTGTTTCTGCTCATAACAGTAAAAACGATCTGGCCTGGTTTCAGTAAAGCCAGGGCATCTTTTTTGGGAATTATTTTACAATGTGGCGGCAAAATACTCGATACGCTAACTAAATTAAATTCAGCGATACCTGCATCTCGCAGAGCGAGCTCAAAACTTGCGAGCTGTTCTCTATGTTTACCAACACCATTTGTTAGAAATAGTTTTTGTGGTATAAACATTTTAATTATCTCAATTTTAAAATTTACATTTTTAATTAATACTTGTCAACTTTTTTTAAAAAAATTAATATAATTTTAAGAATTTATTTTCTGAGTATTTTTTATGAATTTAGAATTTATAAAAATGACAGGTGCAGGCAATGATTTTATAATGATCGATAACAGATATCTAAAAATTGCCAACCCTTCTCAACTCGCAGTTACTTTGTGTCCCCGTGGTACATCAGTCGGTGCAGATGGTATTATACTTATTGAAAATTCAAAGGATTACGATTTTAAGATGCGCATCATTAATTCAGATGGTTCAGAGGCTGAGATGTGCGGCAACGGCGCCCGATGCGCTGTGAATTTCGCAAAAATCTTAAATATTATTAAATCTGATTCAACTTCTTTTGAAACTCTCGCAGGCGATATAAAAGGATGGATTATAAATGATAGAGAAACAAGAATTACTTTGCCTCTGCTTTCATCTGTTAAACTTAATCAAAAACTCATTATTGATAATACTGAATACCTGTATCATTTTGCAAACGTAGGTGTCCCACATACAGTCGTATTCGTAGACGAGTTAGATAGTATCAATGTAAATGAGATTGGTAAAAAAATAAGGTTTCACACTGATTTTAAACCAACAGGAACAAATGCTGATTTTGTAAAAATTTGTAATAAAAATAATATATCTATACGAACTTATGAACGTGGTGTAGAAAAAGAGACACTCGCTTGTGGTACCGGTGCTACTGCTGCTGCTATTATAAGTATCTTTCTAAACAAAACAAAATCACCTGTGGATGTTATAACAAGAAGCGGACTAATACTCAAAATAAACTGTAAAATTGTAAATAATAAGATCGACCTTCTAACAATTCAGGGTGAATCAAGGGTTGTATATAAGGGTTATAGCGTTATTGCGTTATAGCGTTATGATTTAAAACAAAAAGGAGCAGGCATTAAATACCTGCTCCTTTTTTAATATCTCGGAGTAAATCCCACCACCAATTGTGGTGACGAGCCATCAGCTCGCCACTACTTCTACTACTCGTTTGGTGTGTGGGAGTAAAAGCCCTTGCTGGCTTTTAAAAGAGGGAATCTTTAACCAACTTCATTTACATTGGCTCCAATCCCCTGGTCAGCAAGAACTGCCTGCACTGCAACGTTTTGCTGCGGCGGAGCCTCATTTTCACCACCTGCACCTGCCTCTGGCGGCAATATAGCCGGATTCGGTATCAGGTCAGCTGGTGAAGGTGGTTGTGGTGTTGCAGTACCTGCAACTTGAAGCCCTCCGATAGCTCCATCCACTGGTCCCACCATATAAATCCCTCCTTGTAATAAGATTTTCTCATCATTACAACCATCGGTCGTAAGTTAGAGAATACTACATTATATATTATAATCACTTTTTAAAATTTGTCAAGACAAAAATTTTAAAAATTTTAAGTTTAGTGTTTGGTGGTTGGTTATAGGTTTTGGATTTTAATCTTGTTTCTTGCCTCTTAATCATAGCCTGTAATACGTGGGTTCGGGATAAAAACCCAAGAAATTTGAGGCTAATTTATGAAAATACTCTGATTCATCTGATAGATAAAAATATCTGCTGCCATCATTCAAACTATGATTTTTTAAATCAAGTCTATGAAGAGTCATCTCTACTTCTTTAACCACAACACTTGCAGAGTCTATTATTTTTACTCTATCATTAAAATATTTTGAGATATTATCTTTAATTAATGGGTAATGGGTACAACCTAAAAGTAAAGTATCGAGACCTGTCTCTTTTAATTCCTTTAAATAATGCTCAATTGTCTTAGCAGTTATCTCATTATCAATAAGACCCTCCTCTATTAATGGTACGAATAAGGGGCAAGCTTTTGCATATACTTTTATTTCGGGATTCAATTCTCTTATTTTTTTGGTGTAAATATTACTATGAATAGTTGATCTTGTACCTATTACTCCAACAACACCTGTTTTTGTTTGATTTACAAGTTCTTTCACCCCCGGTTCTATAACACCGATCATAGGCACAGGACTGATACTTCTTAAATCATCCAGTGCAAGCGAGCTTGCGGTATTGCAGGCAACGACAACCATTTTAACCTTTTTATCAAGTAAAAATTCAAGTATCTCACGTGAAAACTTTATAACAGTTTCTTTAGATTTTGTTCCATAAGGTAATCTTGCTGTATCCCCAAAATAGATAATATTTTCAGAACTTATTTTTTTTACAATCTCTTTAAATACAGTTAGCCCCCCTACCCCTGAATCAAATATACCTATTGGTCTTTTTTCTTTTCTCTCCATTTATCTAATCTCTCTTTAATAATTTTTTCATAGCCTCTATTCGTAGGTCTATAGAATATTTTTTCGTTTTGCATATAATTCTGTTTCACAAAACCTTCACTAAATGAATGGGGGTATAAATAATCTTCTCCTCGTTTATTAAAAAAATCACCTGTTCTTAGATGTTGTGGTACAGCTTGCTCATCTTTTTTTATTTCTTTGAGTGCTTCTTCAATTGCGAGATAGCTTGCGTTACTTTTCGGAGCTGTTGCAAGATAAGTAACAGCCTGCGCAAGATTTATTCTAGCCTCAGGTAACCCTACAATATCAAAAGCGAGCGATGCATTGCAGGCCACGTTAAGTGCCTGTGGGTCAGCATTGCCTATATCTTCTGAGGCAAAGATTATCATTCTTCGCGTTATAAATCTCGGGTCTTCACCTGATTCTAACATACGCGCAAGCCAGTAAAGCGCAGCATCAGGATTAGAGCCGCGTAAACTTTTTATGAATGCTGAGACTATATCATAATGATAATCGCCGTCTCTATCGTATCGCACCATTCTATATGGCACAACATTTTTTAGCTCGGCTAATGTCCTTGTATCGCATAATATCGCTATCTCAAGAATATTTAAAGCAACCCGGGCATCACCACCTGAAAACTCTATGATAAACTCTATACACTCGTCTTTTGTAGCAAAAAAATTCTCTTTATCTAATTTCATAAGTGCTCGTTTAATTATCTTTTTTATCTCTTCTTTAGTTAAAACCTCTAACCTGAAAACAAGACATCTTGAGATTAAAGGCGGAATTATATAAAAAGCAGGGTTTAATGTTGTAACCCCTATGATCGTATAAATATTATTCTCAACATCGTCAAGTAACGCATCCTGCTGTGCTTTATTAAACCTGTGTATCTCGTCGATAAACAGAATGGTTCTTTTTTTATATAAATTCAGTCTATTCTTTGATTCTTCCCTTATTCTTCTTATATCCTCCACCCTTGAGGTAACAGCATTTAATAACTCAACCTCTGCATTCTGAGATTTTGCAATAATATATCCGAGTGTGGTTTTCCCAGAACCGGGTGGCCCATACATAATTATAGACACAGGTAATCCCTTCTCTATAACTCTTCTTAATGGTTTGTCTTTAGCGAGAATATGTTCCTGACCAATAAATTCTTCGATATTTTCAGGTCTAAGTCTCACACTTAAACTTTTATTAGATTCTTTATTAGTTTCTTCAAACATATCCATTTTATCAGCCCTACCACTCCTTTTAATCTTTATAGCCCCGTCCTGCTGTGTGTAGCGACTCTGTTTGACCCCGAAACCATCAGGTGGGTGCCGAAAGCCGAGGCTTAGTTCTCCAGCACTTTATTATAATAAAATAAAGTGAGGGGCGTCACCGCTTGTCGGCGACACGGCTCCCTTTAATAATAGTGTTGGATCGAACATCGCCGCACATCACATACAGGACAGGAATAACTCTATATTTTTAAAATTATATTACCAGCAAAGTCATAAATTATTATACTTTTAATATAAATCTTTCCTTCTTTATTAATGCTATCCATTACTAAATTTAATCTATTAATTATTTTTTCTTTGATAGGCAGCTTTAATTTTTCCCATAAAGAAGTAAAAAGTGACAATTCTAAACTATTACCGTAATAATCTAAACAAGAAAAGATTTCACCTCTGCCGGTATTTACTTTATTCAACTCATCTCTAATCTTTGAAATCTCGGCTGTCAAATAAGGATTATCCAAAACATCAAAATGTAAACCTATCCAGCTGATATCATCCTCTTTTACAAAACCATTCACATCGTTATACAAAACCTGAATCCACTCATTATTCCCCTTAATATTTTTAATAAGCGAATTTTTATTCAGTCGGGCTAAAACCCTTGAAGAAGTATTAGCTTCACTATAGAGTAGAACCCCATCATTTTTTACCCTGTAATAATTATAATCTCTCATTCCTGCTCTCAACTTCAGAAGTTCTTCTTTTTTATCTTTTACAACATTGTTAATACTCACTTGATTGTTCCTGTTAGATATAAAATAGACAAAATACCCTAAAAAAACTATTAAGATTAAAATAGCGCTCTGTATCAGCGGTATACGTATCTTTTCATAGAAACTCTCTTCAGCAACGTGTAACTCACCCTTTATATAACCATGATATTCTGTATCTTTTTTTTCTTTCTTACGTAA
>JBFMHD010000016.1:0-21102 GCA_040752395.1 Candidatus Hydrogenedentota bacterium
ATGGATAAATGGTGAAGGTTATGAGGGGTTACAAAGTAAGAAGTAAGAGGTGATACGAAACGAGTTTATGAGTTTTGTGCATTTACACGTTCACAGTCAATTCAGTTTACTTGATGGTGCTATAAAATTTGAAGAGCTGATGGATAGGTGTCACAGGTTCGGGATGAAAAGCGTGGCTATTACTGACCACGGAAATATGTTCGGAATTATCAAGTTTTATAAGATTGCCATAAATAACGGAATAAAACCAATAATAGGAACAGAAGTTTATTTAACTCCTAAATCAATGGAAGTGAAGCAGGCTACGAAAGATAATAAAGAAAAGCTCTTTCATTTAACTCTTCTTGCTGAAAATATTGAAGGGTATAGAAATCTCTGCAGATTATCATCACTCTCTTATCTTAGAGGGTTTTATTACAAACCACGTCTGGACAAAGATACTTTAAGAAAATATTCAAAAGGCATAATAGCTCTATCTGGCTGTATGAATGGTGAGATAGCATATTATATATTGCAGGATAAATTAGATATAGCAAAAGCTGTGCTGCTCGAGTATCTCGGGATATTTTCACATAATAATTTCTTTTTAGAAGTTATGAATCATAATCTTACTGAAGAGAAAAAAGTCTTCAGAGTGATGATGGAATTCCAGAAAGAGTTATCAGTAGAGATGGTGGCAACCAATGATTGCCATTATCTTGAGAAGGATGATGCAAAAGCACATGACGTATTACTTGCGATACAGACTGGTAAAGACGTTAAAGAAGAAGATAGATTAAAGATGCCAAACAATGAATTCTACTTTAAATCCTGTGAGGAAATGAAAGAGATATTCAAAGATACTCCGTTAGCAATAAGAAATAGTTTAAAAATTGCTGATAGATGTTCAGTTGACTTTAATACCAAAACTTTTCATATACCAAAATATGATTTAACAGGCACAGGATTTAAACAGAGTAAAGAATATCTAAGAGCGCTGGTCTATGAGGGTCGAGACAAAAGATATGGGGATAATATTACTGAGGAAATTAATAAAAGAATAGAATATGAATTAAATATCATTTACAGGATGAATTTTGCAGATTATTTTTTAATTGTCTTTGATTTGATAAAATTTTGTAGAGACAATGGTATAGCTGTTGGACCGGGTCGAGGTTCGGCAGCAGGAAGTATAGTCGCTTATTGCTTATATATTACTGATTTAGACCCGCTAAAATATAATCTGCTTTTTGAAAGATTCTTAAACCCTGATAGAATAAGTATGCCTGATATAGATATAGATTTTGAAGATGAACGAAGAGATGAAGCTACAAAATATCTTATAGAAAAATATGGTGAAGACAGAGTTGTAAAAGTGGCTACTTTTCAGAATTTAAAAGCAAGAAGGGCTATTAAAGAAGTGGGCCGCGTTATGGGTGTCCCATTTTCTGAGATGAATGAACTGACTAAACTCGTACCTGATGAACTTAATATCACTATTGAGCAGGCAATAAGTCGCGTCCCGAGATTAAAAGAACTTATAGAGAGTAATGAGATACAAGGCTCAATATTACAGATCGCCCAGAAACTTGAAGGACTGCCAGGATATCCATCAACCCATCCCGCTGGTGTCGTTATCGGTGACGATCTGTTATTTGATTTAATACCTCTTTTTAAAGACTCGAAACGGGAAGAAATAACAAGTCAATATGAGAAAGATTCGCTCGAAGAAATAGGTTTGCTTAAAATGGATATCCTAGGTTTAAAAAATTTAAGCATTATAAAACATACATTAAAGTATATAAAAGAAAAGAGAGATATAGATATTAACTGGAACGAGATAGGTTTAGAGGATAAAAAAACCTATGAATTATTATCAAATGGTGAGACCGCTGCCGTATTTCAGCTTGAATCCGATGGTATGCGTGAATTATTAATTAGACTTAAACCAGAAACTTTTACAGATATTATAGCACTGATAGCATTATATCGACCAGGACCACTCGGGGGTAATGTGATTGAAGATTTTGTATTAAGAAAACACGGGAAAAAAGAGATAGAGTATTTTCATCCGTCTTTAGAACCTATTCTTAAAGAAACATACGGTATAATACTTTATCAAGAACAGGTAATGCAGATAGCAGGTGTTTTAGCAGGATTCAGTATGAGTCAGGCTGATAACTTACGAAAAGCGATGGCAAAAAAAATACCTGATGCTATGGAAAAATATAGAGATGAATTTACAACCAGAGCACAAAAGAATGGGATCTCAGAAGACGTTGCCTGGAATATATTTAATCTGATGGAGAATTTTGCGTCTTATGGTTTTAATAAATCGCATTCTGCTGTCTATGCTGTTATAGCATTTCAAACAGCATATCTTAAGGCACATTATCCTGTAGAATTTATGACGGCTGTATTGAATAATGAGATAGGAGAGATAGAAAATATTGGTTATTATTTTAAGGAGTGTACAAGGATGGGGATCTCTGTATTAAAACCAGATGTAAATACAAGTGAGAGTCTCTTTGTAGCAGATAAGAATAAAATAAAATTTGGTTTAATAGCTATTAAAAACATAGGCAGAGGGTTCGGTGTATTAATTGAAGAAGCACGTGGGAATAAAATATTTGAGTCTTTAGATGATTTTTTTAACAGAGTAAATCTTCAAGGCGTTAGTAAACGTGTCCTTGAGTCGCTTGTCTTAGCAGGCGCTTTTGATTCGTTATACAAGAACAGGAAATCTCTATTTGATAGTTTAGAAGAAAGGCTTGATATAGTTCAAAAAACAAGACAGAGCAAAGATGATACCCAGGCCTCTATTTTTGAATCGGCAACCGAGAAACCTACTATAACTTTTCCACCACTAAAAAAGACCGATGACTGGGATGAAATAACAAAACTAAAAAACGAAAAAGAGATGCTTGGATTCTATCTCTCGGGACACCCAGTTAATAAATATAAAGAAAAATATTCTAATTTATATTTGAAAAGTATAGATGAGATATACAGGAACGGCAGCACAGGTGATTGGGCAGTGGTTTTATTAGAAGAAACAATCAGTAAAAAAGACAGAACTGGCCGTGAGATGGCAATAGTTTCTTTAAGTGACGAGAGTAGCAAAACAGAAGCACTGGTATTCTCAAGTTTGTATTCCCAAATAAAAAAATTGTTAACCATAAATAATATTTTGTTTTTTAAATTAAAGTATAACAAGGGGGATATCTCAAAAAGAATGATTGTTGAAGATTGCATAAATCTTGAAAATATAGAAGATAATATTTCCAGATTAGGAATTAAAACTGATGCTCTCGATGAACAAACATCGGTCAGAATAAAAGAAGTGATAGAAAACTATAAGGGCAAAATACCTGTGAATATAAAATTTTTAGCCGAAGATAAAAAATATATCACAATAAAAACAAACAAGAATGTCTATTATTCACAGGAGATAGTCAATAGATTAAAGAGTATCCTAAAGGATGCAGAAATAAAATGGATATTAATCTGACTGCCTGTATCCATTCAGTCAGAACGTGTGAAATAATCATCATTAATACCGGCTAACTCTTTTATTATCACCCCCTGTTTTCTAAAAAAGTCTAATTTTTTCACACGTTCTCAGTCTTCAGTGGGATTCCGTAATCTTGCTTCTTGCTTCTAAAGTATAAGTTCTACTGCACCAATAACTGAGGCTTTACAATTTTGAAACAGTAACCAATCGGTTATAGTTGAAATTAAGAAGCAAGATATTCGGTTGGCTTGGGAAACTCGTGAGGGGATACAGTTAAAATATAGTTAAATATGCTGTATATGCTGAATTTAGTAGTTTTGTTGGGAGAATACCTAAATATATATTGATAAATAATGAGATTATAATTACCAAAAAGCCGGATAGGGTTAAGAACGGATAGAACATAGGGACGTCTTCTTCACGCTCTTTATGCATAAACATAAAAACTATAACTCTTAAATAATAATACGCTGCTATGACTGAATTGATAAGCGCGATTATAACAGTGCAATATAAACTTGATTTTATACCAGCAGAGAAAATAATGAATTTTCCGATGAAGCCCGCAAACGGCGGGATACCGGTTAAAGATAATAAAAATACCGCCATCGAGATAGCTAAAAACGGTCTTTTGTAAATAAGACCACGATATGCACCCAAACTACGACCGTATTCTTCATCCTCTGAATTCTCAAGACAACCAACTATTGTAAACGCACCAAGATTGGCAAAAGTGTAAAATAATAGATAAAATAACATACCATAGCCACCAAGTATGTTATCGGATATTAAACCGATGAGAATATATCCTGAATGAGCTATAGATGAAAAAGCAAGTAAACGCTTAATGTTATTCTGATTTATGGCACTTAGATTTCCAACAGTCATGGTAAAGATAGATATGAAACTTAAAAGATATACTATATTTTTATTTGAGATTAATCTGTATGTTAAAAGAGCTAATAAACCATAAGCAGCTGATTTAACACCTGTGCTCATAAATGCCGTGGTTGGTGTCGGAGCACCATCATAGACATCAGCAGTCCAGAAATGGAATGGAAACGCCGAAATTTTAAAAAGTACACCGAAAATAATTAAAAGGATGCCTGCTAACTGTAAACCCGAATAAGTCTGAACATTTAAACTATCGATGCTTAATGAACCTGTCCATATATAATTTAGTGATATACCGTACAAAATAAAGCCTGCAGATATGCTGCCAAGTATAAGATACTTTATACCTGACTCTACACAGCGACTACTCTCTTTTAAATATGCACAAATAATATATATAGGAATAGACATAAGCTCTATACCTATATAGATATAAAGAAGATTCTTTGAAGAGACTAAAGTCATCATTCCGATTAAACTGAATAGCATACTTGAAGTATATACCCCACTAAATTCGCGCATTAGACAGAAATATTGGTTCGCTGATAATAAAGATAAAATACCTGATATAATAAATAGTATCTTTAAATAAGTAGAATAAAATGTTAAATAAAAGTTATTATTAAAAGCAGGATAAAAATCTATTTTATGAAAAAACTCGCGTAATTGAAACCCAACAAATATTAAGCCCACTAAAGCAATAAAAGTAATGGGACCCTTCCATTGCCGAAATATAAAAACATCAAGTAATAGAATAATTAATGCTATCGCAAGAATGATAATTTCAGGTCTAATGACAAAAATTTCAGGCATAGATTACTTTACATACTCTAAAATAGTCGTTTCAATTAGTTTTATAAAAGGTAAAGGATATAAACCTATAAGAAAAATAAAGGATACCAGAGGTACTAAAACTATCCATTCCCTTATACTTAAATCTTTAAGATTTACATTATTACCTGTTGGTCTACCAAATATAACTTTTTGATTAACAAGTAATAGATACATAGCAGAGACAATAACGCCGAGCGATGCAAGGAAACCAGAAAGAGGATTGTATTTAAATCCGCCAACAAGACATAAGAATTCACCTATAAAACCGTTTGTGCCAGGTAATGCCATTGAAGCAAGGGTTGTTATAACGAATATACTCGAGTATCGCGGCATAGAAACTGCTAAACCATTAATATCAGCTATTTCTCTTGTATGTCTTCTCTCATAAATCATACCGACCAGAAGAAAGAGTAACCCGGTATTTATACCATGGTTTATCATCTGAATTATGCTGCCTGTTATACCCTGCAGATTAAATGAGAATACCCCAAGCATAACAAATCCGAGATGAGATACAGAAGAATACGCAACAAGCCGTTTCACATCGCTCTGTTTCATCGCAACAAGCCCACCAAAAATAATCCCGATTATTGATAACCCAAGAATATAAGGCGCAAAATATTGCGATTCTTCCGGGAAAACAGGGATGGCGATCCTTAAAAAACCATAAACACCCATCTTTAAAAGTATCCCTGCAAGTATTACACTACCTGCTGTCGGAGCCTCTGTATGGGCATCAGGAAGCCAGGTATGAAATGGCCATAACGGAACTTTTATGGCAAAACCAAATGAGATAAATAAAAAGAATAATTTACCTAAGTGTGAGTGGGTATTGTAAAAATCAGGCAGATATAAAGATAATATACCTGTATGTTTGTAATGAATAATATATAATGCGATAAGCCCAAAAAGTAAAAATACACTCCCTGCCATAGTAAATAAAAAGAATTTTATAGCTGCATAGATTCGATTCCCGCTACCCCAGATACCAATAAATATAGCCATCGGTATTAACATAAATTCCCAGAATATGTAAAATAACAGAACATCAAGCGAGAGAAAAACACCTAACATAGCTGTCTCAAGTAAAAGTAATGATATATGAAAACTTTTAACTGATTTTGTTATGGCGCTGGAAGCTAAAACACAAATCGGGGAAAGAAAAACTGTGAGTAATACAAGTAAGATACTTATACCATCAATCCCGAGATGATATTTAGCACCAAGATTAGGTATCCACTCTTTTATTTCTACAAGCTGGAACCCAGCAAGACTCGAATCAAATAATATAAGTGTTCGTATCCCTGTAAATAAAGTAACAATAGTAAAAGCAAAGGCTATAGCTCTGATATGATACTCTTTTTCTTTTGGTAAAAATAATAATACTATACTTCCTATAACAGGTAAAAAAATTAAAAGACTTAATATACCCATTCTTTTTGCCTCTTGCCTCTATAATATAATTACCAATATAATAATCATCCCTGCTAATATAAATAATACGTAATGCCTTATATATCCTGTCTGCATAAGGTTTGTTAATAGACCTGTTAACTTAATAACAAGACCAGAGCCATTAACAAATAAGCCATCAATTAAAAGGTCATCAATCTTGTTTTTAAACTCCAGCGAGAAACGGTTAACAGGTTTTACAATCAATTCATCATAAAATTCATCAACGTAGTACTTATTGAATAAAAGAGTATAAAGTTTTAAGAATTTTTGTTTTATTCGAGAGGAAGAAATAATATTTTTCTGATAGATTAGAAAAGCTGTAACAATACCAGCAAGACACACAACTACTGAGAGCAATTCAAGAAGGTGTTTTGTGGAGGATGGTAAAACAAAAGATGGCTCTGGTAGTACGCGTGATAAATACTCTGGTATCGGGATATAACCTGCAATGATAGATAAAAGAGCGAGAATAATAAGAGGTATGGTCATTATATAAGGTGATTCATGGGTATGCTGTCTTTTTTCTCTGTCAAATCGCTCGGTTGTAAAGAATATGAGCATAATCATTCTGAAGATATAGAAAGCTGTGATGTATGCTGTAAAAAGGCCTGATAACCAGAGCAGATATTTGCCAGAAGAAAAAGCTGAAATAAGTATCTTATCTTTGGAAAAGAAACCCGAAAGACCGGGAAAACCTGAGATAGCAAGCCCCGCAATAATAAAAGTCCAGAATGTATAAGGGGTGTATTTACTCAAGTTTCCCATTTTAAAAATATTCAATTCACCACTCAAAGAATGCATTACACTCCCGGCTGCTAAAAATAGAAGCCCTTTAAAAAAAGCATGGGTTGCAAGATGAAAGATTCCTGCAGAATAAGCACCGATACCACACGCGAAAAACATATAACCAAGCTGGCTTATTGTAGAATAAGCAAGTATTCGCTTCATATCGGTATTTGTTATGGCTATGGTCGCCGAGAAAAAAGCTGTTAAAACACCGGTAATTGCAACAAGATTCATAGCGCAGGGAGATAACCCGAAAAGAAAATTGCACCGAGCTACAAGATAAACACCAGCAGTAACCATTGTCGCAGCATGAATAAGCGCACTTACTGGCGTCGGACCTTCCATAGCATCGGGTAACCAGATATATAACGGTATCTGAGCTGATTTCCCGATACAACCTAAAAATAAAAGAAAACATATTACAGTGATAATCACGGGATTTATATTGTTAACGTGTTGAGATACGGTGATAAAATCAAGTACGCCAAAATTTAAGAAGATTAAAATTATGCCACATAAGAAACCAAAATCACCGATCCGATTTACTATAAATGCTTTCTTGCCTGCAAAAACAGGGGCTCTCTCCTTGTACCAGAACCCGATTAAAAGATATGAGCATAAACCAACACACTCCCAACCAATAAACATCATAAGAAAATTATTGGCAGAAACAAGTAATAACATCGATAAAACAAATAAATTAAGATATATAAAAAATCGCACAAAACCTTCATCTTCTTTCATATATCCGATTGAATATATATGAACAACTAAAGAGACAGAGGTCACAACAAGAAGCATTACAATACTTAATGGATCAATAAGAAATGAGATTGAGATATCTAAATTACCAACTCTAATCCAGGTATATAAATCTTTTGTCCACACCACATTTGACTGGCTATGATGAAAGAACAATATTGTTGATATAAGAAAAGATAAAAATATCATTCCTGAGGCGATGTATCCTGCATACTTTTTAAATTTAAAACCAAAAAAAGTATTCCATAGAATACCTGTTAATGGGAAAAGCAATACAAGAGCAGGATGAGATAAACACTCCATAATGGTTATCCTCGTAATAACGAAATAGAATCGATATCAGTTGTGCCGGTTAACCGAGCCCACAGAATAGCAAGCGATAAACCAAGCGCTGCTTCAGCAGCTGAAATGGCTATAGTAAATAATACTATGATCTCACCATCAATGTTAGATACTAATCTGCTGCCAGCAACGAATGAAATGTTACAGGCAGTAAGCATTAACTCTATGGACAGAAGAACAATGATGATATTCCGTCTTGTAAGAATACCGATTAATCCGATACAAAATAGTAAAAGACTTGTTCCGAAGACACAAACTAGAGACATAGGTTGAAGACCCCTCTGAAAAGCTGTAACTTTAGTAATCTTACATAGAAGCAAGAAGCAAGATAAAGAAACTAAAACCGAAGACCGGGGCGTTATCAGTCAGCCTCCTTTCGGGCAATATACAAAGAACCGATTATTGCACAGAGTAAAATTACTGATGCAAGCTCAAATGGTAAAAGATAATCTTTTAAAAGTAGTCGCGCAATAAGACTGATATCTGATGCTTCTTTAAATTTGATTAAGTTACTGGCACCAGGCAAAAATAAGAGGATACCAAACTGAGACCAGAATATCGTAATAAATATAAGAACAAGAATAATAGAAAAAGTTTTCTGTAATTTGAGTGGATTCTTTTTATACACTGGTATATCGCCGACAAGAATAAGAGCAAACACAAAGACAACAAGCAAAGCACCAGCATAAACTATTATCTGAATTATCCCTAAATACTCTGCCTGGAGCACAAAAAAAATACCAGCAGTCCCTAAAAAAATTATTAAAAAAAATATAATACTATTAGCTGGTTTTTTAGCAATAATAGCAAATACTGATGAGATAATAGTAATAAGTGAAAGAATAAATACGATATAAGCTAACATAACTCTTAAAACGCAATAACCAGGATAGCGCTAATCAAAAAATTTGCAAACGCTACTGGTAAAAGAATCTTCCAGTTGAGATTCATTAACTGGTCAAATCTTACCCGCGGTAAAGTAGCACGAACCCAGATAAAAAGTAATACAAAGATAGAGACTTTTAAACCAAACCAGAGTGTCCCAGGGATTAAATTGAATGGGAATATATTAAATGGCGGAAGCCAGCCACCTAAAAAAACTACCACAATTAAACAAGAAAATACTAATATATGTGCATACTCTCCCATGTAAAACATAGCAAACTTCATCGATGAATACTCGGTATGATAACCCGAGACAAGCTCGCTCTCTGCTTCAGGTAAATCAAATGGTATCCTGTTGGTTTCAGCAAAACCACAGATAAGAAATATTATGAACCCGATTATCTGAGGAATGATAAGCCAGACTGATGATTTCTGATAATTAACTATCTCAACAAGACTTAATGATTTAGCAGATAAAGCTACTGTAAGTATAACAACACTTCCTGTGATTTCATAAGATATTAACTGAGAGGTAGCCCGAATGCCACCTAATAAAGAGTATTTAGAATTAGAAGACCAGCCGGAAAATACAATGCCATATACACCAAGTGATGAGACAGCAATTATAAAAAGTAAAGAAACATTTATGTTAGCTATATAACCAAGAGAGATTATAGGTTTCCCCAGGCAATCAACTAAAAAATAATCGCCCCAGGGGATTACACAGATACCAAGCAACGCGGCACAAACCACGATTACAGGCGATAAAACGAATAAAAGTTTATCAGCTTTTAGCGGGATAACCTCTTCTTTAAAAAGAAGTTTTAAGCCATCTGCTATTGGTTGAAATATACCAAAAGGACCGACAACTGATGGCCCGATTCTTCGCTGCATATCTCCTATGAGTTTTCGTTCAACGTACGGTATATAAGCAACCAGACCCATTACTACAGAGAAAACAATAACAATTTTAATAAAGATTAAAATAATGGTTAAAATCATTCTTTTTTATCCTGATATTTGACGCCTCTCAAATCCCGGTTTTTTAGTGACTCGCTGAACTCCTACCTTTTATCCAGTTGAATATATTTAGTTTCCAAGCAAATAAATAGCCGATAAAGAGTATAAAAATAAATATAATTATTTCTATTAAACCGACCAATCCGAGATTATCAGAGATAAGTGCAAATGGGTATAAAAAGACTAATTCAATATCAAAGAGAAGAAAGACCAGACAGACAAGATAGAATTTAGGTTCAAATTTAGTTTGAGCATCTTTTACAGGATCGATCCCGCATTCGTACGGCATACATTTAAAATACGTGGGCCGTTTTTTACCAAGAAACGATGAGATAACAACAGTTCCTATGCTAAACCCAACAATCACGAGAATAAAAATTAATATCGAGAGATAATCAATAGGCATAATGTACTTAAGACTATTTAATTCTTTATCATAGTCAATAAAAAAAATGCATCCGGCCGAAATGAGAGCGTCAATTAGGTAGATGAATTTTCATTTTGACAGAATAGAACCAGCGTGCTATAATATATTTAACAATTGAACACCATGCAATTCCCGGCTGCACTTTTGGGACTTTGGTCTCAAGAAGATGGCAGTTTTTAAAAGGAGGTTTTTGTATGTTAAGAGGAAACGCTGTGTATGCGCAGTCAGGTGGCGTATCGAGTGTTATTAATTCTTCAGCTTATGGCGTGATTAAATCCGCTATGAAATCAGATTATATTGAAAACATTTATGGCGGGTATTTTGGTATAAATGGTATTCTTGAAGAGAATCTTATTGATTTTCAAAAAGAGTCAAAGGAAAATATTGAAGGATTGAGGTATACTCCCTCAGCAGCACTCGGTTCCTGCAGAAAAAAATTGCCTGATATAGAGAAAAATAGAAAAGATTTTGAACGTATAATCAGTGTATTTAAAGCACATAACATAAGATATTTTTTTTATAATGGCGGTAATGACTCTATGGATACTGCCTTTAAAATCAGCAAAGTTGCTGTTGAACTCGGGTTTGAACTGGTTGTTATCGGTATACCCAAAACCGTGGATAATGATCTACCTGAAACAGATAATTGTCCGGGTTTTGGCTCTGTAGCAAAATATAATGCTATCTCAATACTCGAGGGTGGGTATGATGTGGAATCTATGTATCGGGATTCTACAAAAGTTTTTATTCTTGAGAGTATGGGTAGACATGCAGGCTGGATCGCTGCAAGTACAGGTTTGGCTCATCGAGATGAGAAAGATGGACCACATATTATTCTTTTCCCTGAAGTACCATTTAATCAGGAGCGTTTTCTAAATAAAGTCGATGATACTTTGAGAAACTTAGGTTTTTGCGTGGTCGCTGTTAGTGAAGGGTTAAAAGACGAAAAAGGAAATTTTGTTGCTGAATCAGGAACAAAGGATGCTTTTGGTCATGTCCAGCTCGGTGGAGCAGGAATCTATATATCAGAATTACTTAAAAATTCTATGAAATTAAAGACACACACCGCTATCCTGGATTACTGTCAGCGCTCTGGCAGACACATAGCTTCAGCAACTGATGTTAAACAGGCAATAGCTTGCGGAGAAAAAGCCGTGGAATTGGCGACACAAGGTATCAATGCTAAAATGGTGACAATTGTAAGAGAAAGTGATAACCCTTACAAATGGTCGCTTGGTTATACAAATCTTGAAAATATTGCAAACAAAGAAAAACATCTACCCAAAGAGTATATATCAAGTGATGGTTTTCATATTACAGATAATTTCAGAGTTTATTGTGAACCACTGATAGCAGGTGAGGATTATCCACCCTACTTGAATGGGTTACCAGTATATACCCGTCTTTTCAAACATCTTGTCCCTAAAAAATTGGGTAATTTGTAATTTTAAGCGGGTACCCTACAAAACTTCGAAATTTGTTTCAAGATAATCTACGTCTTTTTCACTACCGAGTTGAGCAGAGATATGGGTTACGAATGTGTATTCACCTGAATCTGCTTCATCCTGAAACGTGATGCTTCTAATTATTTGATGGGTACCAGCTTTGAAGGTAAATGTTTTTTCTATAGTATTACCTACCTGTTCTCCGTTGTGAAATATTGCTATTCTCTGTTTAACTTTGATATCCTTGTTTTGCTCGGGTGCAGCAAGTGATATCTGAGTAATTAGATCAGTTTCTTCACCTGGTTTAACTTTTGTTGGCTCAACACTTATACTTGAAATATTGACCTTTATTCCATCGGCTTTACTATAATCCATTATTTTTTCAGTATTTTCTGCATCTTTCACAGTTTTAGTTTCAACCCCACCAATAATGTAACCAACTGTTCCGCCAACCACAGCACCAATAAGAGCTCCCTCAGTAGTATCATCAGATTGATGCCCGATAACTGCTCCAAGTGCAGCACCAAGAATCGTTCCCTGTACTGTTCTTTTCTGTTGAGTGCTGCTGCTTGTACAACCCGTAAGTATTAGAGAGACAATTAAGAGACTGGATATAATATTATATTGGTTTCTCATAATTCTTTTTAACCCCCTTTAATAGCAGTTATTTAATTTAATAAATTTTAATATATTTTTATAAAAAGTCAAGTAAAATCAACATATTTCGTATCTACCCTATCTTTGGTTGAGTTTCACAATCTTGCCACAACACCAATTGTTTAATTGTTTATTAGACAGCTATTGTTTTTTGGCAATTGCTGGTGTGGTTTTCTGATACTTTTTACTTCTTCACCACATATAACTGAGAACGTGTGAAATAATCATTATGGATACCACGTAACTCTTTTATTAGCGAGCCTGGTTACTTTCTATCTCATATCAGATATTCTAATTACCGTTCCGATTAGCTCTGTTTCACCACTTTTACTTATCTTTGAAATAGTTTTATTTGTTGGATCAAAAAAATAGGTATCCTCTTTTTCAGATTTTAGATATCCTTTATACGGTGTAAGTAGAAGATGTTTTTCTCTGTGTTTGGTTTTTACAATGTATAATTTCCATATACTCGGGTCTTCCAGCGGAGATGGTATTGGTATTTCATCAACTAAAATTATACTCGAGTTTTTTAAATCTTCAGAAGATAAATCGCTTGCCGGGACTATTATCTTAATATCTTTATTTATAGTAGCATAGACCTGAGTACCTTTTGGTATTATCGCTGGTGTTCCTTGCTGGATCACAGAAACTGCAACCAAGCCGGGTAACCCTAAATATAACCCCGCGGCAGGTAGGATTAAGGCATCAGCTCTGTGTTTCTGCGATGATTTTAGTCCTATGAATATAGGTATCGGCGTATTATCCACAGCAGGTACCGTACCAAAATCTATTTTAAGTTTTCCACTACTACCCAGTATACCTTTCTTTTTAACTTTTGATAATATCGCTTCACCTTGAGTATCTTTTTTTATTATAATAATATTTTTTACCCCACACTTATTTACGTCGTCCCCTGATACACTGGTAGCATCGGCAGAGGTGAGTGTGTTTACTTTAACATCTTCAAGAACTTTAATCGGTATCGGATCACCCTCAATATTTATTTCAGAATTCACACTCTTTTGAAACTCAATTTTAAGTTTGGTACCTTTTGGGATACTCACAACCGCCCACAAATTTTTATCAGCAGATACCAATGGAGTTAAATAACTCGCCAGTAAGAATATATTGCATAACACAAAATTTATTTTAATCATAAATTATTATACTTATATCTGAGTAGGTGCTTATTATCAAGATTAAATTATCATAGAGATTGGAATTTTTTTATTGTAAATCTCAGTGGATATGTTAGATTTCAGTAGTAGCACAGAATGCTGTGACTCTATTACTTTTATGAATGATAAAATCGTTTATATATTAAAAAAGTACAATTTTACTCCTGATAGTATCACGATTATAGGGTGTATCATTGCTTCTTTATCATTTATGTTTTATGCTAAAGGGATGTTTTTTACAGGGGGGATAGTTATGGGTATAGGCAGTTTATTTGATGCTTATGATGGTTATTATGCGAGGAAGATAAATTCAATTACCAGATTTGGCGCTTTTCTTGATTCTAATCTTGATCGTGTCTCTGAATTCTTTATATTTTTCGGGTTGTTTTTATATTATCCGGCCAGGATTAAAATAATTATCTTTTTTACTTTATTTTTCGGTATAATGGTAAGCTACAGTAAAGCACGAGCCGAGGGGCTGGGTATAGAATGTAAAGCAGGTATCTTTAATCGTGTTGTAAGAATGAGTTTACTATTTGCCGGTTCTATATTGGGTAAAAATATTATGATATATATATTGATTTTACTCTGTCTTGGTAATTTATTAACATTTATACACCGGGTTTACCATTGTTATAAGAAACTGGTTTAACTTAATCGTTTTCCAGAGATAAATTCATCAACCATATTTTTAGCGACAAAATCAGAGTATTGATGTGGAGGGCTTTTCATAAAATAAGCAGAGGGAGAGATTAATATTCCACCTATACCTCGATCCATTGCTACTTTCGCACACCTTATAGCATCTATAACAACACCTGCTGAATTAGGTGAATCCTCGACTGATAGTCTTAATTCGAGATTTATAGGCACATCACCAAAAATATTACCTTCCATCCTGATAAAACATATTTTGTTATCCTTAAGCCAGGGGATATAATCGCTTGGACCTATATGTATATTTTCATTTTTTAGTCTTTTATCTGTCATAGATTGAACAGCTTCGGTTTTAGATATCTTTTTACTTATTAATCTTTCGCGATTAAGCATATTAAGAAAATCAGTATTACCACCCATATTAAGCTGATAAGTTTTAGTAAGTTTAACACCTCGTTCTTTAAATAGAGAGGTTAATGTTCTATGTATTATTGTAGCACCGATTTGTGATTTAATATCATCTCCTATAAGCGGTATATTTTTATCTTTAAACCTTTTCTGCCAGTTTTTATCGCTTGCTATAAACACAGGGATATTATTAATAAAAGCGCAATTAGCGGCGAGCGCACATTCAGCATAAAATTTTGTAGCTTCTCCTGAACCAACAGGGAGGTAATTAAGTAATATCTCACAACCACTGTCTTTTAAAATTTTTATTATATCATTTCTATCAGGCTGTTTTGTCTTTGATACGATAAAAGTGTTATCAGGATTATATTGTTTCATATGTTTGCTAAAACCATCAAGAACGCAGCCCATATTTACTTTAATATCTGCTCTTTCTATTCTTTTTGTAAAAATTTTCGTACAATTTGGGCTTTGAAATATAGCTTCTTTTAGAGGGCGTCCTACCTTTCGTTTATCTATATCAAAAGCACAGGCAAACTCTATAGCATTAGGGGTGTATCCATTTATATCCCAGTGCATAATACCTATTATCTCTTTATCTTTTTTATCACTGTAATAGGATACTCCCTGCACTAAAGAGCTTGCACAATTACCAACACCAATGATTCCTGCTCGTATCTTTTCCATAATTTTTTAATTTAAATTTTTTGTTGCTATTAGTCAAGTTTTGATTTAAAATTTTTACTATGAAACTTATTTTTGATATCTTATTACCTTTAATTGTATTGATAGCTCCATTTATTTATTATTTTGTTACCTCATCCAAAAAAAAGTCTGTATTTGAACGTGTCTCAAGAGAATTTAAAGCTAAACTCGAGGTAACTAAAACTCTTCTTCGTAAAACCTATTCTTTTCAGGCTAAATATAAAGATACTGTTTTTACTGTTGATGAATTCTCCAAAGGCGAGGGTGAGACGCAGACTCAATGCGCAAGAGTTACGTTTTATCCTGAGTTGGTTTGCCCTTTTATCTCTATTAAATATAAAGATATAAGTGATAAAATTCTCTCCTTTAGTGGAGAAAAACTCCAGATAGAAAATATTGATAAGGATTTTCACATTACTACAGAAGATATCGATTACTGGAAAAGAAATATAAATAAAAATATTATAGCCAAACTTAAACAATTACCCAAAAACACAACCATTGAGTTATTAGAAGGGACACTGCGATTATATTCTGATAAAGCATTAAAACATTACGATTTATTAAAAGAGATTATTTATTATGGTTATGATTTTTTTAAAATATTAACTGAAAAACCTACTAAGAGTATGGAGACCTTACCTCAAGTAGAAGAAAAGACTCAAGACTCACGACTTGTGACTCACGACTCACAGAATATATGTCCGCGTTGTAAAAGTAAGATACCATTAAATTATAGAGTCTGTCCAGTATGCAGATACGAATTAAAGCCCGGCTTAAAAATTAATTATAGTTTTATATTCTCATTCTTTATTATATTAACTCTAATAGCATATCTTGTTTATAATAAATACGAGCCCTTGATTAAAGGCTGGGTAAAAGAGAGAACCCATACCAAATCAGCTACGCCTCTTAAATTACAAAAGCATAAAGTAACTATCACGTATAATAATAAAAATGCAAGAGAGGTATATTTTGCCTGGGAAGGGAATAAATGGAATCCGAAAAAAGATAGGATGTCAGGACCTGATAGAAACGGAAATTTTAATATCGGGTTTGAGTTATATCCCGGAAAGTACCAGTATAAATTTGTGGTTGATGGAGAATGGACGCTTGACCCAAAAGCTTCGACTATAAAAGATGGCGAGTTCACAAACTCATTACTGATTGTTGGGACAGAGAATGAGATTAAATTAGCCTGGAACCAGAAAATTATAGAACAAAGAAAAAAGATAAATCTATTAGCAAGTATAGGAAAAGAAATTAGTGTATTCAATAAACAAACTGATATAAAACACTTTGCAGTTTTTGGTGATTCACGTGGGAACCCTCATTTATTTAGAAAAATATTATTGGATATCAAACAGAGGGAAGCAGAGTTTGTTGTATTCACAGGAGACCTTGTCAACAGACCTGAGTTCATCAATGAATGGGTGGAGATGTTCGAGATTATAAAAGAGTCAAATTTGCCGTTTTTTATGGTTCCAGGGAATCATGATATAATGGATACCTCTTCTTACAATTTTTATAGAGATATCTTCTTTTTACCAGATGCCGAGACATACTATTCATTGAAATTCAAGAATATTAAAATGTTAGTTTTATCTTCTGAGGACCCGAATTATGTTTCGACTTTTTCTGATACTCAATTTGTGTTTTTGAAAAATGAATTATCTTCTGATACCCCATTATTAAAATTTGTATGTATCCACAGACCGTTTTATCCTGATAAAGAATTGAGTCATCATTATAAAGATTCGATGAACAAAAATCCACGATTTCGTGATCAAGTGTGGGAGACATTTATAAAAAATAAAGTTAAGTCCGTTTTTAGTAGTCATGACCATTTTTTTTATGTCAATCGAGTAGCGGGTCTTTATGAATTTATTTCAGGTGGTGGTGGGGCGAAACTCTATGCGCCGCCATCTAAAGGTGGCTTTTATCATTATTTATTAGTTAATATAAAGGAGAAGGATATCATAATAGAAGTTTATAAATTTATAGAAGAGAGAAAAAGTTTTGAAAAACATAAAACTTTTTTTATTAATCAAGAATGAAATCGAAATTTGATGCAATCTGGGAAGACTGGCTCTATAAAGAAGATTTCACAGCTGACATAGAGAGAACTGAAACAGGAAGAAAAAGGTTTCATAGTATCATTAAAAATCTCTTAAATAAAAATAGAAATAATAATGTTTTAGAACTTGGCTCAGGTACCGGCACCGATACTCTCCTATTAAAAAAATATATCCCGCATAACCATTATTTTGCTATGGATATTTCTTTTACAGCAATAAAAGTAATGAAAAAAATAGAGAATAAATTATTTAATACACCAATAAGACCGGTCTATAAGATTGTAGGAGATATCAATAATTTGTCTTTCAAAAAAAAATTTTATTTGATTTTTCATCAGGGAGTACTTGAACATCTTGATGAACCGGAAAAGATTATCAGGTTTCAACTCGATATATTGCAGGATAATGGCTACATAGTAATTTCAGTTCCACAGACATTCACGTTTTATACAATCTACAAACATAGTAAAATGTTATTGGGGAAATGGGAATGGGGGTATGAGACAGAGTTTTCAATATTTAGAATAAAAAAAATTTGTAAAAAATTAAGATTAAATCTTATTGATGTGAGTGGTGAGGGTTATTATCCAACCTGGTTTGACCCTGTATTTGTTTTACGAGATTTAGCAGATAAATTTTTAAGACGATTTAATATGCCCTTTTTACTAAGAAAGTTATTTATTTTATACAACCAATGCTGGGAGTATTTAGAAACACGTTTCGGTTATTTATTTCAAAAAGAGATAGTATTTTTAATTCAAAAGAAAAAATAATGAACGAAGCGATGAATCCAAGAGCCATTTCCCGGGCTTCGCTGGATCGGGATAAAGGGAGTTAAACAAATAACTATGTTTCTAAAGATTATTAAAAAAAATTCATTTATACTTTATAGTAGTTTAATATTTATAACTATCTCTGTTTTTTTATTATTCTTACATAAAGACGCATTATATCTTTTCAAAAATGGAGATATAGCTCAATATTGTTCTTTTATTTCTCATAGGAACCTTCTTCAGCTATCAATACATATCGGATACTATATGATAGGCATTTTATTCAACTCTATATCAATATTTCCTGTTATTAATACTATGAATATTTTAAATGTTATTTTTTCAGCAGGCTCAGTGGTAATGTGTCTCTTAATAACTCATTATTTTAATGAAAATAAAAATAGCTTTTATGCATTATTAGGATGTTTTGCTTTATTAACCAATCATACTTTCCAGATTAATACATCTTTATCCGAGATATATATGTGTCAATCATTTCTGAATCTACTGACATTGTTCTTATTTTTAAAGGGTTATTATTTTATAAGTGGAATTATATTTTTTTTAAGTGTATTAGTCTCTACTAATTCTATTTTATATCTTCTTATGTTTTTTCTTTCTATGAAGGCGTGGGAAAAAAGAATAAAATTTAGTATTCCTCTAATAATAGGGATCTCTCTTTTCATAATTCTATTGAAAGAAGATTTTATATACGGTGGTAGAGGCGCGAGATTTTATTTATTCGATCCCGTAAATAATATTTTTACAGGCAGATATATTTTGGTCAGGTCAATAATAGGAATGTTTACAGATATATCAATTATATGGCTTATCTTTTCAATAACAGGAATAATAACTTTTATTAAAGAGAATAAAGAGGGTTCAATTTATCCGGCAGGTTTGATAATTGGATTTGTGGCTGGTATCATTTTTAATAGCATAGTAAGCGATAATCTTTTATGGGGACAGGATGAAAAAGAGATACCTGCTCAATTATCGAGTTTTATGATTTTATCCTGTTTTGCTGGTAGAGGATACTTATTTATTAAGAGATATGGTAGATTAAGTAAAATTTTGTTAATCATCGGGATTTGTTTTACATTATATTATATATTCCAATGGAATAACACGGTTAGAAAGGATATAAATGAGGCCAGACATCAATATAATTTAGTTTGTATAACAAAATCTTATGAGGATAGAGGTTGTATAATATTATCATTGTGGTCATTTTATAAGATTTATTCACTGGTGCATTATGGCGATTCAGAAAGATTTAAACCGCCATTTGATAATTTAGAGAGAGTATTTATACCCGGGACAACTGAAAATACTAAATTTGAATCTATGATAAGGGATAAAAAATCTTTTGTTGTTACATATGGAATTCCGTCAAAGGTAGTTCAGTATTTAACAGGATATCAATATACTTTAAAAATCATTACACCGGGTCTTGGATTATTGGAATATGATATACTGCTCCCCTGAAACGTGAGACACTTTAAAGGGGAGGAAAAGAGGCACAAAGGCACAAAGCAGGCTACAGACTACAGGCTTACTGGCTCCAGCCGGCTGTAGTCCGTAGCCCGTAGCCCGTAGCCTGTAGCCTGTCCTCATACTTCTCACTTCTTCCGTTATCTTGCTTCTTGCCTCTTGCTTCTAAACTAAGTTCTACTGCACCAATAACTGAGAAATTACTTATTAATTCCTTTTCTGCACTAACCGATAAATCTAATATGAAAAAAATATTTTATATCTTCATTTTTCTATTAATATTACTTTTCATTTTACCATCTGATAGCTGCTATGCCATATTGCAACAACAAATTATTCACGCAAAATCCGTAAATACTCTTAATAGAAAGCCAGCATCTAAAGTAAAATTAGAGTACGAGACTGGAAAGAGGTACATCCCTGAGGATTCTGATTATACTGAGGAAGATGCAAATATTGAAAGCTCATATTCTTATGATATATCAAAATTTAATTTCACACGAAATTTATCAAAAGAATGGTATCTCTCATTAACAGCAAAAAGAATAACTCGAAGATATGCTCTATTTACAGACTTAGATTTAAATTCCGAATCAGAGCATTTATTCGGGTTCTTACGCTATAGAAAATCTAAAAATTTCTGGTTCAAGGTTGACTGGAACTACAGAAAAAAAGATTATGATGACCCGCTCTCCCTTTCTGATAATAAATGGCTTGCTCTGGGGACTGAGATGAAATATGAAACTGTGAAAGATATCTATTCATTAAGTTATACGAACAAATTTAATGAATTCTATATAGCCCCATCA
>JBFMHD010000160.1:0-6374 GCA_040752395.1 Candidatus Hydrogenedentota bacterium
CAGCCGGCTGGAGCCCGAAGCCCGGAGCCTGAAGCCAACATATCATCTTTAGTTTTTCATATATTGTGTAGAACGCAACCCGCGCTCATGAGTACTCCTCTGAAAAACATTTTAACTTTAATAATAGCAGATAGAAAGTTAAAAGTTAAAAGTGAGATTAGCTCTTACACAATATAGTAACAAAATTACAGGAAGCAAGTCCACCAATACTATGAGCTAATGCTACGTTGACTTTTTCAAGCTGCCTTTTACCTGCTTGTTTTCTCATCTGATATGCGATTTCCACTATCTGGGCAAGCCCACTCGTGCCTACCGGGTGTCCACGTGACTTAAGCCCACCTGAGATGTTCACAGGTAATACACCATTTTTCTCAGTCGCTCCATCTAATGTTTTTTGCCAGGCTGTCCCTTTTTCAAAAAAACCTAAATCCTCAAGACTGATAATCTCAAACGAGGTAAAAGCATCGTGTATCTCAGCAAAATCTATATCAGCTGGTCCCAGTGAAGCCATAGAGAATGCCTGTTTTGCTGCTAAAATTGTAGCTTTAAAAGAGGTAAGTGAATCTCTGTTTCTTAAAGCTATATGGTCGGTGCCGCAACCTATACCCGCAACATTTATATCGGTTTTTTTAGAGGTAAGAATACAGCAGGCAACACCATCAGAAATAGGACTGCAGTCATACAATCTTAAAGGCTCTGCTACTATCCTTGAGTCGAGGATATCTTTTTCAGTTATTAATTTTCGAAAATGCGCAAAAGAATTATAATACCCATAGCTGTGGTTTTTTATAGCAACCCTCATTAATGCTTTGTATGGCATTTTATATTCATACATATATCTTTTTGTGACAAGAGCAGCAAGCGATGGCATCGAGGCACCTATTATTCGCTCCTTTTTGTCTATAACCTGAGCAAGTATCGCAGTTATTCGTGGGGTTGGCAAATCAGACATCTTTTCACAAGCAATAACAAGAACATCCTTGAAAAGATCGCTTGCTACAGATTGGGTTGCTGTATGAAATGCAGCTGCACCAGCCGAGGATGCTGTATCAACACAAAAAGCCGGCAGCCCTGATTTGCCAATCCAGTCAGCTATTAATGGCCCAAGATTACCATCACCTATAAACTGTGCAGGCGCCATACTACCGACAAAAACCGCATCTATCTCATCTAAACTATGCTCTTCTCTCAAACGACTGATTGCCGAAATAACGAGTTCATATAAAGATGATTCAAGTTTACCAAACTGGCTCAACGATATACCAGCTATATATACTTTGTTCATTATTCCAAATAGTCGATAAGCTTTCTTGCCCGTGTTGGGTGCCGGAGTTTATCAAGCGCTTTTGCCTCTATCTGTCTTATCCGTTCTCTTGTTACATTAAAATATTTACCCACTTCTTCAAGTGTTCTCGGATACCCGTCTTCTAACCCGAACCTTAATCTTAAAACTCTCTGCTCCCTGTTCGTTAGAGTTGATAAAACTCTTATAAGCTGTTCAAATAGAAGCTGGTTTGTAGCGATTTTAGCGGGTGAATCAACTTCTTTGTCTTCAATAAAATCAGCGAGATGCGAATCCTCATCTTCACCAATAGGTGTTTCAAGCGAGATCGGTTCCATGGCTATCTTCATTATTCCACGCACCTTATCAACAGGCCAGTCAAGATTTTTAGCTATTTCCTCTGGTCTCGGTTCTCGTCCATATTTCTGCACAAGCGCTCTTGTCTCTTTAACAACTTTGTTGATCTGTTCAACCATATGAACAGGTATCCTTATAGTCCGCGCCTGGTCAGCGATCGCTCTGGTAATAGCCTGACGTATCCACCAGGTAGCATAAGTAGAAAATTTATATCCTCGCCGGTACTCAAATTTTTCAACTGCTTTAATTAAACCCGTGTTGCCCTCCTGAATTAAATCAAGGAAGGTTAAACCACGGTTTGTATATTTTTTTGCAATAGAAACCACCAACCTTAAATTAGCCTCAACCATTTCTTCACGAGCAGTATCCATAATCCTTTTGCCTTCACCATACTTCTCAATTGCTTTTTTTAATTCTTCAATACTGATTCCTTCTTTTTCCTCAATCTTCTTTATCTGATAGTTATAACCATAAAAATAGGTTCTTAATTTTTTTAATTCTGCTTTAGATATATGATGTTTTTTTAACTCCGTATCAAGGAGCGGGTCTTTTCTTCCAAGCATATCTATCCATATCTTAATATCCTCTAATTTATAACCGTTTTTAGATTCAATAGCTATTTTTAATTTAAGCGATAAAATATCAGCTTCTTTTAAAACACCGTGTATTTTATCAAGAAAATATCGTATTACACCCTGATTAAAATTGAGTTTTTTCATTTCGTTGACAATAGAATTTTTAAATTTTTCCATTTTTTTGATTAGAGTCAGATTTCTTGATTTCAAAGAGAACTTTTTTAATTCCAGTGCGGTTTTATTATACAAAGAATAATATCGTTTAACTCTTCTTAAAACAGTTTGCAGCCTTTTCTGCCAGCGCTTTTCCTCATATGGTTTTAACCTTATTCTACCCTTGATATTTATTAAATCTCTTACTCTTATCCTTTCTTCTTCTAAATTTTTATTTATTTCACAAGTAACCTCTTCTAAAATCTCTACAGATTTTGGCCATGAAAAGACAGCTTCCTGCATTAACGTTTCGCCTGTTTCAATTTTCTTTGCGATCTCGACTTCTTCTTCTGCTGTGAGCAGTTCAACCCGGCCTATTTCACGGAGATAAAGTCTTATCGGGTCATCTGTGATGCTCGTGGCTCTTTCAAGTGCTCGACGTTCTTTTAATAATTTGTCGTGTCTTGCTTCCTTGTGAAGTGATAAAATATCCCTTGAATCAACCTCATCAGCTATCTCTATGCCTTCTTTTGTAAGTAGCGTGAAAACCATGTCTATCTGGTCAGCGTCAGAAAGGTGTGGCGGTAGGATATCGTTTATCTGGTCATACGTAAGCCTGCCATGCTTTTTACCAAGTAGTAATAATTTCTTTATTTCTTTTCGGTTTAATAACGCAGTGTTCATACTTTTACCTCTTTGGTGTAGGGGTTTATCTCATCTGCCATATTTTTTAATAATTCTTTTTTTGATGTTATGAGTTTATCAAACTCTTTTAGTAATAAATCTTTTCTCTTTTCAGTTTTTTCATCTTGAATAAGTTTTTTAATCTCGTTTATTTTAAAAGCGATCTTTTTCTCAATGATCTTCTTCATTAAATAATATGCGCTTGCAAGCTTGTTTAAATGCTCTTCTTTTTGCATCTCGAGATAACTGATTAAACTAACAATTTTTTCATCATCTGTATTATTCATTAGTAAGGCTGTATCAATATAACCCTGATTGTAAAACTGCTCCTGTAACATCTTAAATAGTCTGCTATACTCTGTTCTTGTAAAAAAGTTTTCGTCCATAAACTTGTTTGTAAATTCAAAAACCTCTCTGTCTCCATAAGTTAAAATTAATAATAATCTGGTTTCAACGTCATCCTGTAATTCTTTTGTTTCAAGAGTTTTTTCCATTTTCATATCGCCTTCTATATTTCTTAGAAATATATCACTCTCAATATTTAAACGTTTTGAAAATTCATCTGAATATAAGCGCCTATCAATATGCATCGGAACCCTTTTTAAAATCGGTATAATATTTTTCACTATTTTTATCTTGCCGGAAATAGACGCTGTATCGCCTTTTTCACATTCACGCTCGAAGAGAAATTCAAGATAATCTTTAGCGTTCTTTATCAGTTCTTCCATTTTCTCTGCACCGTGCTTTTTTAAATAATCATCCGGGTCAGATTCACCAGGAATAATAACTATTTTAACTTTGAAATTTTTCGATAACGCTTTGTCTATCCCTCGCTCAGCAGCTGTTTTACCCGCACTATCACCATCAAAAAGTAATACCAGTGAATTAACAAGCCGTGCTAATATAGAGAGCTGTGAATCAGTAAGCGCAGTTCCCATAGTTGCCACACAATTCTTGAACCCGTATCTCTGCATCGTTATAACATCAGTATACCCTTCAACTATTACCATTTCATTCGAATGTGAAGAAAATTTACGCGCTATATGAATACCATATAGATTCCTGCTCTTGTCAAAAACAAGGTTCGAAGAAGTGTTAATATATTTCGGCGAGTCATTGTCATTAACTATTCTACCTGAAAAACCCACTACTTTAGAGGATTCATTTAAGATTGGGAAGATTATCCTGTTTTTGAAAAAATCTTCAAAGGTATTGTCTACTTGCTTGATAATGCCACATTCTATAGCTAACTCTCTCTCACTATCGTTAATTAACTTCGTTATATATCTGCTCTCCAGAGGAGCATACCCAATTTTAAATTTCGAGATATCTTCTGTCTTGATCTCTCTCTCTCTTAATATTTTCATAATTCTGTCACCTGCTTCTCTTAACGCCCTCTGATACATCTCACATACCTTCCCATTTAACTCTAACATTCTTATTCTCTTTTTGTCTTTTTCACTCAGAGTATAATCTGTGTCACTAATAAATACACCTGCTTCGTTAGCTAATCTTTTCACAGCATCTATAAAAGATATCTTCTCAAAAGCCATTAAAAAGTGGAAAACATTACCTCCCTTACCACAGCCAAAACAATGAAATATCTTCCTCTCTGGACTTATTATAAAAGAAGGTGTCTTTTCATGATGAAAAGGACATAGCGCTTTAAAGTTTTTACCGCTCCGCTGTAAAGATATATATCTCGAGATAACATCGACTATGTCAGTTTTATCTCTAATATCATCTATTAATTCACGGTCAATCCTATTCATAATTACGAAAGCATCTCCCTCACTAACATTTGAACAAACTTTCCATCAGCACGACCCTTAACCCTGGTTATGACCCCTTTCATAACCTTCCCAAAATCTTTTATTCCTTCTGCATTAGTCTCTTTTATAACTGCCTTTATACATTCTTTAATCTCATCCTCTGATAAAGGTGATGGAAGATATGACTCTATAATCTTTTTTTCTGTTTCTTCTTTTTTTGCTAAATCTTCCCTGTTAACTCTTTTATACTCTGAGATAGCTTCGTTTCGCTGCTTTAGTGCACGATTTAATACGTTTATTTCTTCATCTTCTGTGATCTCCCTTTTTAAAACTATCTCCTCCTGTTTTATAGCATTGATTAAAAGCCGTATAGTTGATAACCTCTCTTTCTCTCCTTTTTTTAAACTGATTTTTAAATCTTCATATAGTCTGCCAATTAAACTCATAATTCTTCAAAACCTACCAATTTATCCCCATACCTTAGGATTTTAATAACCCCCTCCTCTGTATTTTTTGCTCATTCTTTTTCTTGCTCGCTCACTCTTCTTTTTTCGCTTCACACTCGGCTTCTCATAATGCTGCCTCTTTTTAATCTCTGTCATTAATCCAGATTGCTGACAGGATTGCCTGAACCTCTTTAACGCTTTTTCAAAAGACTCGTCTTCTCTTACAATAATATCCGGCATCCTATACCAACCCTCCTTCGAAAAACGCTGTAACTCTAATAATTCGGGGTACAGGCTACGGGCTACGGACTACAGCCGGCTGGAGCCCGAAGTCCGGAACCTGAAGCCAACATATCATCTTTAGTTTTTCATACTTTGTGTAGAGCGCAAGCCGCGCTCATGAGTACTCCTTTCGAACATCACGTATAAACCAAACTATTGAAACACACCCTGCTACAAGTGTAACAAATGTTATCACCCATTCCATAATTATCCCCTATAAAAAATAAGAACTATCTCTAACCTGGTGGCCATGTAAATGTTCGACCACCTAAAAGATGATAGTGTATGTGAAATACTTCCTGACCAGCCCCTTTATTACAATTTAAAACTAATCTCACACCATCCTTTATTACCCCATTTTTTATGGCTATCTCTTTAGCGACAATCTGCATTTTACCAAGAACTTCTATATCCTCTTTCTTTGCATACTCTAAACTTGGTATATGTTTCTTTGGAATAATTAATATATGTAGCGGTGCTTTTGGATTTATATCATTAAAAGCTAAAATATCATCATCTTCATAAACTTTATTAGTAGCTATTTCGTTTTTTATAATTTTACAAAAAATACAATTATTCATAATAAATTTCTTTTTCTAATTTCAATAATATCAATACTTTTATATCCAATTCTAAAAAATAGTCTTATTAGTATAGCATAAACTTGAAAAAAAATCAATACCAATTTTATTAAATTTTTTATAGGCTAAAACTGGGTATAAAGATAGTCTTTTAAAAATATATCTATAAGCCCACCTAAAAAACCATACCAGCATAATATAACTAAAATACTAATAACGAATCCGAATTCCTGAGATAAAAT
>JBFMHD010000161.1:0-6354 GCA_040752395.1 Candidatus Hydrogenedentota bacterium
TCACATTTTACGATCTCTTTTTTTCGCAAGGCATTATTTTTATCAGCTGTTGTTTGCAGGTCATCGATATCATAATAATACAGATTCTTTATTTTTTTACAGGTTTTATCCACGTTGCGTGGGACTGCTATATCAATTATAAAAAGCTCTCTATAATGACGTTTTTTCATTATTATGTTTATTCTATCAAAAGTAATAATAGGGTGAGGTGCAGATGTCTGGGTTATAATAATATCTACATCTAATAAAATATCGTCGAATCTATCAAAAGAGACACTTGTTCCATGGAATCGTTTTGCAAGTTTTTCAGCATTCTCAAGTGTCCTTGAGCAGACCACAATCTTAGCGTCTCGTTTATGAAGATACATACAGCTCAGTTCACTCATCTTGCCAGCACCAATTACAAGCACTTTTTTATTTTTTAGATTTTTAAAAGTATCTTCAGCTAATCTCACTGCAATACTACTTATAGAAACAGGGTATCTGCTGATATTGGTTTCTGCCCTCACTTTTTTTCCGGTTCTAAAAGCAGCCTCAAATAGTTTATTTAACAGAGAATCAGTTGTGCCAGCAGATTTAAAATAATAGTACGCATCTTTGATCTGAGATAAAATTTGTGTCTCTCCAATGACCATTGAATCGATGCCTGAAGCGACCCTGAATAAATGTCTTGCAGCTTCTATGTCTGTATATTTATAGAAATTTTTATAAAAATCCATAGCATCTATATTGAGTGTTTTTTTTATAATCTTTTTTAGAAATAAATAATCTTCAACATTATGAGGAAGGGATAAATATATTTCAGTACGATTACAGGTTGATAAAACTAATCCATACATCTTTTGGCAGGCGGGTTCCAGGCGTGCAGATTGGTCTTGCCATAGCGCAGCCGGGTTCAGAAATAAGTCTATTATTTTTTGTTTTAAAGTAGAATTAAAAGAAAACTTTTCTAAGATATCAATCGATGCCGTATTATGACTAATACCAAATACAGTTAACTTCATAGAAATTATACTAATTATAGTTATTAAAAATTACAAGGTATTTTTTCAAATTCACTCTGCAACTACCATCGCGTCAGAATTTCTGGTATTTTTATTTTGACTATTTAATAGGGAATATATTATTATGAGTAAACAGAACAGCGTCCGAGGCACAAAGGCACAAAGTATGAAAAAGATAGGAGTTAGGAGTTCGTAATAATAGATCTGAGCTCCGAGCTCCGAACTTTTTCGAAGGAGAAGGCTCCAGCCGGCTGTAGTCCGTAGCCTGTAGCCTGTCCTGATACCTCTCACTTCTTCCGTTATCTTGCTTCTTGCTTCTACTTGATATTATTATAGTTACAATGTTTTTCAGAGGAGGGGGCAATAATAAGTTATATGAATGATAGAAATATTAAAAGAGCAGGTATTTTATTTATAGTTTTATTATTCATTGCAACAATTCTGGGATATAAAAAGATGAATGTTTTATTTACATTGTTGAGTTTATTAATACTGATTAATATCGTCTTTCTTATTAGAGAATTGATAAAATACATTTATGAGGTATTTAAAAGATGATGAGGCGGATTCTTGGTGACCCTCCATTAATGATAATATTAAGTTTTGCTATAGCGATATGTGCTGGCACGTTAATTTTGAAACTACCATTTGCAACACATAATGGCATAAGTCTAATTGATGCATTGTTTACCATTACCTCTGCAACGTGTGTAACTGGTTTGATTGTAGTGGATACTGCTACTTATTTTACGATATGGGGTAAAATAATTATTTTGATATTTATTCAGATAGGTGGATTAGGTATACTTACATTATCAACTATGTTTATGGGTATATTAAGTGGTAGAATCGGGATAAGTGGTCGAGGCTTTATTAGCGAGAGTTTAACACAGGATTTTGTCCTGGATTTTTATAAATTTTTGAAAAGATTAATCTATTTTGTAACAGGTATAGAAGTGTTAGGAGCGGTACTATTATTTATATTTTTTATAAGAACCGAAGATTTTATAAAAAGTATCTGGCTTTCTATATTTCATTCAATATCAGCTTTTTGCAATGCTGGTTTTTCTCTTTTCTCAGATAGTCTTGAACCTTTCCGGGGGAGCATACATTTAAATATAGTAATTATGGTTCTCATTATATGTGGGGGGCTTGGGTTCGTTGTAATAAATGAGTTGTATGAGATCTTAAAAACAAAGAAAATCCAACTCTCATTTCATAGCAAAGTTGTATTATCAACAACTTTATGTTTGATATTGTTTGGTGCTTGTTTTATTTTTTTTATCGAACAGAATTATTCTTTTTTTAATTTTACTTTTAAGGAAAAGATATTAAGTTCTTTTTTTCAAAGCGTGACAGCAAGAACAACTGGTTTTAATACTGTGCCTGTATATCTATTAAAAGAAGCCACAGCGCTAATCCTTATAACATTGATGTTTATTGGTGGTTCGCCTGGTTCTACTGCGGGCGGGATAAAAACAACTTCGTTTGCAATATTTTTTTCTTTGATAATAAGCAGGATCAGGGGAAGACCAAGACCAGAATTATTAAGACGAACTGTCTCAAAACAAACTGTTGAAAGAGTATTTACCTTAATACTTATCTCTTTGTTAATTTTAACTCTTTGTATTTTTATCCTCCTGCTTTCAGAGATCGAGACAGTATCTCACAAGACTAATTCCAACTTTTTTTTAAGTGTTATATTTGAGGCATTCAGTGCTTTTGGTACTGTTGGTTTATCGCTCGGCATAACTCAGTACTTAACAAATCTTGGTAAATTGGTTATAATTATATTAATGTTTATAGGAAGGACAGGTCCATTAACTTTGGCTATCTTAATGATGCAGGGTAAAGAAGAGCTTGAGTTTCAATATCCTGAGGAAGAGATAATGATTGGCTGATGTCCTGATACTTCTCACTTCTTCCGTTATCTTGCTTCTTGCCTCTTGCTTCTACTTGATATTATTAGAGTTACAATGTTTTTCAGGGGAGGATATTTTCGATGTCTGAATTTGTTGTTATAGGGTTATCGACGTTCGGTGATGTGCTTGCACGAACACTTTATAAACTCAACCAGGAGGTACTTGTTATTGATAGAAACAAAGAAAAAATACAAGAAATTAAAGATTCTGTTACAAAGGCGGTAGTAGCTGACGCTACAGAAAAAAAAGTGCTTGAAAAGTTTATAAAAGGTAGTGAGGCAACTATTATTGTCTCGCTTGGCGATAACATAGAAAAAAATGTTATGATAACCTATTATCTAAAAGAGATGGGGATAAAAAGGATTTATGTAAAGGCTACAAGTCTTGAACAAGGTAAATTACTGAGAACAATAGGCGCAACTGACGTTATATATCCTGAACGAGATATGGCTGTTCGTACAGCTGAAACACTGGCGAACCCCAATCTACTCGAGAGTTTACCGCTTACCAATGAGTATGCGATAGTTGAGTTTGCCGTACCATCGCAGTTTATTGGCAAATCACTAATGGAATTAAAACTACGTAATGAATATGGTATATATGTTCTTGCGGTAAAAGAGGTTGTACCTGAAAAGATAATCGTTATGCCGCCACCTGATTATGTATTTAAAGATTCTGATGTACTCTTTATTCTTGGTAAATTGAGTGATATTGACAGATTAAGGCCCTCAACATAAGTAGGGTGCGGTTCGCGAACCGGTCCTGCTGGTTTATTCAAAAGCCCTTTTGCGTGGAAGATTTATATCGATCCCCCATAAATCTTCATACCGTTCTTTATCGCGCTCCTCAGAAGTAAAATGACGTTTCTTCCCGGGGCTTTTTGTTTCCACCTGCCATCTATCAATAGCTTCTTCTTCTTCTTCTTTTGTCCATTCTTCTTTTTCTTCTTCCATATTTAAAGACCTATCTTCCGGGTTCTCGACCTCTACACGCCATCTATCTATAGCCCCTCGGTCTTTATACCCTAGCCTTTTACCCATTCTCATCCTTTTCATACGTTCGCTTTTTAGTACTATAAATTTAGCTATCTGTTTTGTAGTAAGTATTTTACTTGCTTCATCATAAAGCTCATCATCTATAGACTGCATCTTATTTTTTTCATCTTTTATTTTATCGATTATATCCTGGAGTTCATTATCAGGTGCTTCATTTTTCAGAGCTTCTTTAAGTGAGTCAGTCAGTTGTGCTAAGTCTTTTATAATCTTTTTGCGTTTGTTTTCGCTATCCTTGATTAACGACGATATTTTCTCTTTTTGCTCATCAGTGAGTTCTAATCTTTCAGCGATTCTATCAAGCATTTTTTCTCTAAATTTAGACTCACCCTCTTTTTTGTTCTTAGAATACATAAAAGAGGGTACAAATAAAATACCTGAAACAACTAATAAAATAACAAGTTTACGCATAAACTACCTCCTCTCCTCTGAAAAACATTGTAACTCTAATAATATCAAGTAGAAGCAAGATAACGGAAGAAGTGAGAGGTATCAGGACAGGCTACAGGCTACGGACTACAGCCGGTTGGAGCCAAAAGCCCGGAGCCGAAAGCCAACATCCTTTAAAAAAATCAGAATGCAAAATGCGGAAATCTGTAGTCAACAGCCAGAATTTAGAACGCAATAACCCAATAACCCAATAACCCAATAACCCAATAGTGTAGAGCGCAAAAGCGCTCATGTTGACTCCTCTGACTACAGCTCAAATATATTTCTTGAATAATTATATAATTTTTTAGTATGTTAATGCAATAAAAAATGGTATCTTTCACAATCATTTTTTTAAAGACAAATAAAATTCATTAAAACAATTTAAAACATTTCATAATACTTGAAATAAAGCGTGGATAGATATTAAGAAATATTTTTATGTTTTTAAATACTATCTCATCGCGGTATTCACCGTATTCGTGAACAAGCCTGTTTCTTAATCCCGACGTTTTTGCAAGTCGTATTGCTAATTTATTAGAAATTAATCTTGAAGTTCCGAGTTTTTGGAAAACTTCATAATATGTTTCTGGGGGATTAATGTTTTTAAGCAGAAGCACCTCGCTTGATATGTCTGCACCAACTTCTACTATAAGCTGTAATAGTCTTTCCACTGCGCGCCTGGTCTTTCTTTCTTTGGAATACGTAATCCATTTTATTTCTTTAAGTTCTTTGAGTTCGGAGATATAATCTGATAAAAGCTGTATCCTTCTTAAAAGTATAGAAGTCTCTGCATTCATAATTATACTACCTGACTAAGTTTATTCTTAATAAAGTCTTCGTGTCTTTTGCGGAATTTTTTTGTATCCCTGTAATTACGCAATAATCTCAACCTAAAATCATGCCATTCTGAGGCATTCCTGGCATACAAACATATTCCGTCCCTTGAAATAAAATAACCAAGTAATGGTGAAATATGATTCAGTATAACTATATCTAATGAAAATTCAGGCAATCTTTTAGTAAAATTTAAAAGTAAAATTTCTTCTTGTTTCAAAGACGGTTTATTATTAAATAATATACCAATATCTATATCAGATAATTGACCATATGTTGATTTTACTGCCGACCCAAATAAAACGATTAACTTAATTGGTAAGTATTTAGCTGCTTTAACTATCCTATGTTTTAATCTTTCTATATCGATACCATGCTTTTTTTTTCTCATTATTGTCTTAAAAAAATCCGGTCCATTTCGTTGATTACAAAAAAGACCTGAATAAATTTCTTGAATAATTATATAATTTTCTGGTATGTTAATGCAATAAAAAAAGTGTATAAAAGATAGAAGACAGAAGACAGGAGCGACGTATGAAAGAGGCATATACTGCTCCCCTGAAACGTGAGACACTTTAAAGGGGAGTACTCATGAGCGCGGGTTGCGCTCTACACTATTGGGTTCTTGGGTTCTTGGGTTATTGCGTTTTTGCGCTCTACATAAAGGATGAAAAAGATAGGAGTTAGGAGTTCGTAATAATAGATCCGAGCTCCGAACTCCGAACTTTGAAGAAGTAGTGAGGGTCACAAGACCCGTAGTAGACTGAGGGAATATCAAGAAGCAAGATAACGGAAAAAAAGACAACGAAAAAGAAAGGTTGAGGTTGAGGCTAAGGTTGAGGAACGGAAAGAAAGACAACGAAAGGCACAAAGGCACAAAGGCACAAAGTGACAGAGGCACAAAGTTTTTTCTATCAGCTCCGTACAGAACGAGTAATACGAACAGTTAAAGAAGAAACTATCTGGATATCAGATTGGGAGACATATGAGGAAGCGGTTTTGGGTATTTCAGAAGGGATAGAGTTATATAACGGGGATCATCTTCATTTATCATTAGGGTATTTAAGTGCAGTTGAGTTTGAGCAATTAATTTATGAGAGGTGTGAAGAG
>JBFMHD010000162.1:0-6306 GCA_040752395.1 Candidatus Hydrogenedentota bacterium
TTACTTTAGGAAATATAAGTAATACTTTCAACGATAATGTATCCTCATCAACTTAATTTGCTTTATTTAGATATTCAAAATAGAGAGAAATGTCAAAGAAAAAGCAAATAAGGTAATCAATGATTTGGTTAATTTTTTTCTGGTTTTACTATGGGTTATAGGCTCGATTCTTTCAATGATAAGACAATCTTCAAGGATTTGAAAATATGACGCAATAGTGGTATGAGCCACACCGTGGGAATTGTATTATATCAAGCTTCAGGAAAAAATTGGTAATTAACTATGGTTGATTTCTGCCTTTAAAGATGAGATGCCAGCCAAGTTCGTAATCTTCAGGTACTTTTATTTTTACTTTTCTCTTTTTCTCTGTATCTATAACATTGTACTCAACTGATAGTTTCACGTTTTTAAAATATTTTTTAAGAAGTTTTTTAATCTCCTCTTTAGTATACGCTTTTGTGTAAGGACATCCTTTATTTCTCTCGGAATACATAGAAAGTATCCTGTCTAATGAATATTTCTTTAAAAGACCATGCTTTATCCCGCGTAGATAAACTATTGAATATGCGAACAGTAAACTATCTCTATTATAAACCATACCTGCTATCTCTCCCCCCTTTTTAAGAACCCTTTTTATTTCATTTAAGATTTTCTTGATATCAGGAATATGGTGTAATACCCCGAAACTATAGACACAATCGATTGTACTATTTTTAAAAGGGAGGTTGTGACCATCGGCTCTAATAATATAACCTTTATATTTTTTCTCTTTTAAATATTTATTTGTTACTAATGTCCCTTTTTCAGTCATATCAGTAGCAACTATTTTTGCACCATATTTAGCAAACTCTAAACTATCTATTCCTGAACCACATCCTATTTCAAGAACTAATTTGTTTTTATACTGATTGTATTTAAAAACACGTTGCATATAATCTTGCAATCTATATCTGAACTGTCTTTTCTTCTCAAAAGAATCTAATTTTATTTCATCTTGTGAGAATGGAATAGATTTTTCCCAGTACTTCATATTCTTTAAATTCATAACCAAAAAATATCCTTTTTCTTACGCAATCAGAACTGTCTTATTTATACCATTATTAGAATTAGATTTTCAAATCCAAAAATTTAATTGTTATAATATCAATAAAATTCAAAATCATAACCGTCCTCATTTTTCATTATCATGCTTTCTGGGTGCTGATATAATTGTTCAACCATAAGTCAAGCATCAACAAACCGAACACCTCTCTGCTGTAATTGTTTTCTACAGTGAAATTAATCTTATTAAGATTATAAAGATGCCTGAACTTAGAATAATATATCTGTTCCCTTATTTCGTTAACTGAATTATTGATAAACGTGCCAACTGGTGTGGTGAACCCCATTTTATCCTTACGGCCAAGTATGTCCTGCGGCAGCAAGTCATTCACCATCTTCTTTAAATAATGTTTCAGATTGTTCCTTCTGTATAATTTCTTTGCAGGTATTAAAAACACGTTTCTTACAAACTCCTGGTTCAGCAACGATGGTCTGCTCTCTATGGAGTGCCTCGCTGCTATTTTGTCCTCGATGTTAAGAAGCCCGGGTAAAAAATTTCTCATATCGAATATCTGCATTTTTCTTAAATCATCGGTATTGTAACGATTAAATTCATCGTAAAAAGAGAAAACGGTTTTATCGTCATAAAAATTGTAAAACCTAGCGTCGCCCTTGGTATGCAGCATCTCAAACCTCTCGACTATGGATAATGAACACTCTATTTTCCGAAAAGTCGGTAAATATTTTGGGTCCGGACAAAAACCCATTGCCATAGGATACCGCATATAACCCAAAAATAGTTCGTCACCACCTATGCCGTTTAATATAACTCTATATCGTTTACTCACAAGTGAAAGTATATCGTTGAGCGGCAGTATCACGGACCCTATGCTCAGTTCGTCAAAATCCTGTAGAATATCATTGAGTCTGGATATAAGAGAAAATTTTTCGTCAGCATTTAAGGTCATAAGACGTGTTGATTTAATATAGTTCACCAGGCTTTTTGCAAACTTTGTCTCATTACAATCCTGGAAACTGAAATTGCAGTGATAAGCAACCTCGGGTTTTACTATCGCGGTAATGGTGCTTGAGTCTATACCACCGCTTACGAATGTGGTTATTGGGACATCGCTTATCGTACTCTCATTTACTACTTTATACAGCAGTTTTCGCATCTTTAACAGAGAGGGTTCGTGTCCCGATTTTAGCAATTCATTATAATCAAAATATCTCTGAAATTTTATCCTGTTTTTCCTTATATCGTATATCACAAATTCACCCGGTCGCACCTTGAATATATTTCTAATAAATGTTTTGTTATCAAATGTGAGTTGATATTTTACATATTCTGATAATGCAGAATAATTCAGTACCTTATCAATCTCGCACGACTGAATTATAGTTTTAATCATTGATGAGAAACAGAGCTTGTTTTTCTCGTAGTAATAATACAATGGTTTTACGCCAAAATGGTCACGACATAAAATAATCTTCTTTTTCTTTTTATCGTAAAGCACAAATGCCCAGAACCCCCTGAACCTTTTTACAGCATTTAGTCCGTATTCAGTAACTGCTTCAAGAACCACTTCTGTATCAGACGAGGTTTTGAAAATAATCCCCCTGTTAATTAAATCTTTTTTTATATCCATAAAATTGTACACCTCGCCATTATATGCGATAACGTATCTTTTATTTTCAAGAGGCTGGTTACCTCTAAAGCCTGGGTCGATTATAGACAGTCTGGATACAGCCATAAAAATTTTATCTGTATACCAGGTGCCTATAAAATCCGGGCCCCTTTTAAGTAAAAACTCAAGGTCTTTAAAACTATACGAATCCCTGTAATTATAACCACCTAATATACCACACATAATTCATTCCCATCCTTTTCTGTTTTTGTTAATACTTTTGACATCTCTTATTATCCTCTCCCAGTTCTCCTTAAACCAGTAAACAGTGTTCTCGATTCCCTGCTCAAAATTCATTACCGGGGTATATTTAAGAATAGTTCTGGCTTTGTCTATCGATGCTTCACGTCTATACAGTCTATCCCATTTTCTTAAAGGTATATAATATTTTTTCACTCTTTTTTTATTAAAAATCCTGCTCACTGTATCTATAATAACATCTGCTACATAATTTATCTCTATCTGTCTCCCTGTTGAAAGATTAAAAATCTGATTCACCGCTTCATCAAGATATCCGCACCGTATTATTGCACAAGCAAGGTCTTCAGTATAAACAAAATCTCTTGTTTCCCTGCCGGTGCCCATAACCGGCAGATTTTGTCCGCAAATAGCTTTATAAATAAAATTTGAAACAACGTTTCTTCCATAACCCGGTATCTCACCAGGTCCATAAGCGTTAAAAAATCGTGCAGTTACCACTTTAAGGCTATAATTGGTCATAAAATAGTTGCAGTAGAGTTCTCCAAGCAGTTTTGTAATCTGGTAGGGTGTTTCCTGTATTAAAGATACCGGGAAATCCTCTTTGACCGGGTTTGGAGCGGATACTCCGTATATTGAACAACCCGCTGAAGCATATATTAATCTGTCAACTTTATTTTCGATGCAAAATTGACATATATGTAATGTTCCGAAACCATTGACACGCAAATCTTCCTTGGGGTCTTCAACAGATTTCTGGTTTGCACAGAATGCCGCAAGATGAAATACTATATCCGGTTTATAAGAGAATACTTTTTTTAATGTTTTCTCCTCGACCACGCTGCCTTTAATAAAAATAATTTTTTTATCATAAGGTACGTTCCATCTTCTTGAGGTCACAAGATTGTCGAGAACAATTATTCTCCTTGTCCCTATATTCAATAGCATCCTGACAAGATTGCTACCGATAAAACCCGTACCACCTGTCACAAGCACTGTCTTTTGTGAATAATATCTTGAAATTTTGTCAATCATACAAAATATAAATGGTCTGACCCCTCCTTAAAAATATAATTCAGTAATTCATTTGTCTTATCATACCAGCAGGCTGGACATTTTTTTATTTTTAGTCTGGAGATAAAGTTTCTACGTTTTCTACCATTCCAGATATTCTTAAAAGATGTTCTGTAAATAGAACCAAAGGAACACGATTTTATGTATTTCAGAACACAACATGGATACACGTTCCCATCCACACCAATCTGGGTATTATATCTGTGTATATAACAGTGCTCAAAATCTCTGTCAGGCTGTGTGATATTCTTGATTCTATGCATAAGATTGATTACATTAAACCTGTCATCGGATAATTTTGCAGCTTTCTCAATCTGTTTATTTATCTTGCTTGACAACATAGCTATAGTTTTGATTTTAAATAAATCGTATTCTGGTTTGAATTGTATGTAATTTACACCAAGCTTTTTAAATAACTTTGCTGCTTTGTATATCTCTTTATAATTTTCAGTTGTCACTATAAAACTGACACCCACATCAGTAAATCCTGTAATAAGTCTGATATTCTCTTTCAACTTTTTAAAATCAAAATTATCCTTAGGATTATGTATAATTTTGTAGGTTCTGCGAGTTGCGGCATCGACACTGACCCGGACCCAGGAAGCTTTTCTAAGTAACAATTTATTTTCAGGCAGTCTCGAGAGATTAGTCACGATACCAAACTTGATTCTGGTTTTAACTATCCTGTTCAGGATTTTATCAAAATCTCTGTGAATCATAGGCTCGCCACCGCCTACAAAGGTTACGGCTTTCACACCGAGTCTCTTCAGTTCATCAATCAGTCTAATTACTACGTCAGTTTCGAGAAACCCGATATTTTTTATATATTCCTGTTTCTTTGTTGTTCTGCTACCCTCCCTGAAAAAACAGAACGTGCAATTCTGGTTACAAGCTCCAGTTAGATCTATCTGAATATGTATAGGATATTTACTGTCTAATTTATGTTTTAATATTTTGAACTGACTGAAACGATAATCCATAATAAAATCGTATTTTAATTCACTTTTTATCTTTAGCCAGCAATATTTTCACAATGCGTGCAGCGGTCTGACCATCCCATAAAGGGATACGCTCAGCCTGTTTATACCGATTATTCATTATCTGGTTAAAATATTTTAAAATCTTATATTCTGAATTACCAACCAGAGTATTTGTTCCTTTTGTAATAGTGACTGGTCGTTCTGTATTATAACGCATTGTAAGACATGGTATGTTTAGAAAAGTTGTCTCCTGCTGCAGACTGCCTGAATCGGTCAAGACAAATTTTGCATTGGTAAACAATTGAACAAACTCAAAATAACCGAGTGGCTCGGTAGCGATCATATTTTTCATATTATTTAAGAGTAGCTTCATTTCTGAATTGGTTTTTATCTGTTTTAAAGTTCTTGGATGTACAGGAAAAACAAGTGGTATCTCTTTCTGTATCTCATCAAATATGTTCAATATCTGAATCAAAGTATCAGAATTATCCACGTTTGAGGGACGATGCATTGTTATTACCCCATACTGTTTCTTCTTCAAGTGGTACCTTTTTAATACATCGTCTCTTGCTTTAATTTTTTTCAATGCAAACAATAACGAATCAATCATTATATCACCAACGATGTATATCTTTTTTTCTGAAATCCCCTCTCGTTTCAGATTACAGGCTGAGATCTGGTCGATAGCAAACAGATAGTCAGAAACTGCATCTGTCAGCAGACGGTTTATCTCTTCAGGCATCGTGCGGTCAAAACTCCGACATCCGGCTTCAATATGAGCCACCTTGATACCGAGTTTTACCGCTACAAGAGAACAGGCGAGTGTAGAGTTAACGTCTCCTGCTACTATCACGATCTTGGGTTTTTCGTGAAGCAGGACTTTTTCAAACTCAATCATAATTCTGCCTGTCTGTTCACCGTGCAAACCTGAACCACAGCCGAGATTATAATCCGGTTTACGAATACCCAGGTCTCTGAAAAATGAATCTGACATATTATAATCATAGTGCTGTCCTGTATGAACTAACTTGTACTCGATAAATTTACTGGATTTATTAAATATTCTCTGTAGCGGTGCAATCTTCATAAAGTTTGGTCTGGCACCAACTACATTGATAAACTTCATCTTTGTGGCTTTGCTCCATAGTAAATTGTAAATTTATTTGCCTATTCGCTGTCTCTGGATTCGCTACTACTTTAATTTTTTATCTTTGTGTCTTAAAATAACGTTTCAGCCCCTACTGTATTATAATTATCGGATTTTTCAACAAAAATCTATATTATATTTTTTCTTGCCAGTTTGCGATATTTAAATATACTTCCAA
>JBFMHD010000163.1:0-6280 GCA_040752395.1 Candidatus Hydrogenedentota bacterium
CCCATCCCCTATGAGCCATCCCCTAATATCCTTTGCGCCTTTGAAAGTAAAAAGTTAGAAGTATCATATAATCCGCAAAAAGCGGATATTGTTTTTTATATTATCAGATTTTAAAAAAAAGTAAAGTCATTTTTATTAATCAACTTTTTTATATCATCATTGTATGGTAGAAGCCATAGTAGTGCTAATAATAAGAGAGTGATACTTAAAGATATTCCCAGCTTGTGCTCCATTTTAGCAGATAGTGTTAAAATTAAATTTAAGATAACATCCAGCCCCAAAAATGGTGGCTTAATATACAAAAGAGTACTGCATAAAGAAAGGTGACAAACAATCCACATATTCAAAAAACGTTACGGAAATCCCGCAAAATATAGTTGCATAAAGACCTATATTTTTATTAATAACAAGCGAGATTATTTTATAGAAAAAATATAATCCAGAAACAGAAAATAATACTGCGATAATTTTAAGAAAGTAAAAATCGTCAAGAATATATTTCATTAAGAATCCATTAATGATAGCAGATAACGGCGGGTAATGAGTATAATACCCTATTTCACTTTCAGTACCATGACTTGCACCGAGATAACCGGGATGATAATACGTTAAAAGATAATGTTTAAAAAATCCTTCATCTTTAAAATGCCTTGCTGCGACTAAATTTTGTGCATCACCTATAGCCCATGCGCTCCAGCGATATTCATTTAATGTTCGTACTGCTGAAAAAATAAATATTATTAAAAGGAAAAATAAGACTAAGATATGAGGTTTACGATCAACCATTCTTTGGCACATCTCTAATATAATTCAATTTACCGCCTGCTTTTAATATAGTTTTTTCTCTATCAGATGCGAGTAATTTTAATGTGATTCTGGTTTTATCTTTCAGGGATAGAACCTCAATTTTGCCTTTGTCGATAGTCAGGAGCATATCATTAAATTCAAGTTCATCATTTAAATCAATTTTTTCATAATCAGTTGAGTTTTCAAAAACAAGTGGTATAATCCCAAAATTTATGAGGTTGTCTCTATGTATACGGGCAAATGATTTAGCTATAATAGCTTTAATCCCAAGATACATAGGTGCGAGTGCTGCATGTTCTCTACTCGAGCCCTGACCATAGTTTTCGCCACCAATGATAATACCATATTTACCCTGTCCCTTTGTCTCTAATGCACGTTTGTAAAAAGTCGTATCAATCCCACTGTAAACAAATTCAGCTATTTTAGGGATATTAGACCTTAATGGTAAAACCTTTGCACCAGCTGGCATTATATGGTCAGTAGTAATATTATCCTGAACCTTTAATATCACCTTTGCGATAAAATTATCTTTGATACCTTCATTAACAGGCAACGGCGCTATATTGGGTCCGCGAATAATTTCTATTTTTTCTTCATCTTTTGCAGGCGATATAATCATAGAATCGTCAATCAGAAATTTCGCTGAAGATTTTATTCTTTTTCTTTTACCAAGAGTTCGTGGGTCTGTAATTACGCCGGTTAGAGCAGAGGCACAGGCTGTCTCTACACTTACAAGATAAACTTGAGCAGACTTTGTTCCGCTTCTTGCTTCGAAGTTTCTGTTAAAAGTTCGTAAGGATATTCCATTTGTATTTGGCGCCAGCCCCATCCCGATACACGGTCCACAGGCTGTCTCAAGCACACGAGCACCAGCCCGATATAACTCTTTTAATCCGCCATTTTTAGCAAGCATCATAAGAACCTGACGCGAGCCTGGAGCTAATGCGAAACTTACCTCAGGATGGACATAATTTCCTTCGAGTATCTTAACAGCTGTCATAATATCACTAAAAGACGAGTTTGTACAGGAACCAATAAGTATCTGATTAATTTTAGTTCCGGTAACTTCTCTTACTGGTTTAACATTATCTGGTGAATGCGGGCAAGCAATCAAAGGTTCAATTTCTGAGAGATTTATCTCTATGGTGGCATCATATCTTGCATCATCGTCAGGCAGTATCTCAACAAAATCTTTTTCTCTATTCTGTCTTGATAGCCAATCATAAGTAATTTTATCACTGGGGAATATAGAGCTGGTGGCACCAAGTTCAGCACCCATATTCGTTATTGTAGCTCGCTGTGGAACAGAAAGAGTATTTACACCGCTACCTGTATATTCAAATATTTTACCAACGCCACCTTTAACAGAGAGTCGGCGAAGAACCTCAAGAATAATATCTTTAGCACTCGACCACTCGTTCAAGCGACCTGTAAGTCTGATATTAACTATTTCAGGCATCTTAAGATAAAACGGCATACCAGCCATAGCAAGCGCTATATCAAGCCCACCCACGCCAATAGCAAGCATTCCAATCCCACCAGCTGTAGGTGTGTGGCTGTCTGACCCAAGTAAAGTTTTTCCCGCGATTCCAAACCGTTCCAGATGAACCTGATGACAGATACCATTCCCGGGTTTAGAAAAATATACACCGTATTTTTTAGCTATGGTTTGAAGAAATAAATGGTCATCAGCATTCTCAAACCCGGTTTGTAAAGTATTATGGTCTATATAACTCACAGATAACTCAGTCTTTACTTTGGGGATGCCAATAGCCTCGAACTGCAAGTATGCCATAGTACCGGTCGCGTCCTGGGTCAGGGTCTGGTCAATTTTTAAGCCTATCTCCTGTCCTTTAACCGGTTCACCGCTTACAATATGGTTTCTAATTATTTTTTCAGTTACTGATAAAGCCATTGTCGCTTCGCTCCTATACTACTCCTGTTTTCAAGTTTTCGTATTCTAATGCATTGTTAATAGCATTAGCAAGTAGAGTGGATGCGAGTCGTGCTATGAGTTTATCCTTTTTCAAGAAGGGCTTATTATTAATTTTATTCCGAATCATAAAGACGCCAATGACCCTGCCTTTCGCAACTAATGCTGCAATGAGTGCTACCCCTGGTTGCGGGTCATCAACAATAGTTGTGGTCCCGAATTCAGCAGTTAAACCTATATCGCTCTGTCCAACTTTAACTCTGATTGTTGAGAGTTCACTTTCAGAGATAACACCATTTTCATCATACCCGATTTTACCCACAAGTTCGTTGGTAGCCGAGTCAAGCAAAAAGAGGGTCATAATTCTTACTTTCATCAACCTCACAATCGAACCCACAGCCATCTGTAGAACCTCACTTAAATCAAGTGTTGCGCCGATACGTTTAGCAATATCAAGCAGGTTAAAAAATTCCTGACCTGTTAATGGTTGTGGTCCTTCTTCACCGCTTTCCCCTGTTTCAACTTCTTTTTTCATTTTATCTATTTCGTGCTTGTATTTTCTCTCAAGTTCTAATTTAATATCTGATATAATTTCTTCGGTACCATCATTAATATTTTTACTTATAAAAAGGCTTGCAATAATCACAGAAGATATAAGAACAATCGAGATTAAAAGTATAAAATTTCGAAGCTGAACAAAATCATAAAAGCTATCAACAGAGAACCCCACCCTGATGGCCCCCCATACAATAGAGTAATTATTAATATTTATAGGAACTATTACATCAAGTACATCTCTGCCGCTACTTTTCAATCTTCGTTCAGTGCGTGTAAGCTGAGGCGGTATCTCTTGATAATTTGTTATCTCACCATCAGCGGTTCTTAATTTATGCAAACCTGCCTGCTGGTCGGCAAGTTCTGTTTTAACTCTTATTTTCTTGTAAACTTTTTGTTCGATCTCATCAACTTCAGCCCTTGTAATTTTACCAGAAAACTCTTCAGCAAGCGGAACACCATCACCATCAAGTATATATACATACACTATCTCGCCCTGCTCGCCTATATCACCTATTGTATTAGCCACAGCATCTCTTAAGGAACTTATATCGTTCTCTGCGATTTGTTTAGCATTGGATAATGCCATAATTTTGGGTATAAGTTCTGTTCTTCTTATAATCTCTTGTTCAAACTTTTCTTTATCAATATAATAAACAATAAAAACGATTATAATAGCAAGTATAACATTCAAAAGAGAGATGCCAATCACTTTAAAGCCGATGTTTAAATACTTTAATCTCTCCTCAGCCACTATATCACTCCTCTGAAAAACGCTGTAACTCTAATAAAATCAAATAGAAGCAAGAAGCAAGATAACGGAAGAAGTGAGAGGTATCAGGACGGGCTACAGGCTACAGGCTACGGACTACAGCCGGCTGGAGCCAAAAGCCCGGAGCCTGCTGAAAAGTCTCGAGTCTTGAGTCTTGAGTCTTGTTTTGACTCACGACTCTTTTCATACTTTGTGCCTCTGTGCCTCTGTGCCTCTGTGCCTTTCCTTTGAATCTTTCATCCTTTTAATCCACAGTTATTTTGTCTTTAATTTTATTATACAACTCTTCGTCAATACCCGGGACATTCAGTAAACCTTCGTTCTTTTTAAAACTTCCTTTTGAATCACGATAAGCTACAATCATTCTCGCCTGATATTCGCTAATACCCAATGTTTTCATCAGTTCTGTATACTCTGCTTTGTTTATATTAACTTTAACCTCTTCCTTAATTTTTTCCTCTTTTACTACTCTTTCTTCCTTTTGTGGTTTCACTTTTACCTCAATCTTTGGTTCTTCTATGTATAAGTACTCAGTTAATTCAGGATGCGATTCTTTATCAATACCTGGTACATTATATACATCCTCAACTTTTTTATACAATCCATATTCATCTCTGTAAGCGATTATAAGCATAGCCTCGAATTTAGTAAGTCCTGGTATTGTTTCTAATTCTTTTAACTGGGCTGTGTTCAAATTGACCTTTGTAATAGTTTCTTTTTTTTCAACAGGCTTAATGACTTCTATCTTTTCTTTTGGTTTTTCAATTTTTCGTTCCTCTGCAGGTATTTTTACTTTTTCTTTTTCTTCGGGTTTTACTTGCGGGATTCTTTCTTTTGGAACTTTAGTTTCGACCACATAGAGATAAGGTCTTGCTAATCTGTATATATCTTCATTAACTCCAGGGACAAGCAGTAAATCCTCAAGCTGTCTAAAATTACCGTATTTTTCTCTATAAGCTACTATAAGTTTAGCAATAGCTTCATCAATACCAGGTATTTTTTTAAGTTCTTCGAAATTTGCAGTATTCAGGTTTAAGAATATTTTTTCTTTTTCTATACCAATCGGCTGGTCAGGACCATTAAAGTCAACAACATAATCAGATAATAAAGGATATTTAGCTTTTTCGTCTTCCATCTGGGCAACATAAGCTTCTGGCCGAATTATTCTCGGAGTTATAAAAATAAGAGTTTCATTATTGACTCGATTAGTAGTTTTTGTTTTAAATAAATTACCAAGTACAGGGATATCACCCAGAACCGGGACCTTGCTTACTGTTACATCTTCTGACCCCTGAATCAATCCGCCAATTATTAAAGTATAACCATCCTGAATCAAGACTTTAGTATTTGCGCTGCTTGAGCTTACTGGCACCTGCCCGGTTGACGTAGGTTTGCCAGCAGGTATGTCAATCTGTGGGTTCACCTCAAGTTCAATAATATTGTCATCACCTACATGAGGTGTAACTGTAAGCGTTATAGGTACTCGCTGAGTACTTGGGATCTGGTAAGGTTGACCCGTAACCGGGTCTTTTTCAATTGTATATGTTGGGAACTCCTGTCCGATATCAATAGTAGCCTCTTTATTATCAAGTACTACAACCTTTGGACTTGCGATGACATTCACAGAGGTGTATTGAGCTAATGCATTGAGTAAGCCCTGTAAATCGCCAACAGAGCTCAAAGGGTTATTGGGGTCAGCAAAATTTACCACAGCAAACCTTAATGTTGCGCCAACATTTGCAGTAGAACCAATATTCATTTTTATATATTCATCTGTCCCGAATCTCAGGTTCTCATTAATAAATTTTAAGCTCGGTATATACTGCCACTCAATACCAAGAGACTCAGCATTTGATAATTGAACACTTGCAACAACCGCTTCAATTAATACCTGTGGGATACGGCAATCAAGGTGTTCTAACACTTCGTCTACTTTGTTTATTACTTCAGCTGATGCTGTAATTATAAGCGAATTTGTTCTCTCATCAACCTCAAGTGTTCCGCCGTTATCAGTTAAAAACGAGGAGATAGGAGTATTTATATCAGCTGGCTGAACAAACTTAAGTTTCCGAACGACAGTTACCCTCTTAGTATCAAGTTCTTTAACTACATCAGCTATTTTAGTGTATATCTTTTCATCATCGATAAATGCTACGGCATTCTGCTGGTCTAATGCAAAAAAATTGATTCCCGGGAATAAATCTGTAAGGGTT
>JBFMHD010000164.1:0-6272 GCA_040752395.1 Candidatus Hydrogenedentota bacterium
ACAAGGAATAAAGCCATAGGTAAAGCAAGTTCAAGATAATGAGATAAAACATTCGGGTTCCCAAGCCCTGATTGTACAGTATATCCAAATAATGGTATATTCTTTGTCTTTAATATATGAAATCCAGCATTAATAGAGGCTGCTAACACAAAAATAAAAAGAAGATATTTATCTCTTGCCTCTTTTGTCTTTGCAATAGCAATACTTAAAAGAAAACAGCTTGTAAAAAGAAGCGTCTCTTTTAAAGCTATTACTTTATTTATAGCAAAATATGAACCAATAATACCAAGCAAAAAAAATATCAATATCCATACAATCTCAAAATCAAATTTTATTTTTCTTATAGCAAAAAATCCGCAAAGACCAAATAGAAAAACAAACATTAAAAAGGGTTCTTTGATATAAAGTGTATCTTTTGTTAAAAGCGAATACATAAAAGGAGAGAGAACAAGAAGATAAACAAGTAATAATCTAATGAGCCAGTTATTCATTTTTATACCTGATATCTACAAGATAGAGCCCATGCGGCCAATAAGGTGTTATGTTTTTAGAACGTTTACCTGAGATGAGCATATTTTTAATCTCTTCCAGACTTATTTTATTGTAATATAACATAAAAATACCTGAAATAATCAATCGAGCCATTTTTCTTAAAAAAGCATCAGCAGTTATTCTGAAAATAATAGTATCATTGTTTTTAACGAACCATTCTATCTCCTTTACCTTTCTTATATAGGTCTCTGTTTTTGTCCCTGTGACAGAGAAAGCCTTAAAGTTATGTTCCCCTCTAAATACTTGAGATATTCCATTCAGCTTTTTAATATCAAGTTCATCTCTAACAAAATGAAATCTATCTTTGAGAAAAGGCGATTGGTAATCACATCTTTTAATTCTATATTCATACGTTCTTGATATGGCATCTCTTCTGCTATCAAATTCAGGGTGAGCATACTCTATCTCTTTAACACCTATGTCTATTGGTAATTTAGAATTCATTATTTCTTTTAATTTAGCTGGTTGTATATCAATATCTAAATCAAAATCAATGACCTGATATTCGGCGTGTACACCTGCGTCTGTTCTTCCAGCGGCACGGGGTAGCCTTTTTATATTAAATACTTGCTTCAGCAACTTATAAATCTCTTCCTGAACAGTTCTCTGATTTTTCTGTATCTGCCAGCCATAAAAATGAGTCCCTGCATATTCGATTATAGCTTTATATCTTATTTTAAGGGGCATAAAATCTCAGTTATAAGAAGCAAGACAACGAAAGAAGTTATAGGAGACAGAAGACAGATTATCCGAAAGGATTCAAAGATGAAATACTATTTTTTTTCGGTCTTTTTCAAGATCTTAGCTATGTGGTTCAATTTTTTCTGAGCATCCTTACCGTAAACCGTGTCAGGATAATCTTCAACAATCTTCTTAAGATATGGCACTGCTGAATTATAATCTTTTTCTTCAATAAAAGTAATGGCAATTTTATATAATGCTTCTAAAGAAATTTTTGCTTTCGGATAGTCATTAACAACTTTTAAATATTTCTCTCTCGCTTCCTGGAACTTATACTTTCTTTCAAGATTCAAACCCTGGATGTATAGTAAAAAAGGTGTTGAATCAGCTTCGAGATTGGTCTCGATATTTTTTATCTCCACATCAACGATAAGCTGTTTGGCTTTATCAGGATATTTTTCTTTAAGCTGTTTAAAATATGAAAGCGCGGTTTGGGGGCACCCGCTTAAATAATAACTATTCGCAAGACCATATAATGCATCGGCTACAGCGTCACCCTGAGAATATTCCTGCAGTATTTTATTATAAAGCGTAATGGCTTTTTCATAGTTTGAATATCGTGAGAAATATATATTAGCAAGTGATTTCAAAACATTATCAGCCACACTGGTTTTAGAATAATTATCAATCAACTCCTCGTATATCTTTACTGCCGCCTCTATCTCACCTTTTAAATAATAAGCCTGCGCTTTATTTGCAAGATTAACCGCCTTTCTTGATATATTATCTGATTTTAGTGAATCAATATAATCTATTACAGCATCATAATCCCGGAGCATCATAAATATATCAATAATATTATCTTCTGCCTGATATGCCAAAGGGGTTCCTGAAACCGATGATGTTATTTCACGAAACAATGTTTCGGCTCTTCTAAAAGATCCTTTAACCTTGTAAATATTAGCTAATTGAAACTTAATCTGGTTTGTATATTTAGATTTAGAATTGGTATTAATATAAAACTCAAGCAGTTCAATAGCCTTGTCAAAATTCTTTTTTTTCTTTAATTGATACTCGCCAACTACAAAATCATAGGTCTTTTTAGTGTACTCGCTATCAGGGAACTCTTTTGCTAATATCAGTAATTTTTCCTCACCTGCTTTTTCAAGCCCGATTTCATAATAATTCAGAATAGTATAATAATACGCTTCGGGTATTCTTTCATTTTCAGGGTATCTTTTTATAAACTCTAAAAAAGCGATACTTGATTTTTCGTTCTCTTTAAGCCCCATATAACATACGCCTTTGCCAAACCGCGCTCGCTCAGTATATCCATACCTGTTCTGCGGGTCCTTCATAATTATTTGATTCAATACTTCCAGACACTCATCAAACTTTTTTTCTAAATTAAGTTTCTGTGCTTTCTCAAATAACTCTTTTATCTCTTTTCTAAGTGGCAATAATTCTTTAGGTGGCTTTTTTCCCTCTATCCATGGCCATTCACCCTCTTTAATAACATCAACATAATTCTCGTATACCCAACCTTTTACTCCACCGGCCTTCTCAATGTAAAACCATTTTTTGTCAGTGGTTTTTTCAAGTATTTTAGATTTCTCCCTTGCTTTTAATCGCCCTGTAACTTTTGCTAATATATTGGGTCTTGCTCTTAATTCTGCATCTTTATCCTTGCAGACCACATATTCATCCTGTGAATGTAAAACCGCAACATAACATATAAACATAATTATAGCTGTTGAAATTCTCTTTACCATAATATCCTCTTAATTTTTACAAATATGTAAAATAAAACAGAATCTGTCAAAGGAAAAGCAAGTATCGTTCCACTTTTTGCTAATTTAATATCTGACTTTAAATGTGCAGAAATGGTTAAAATATAAGTAAATCAAAAAATCAAGGGGTCATATTAGATAAATAATCGAAGTTTATAGTGTAACCGACTTATTATAAAGAGTAAACCATCTTTCCTTTTTGAGATATTTCGCCGGTTATACTAAAACAATCAGGATGATTTAATTCTTCCCGAGTAAAACCTAACAAATCTATATTTACCAAGTATGGTATTTTAATTTCTTTTAGACCTGACAATAATATTTTTAAACGATCTATGTCGTCTACCCCTTTAAAACTACTGGATACTACAGCTAAATCAATATCACTGTATTTATTATAAGATTTTGTTGCACATGAGCCGAATAAAATAACTTTTTCAATCTTGATCTTATTCGATAATACCTTTACTAATTCTTTTACAATTTTTTTAATTGCTGATTTTTTATAAACCATCTAATTGTCCTCAATGTTTGATCTAATAATTTTTCTGCATTAAGACGGTTATAAATTTTTGTATTAAATCTATCTTCTTTATACCGTGCTATGATATAATGCGCATTGGCTAAAATAATAGTTTCATTTATATTATCCGGTAATTCAATATGTAACAGATTAACTAATTGGACAAGGTTATGAATAAGAGGTGGCGGTTTTCTTTTTGAATGAATATATGCTGCTTTCAACATCGCTTCTAAAGTTTGCTGACACATAAACATACAAAAATTCCATCTGCCAGCTTTAAACATCGCTCTGGCTGTTTTTAAATTGTCTTTATAACAATTAATCCAAAAAGTTAAATTTTTCTTAATGGTATTATTCACGTTTTAATTAAATAATTATATACTCTTTGTTGTCAAGTTGAGAATTTGCTGTAGAAAATAAAGAACTCCACCGAAGCCTGAGTGATTACTGCGTTATTTTAAAAAAAGTTTAGCAAAATTATAAAGAACCCTGAATAAGTAGTTTTTATTAACAATCTCGCGAATGTTATTAAATAATTCTGAATATCTTATTTCACCCTTTAATAATTTCTCAAACAAGGAGACAATATAATCGTTCTTAATACCAAAATAATATGTTAGATATGGTAATCGGAACATAAAATCAGCTAATATGTTCGCATACTTATATTCAGCGTAAAACTCTTTGTTTATATGCTCAAAATATTCTGAAAAATCAGGCCCATATTCATTAAACATTTTTAATATCACATTCGCTGCTATTTTAGCACTATAAATAGCTTGATAAATCCCTTCGCCGCTTAATGGGTCTACTAAAAATCCTGCATCACCAATAAGTAAAGTGTGTTTAAAAGTTATTTGAGGAATAATCAGTTTTGATATACAAGCAAGCCCCCCACCTCTTATCGACTCATTACAATAACTCATCCCCATTCGTGATAAAAATTCTCTTGTATCTCTGACAATACCCGGACATCTATTAGACATTCTCCCAACACCACAGGATAGATATTCTTCTTTGGGAAATATCCAACCATATCCATTATCAATATATCCTGTTTCCATTACGGACTTGATTAAATTTTTATTATTACTGATTTTTATGTCAGTAGCCCAGCCTATCTGTGTTTTAAGACTATCTTCTATCTCTGGTTTTAAACATTTTCTTGTTATACTTAATCCACCATCAGCACCTATACAGAATTTAGATTTATATATCCCTTTTATGGTTTCAACAGTAACAAGCTGCTGACCCTCATAAACTTTTAATACTCTTTCATTATCATTAACAATTACGCCTTGATTTTTTGCTATGCTTAAAAGCCAGAGATCAAACTCTTTTCTGTCAACCATAAGTATCTCTGTATCTGCTATATAATCTCTGGTGAATTTTTTAAATTTAAACTCAATATTTTTTACTCTTGCTTTGATTAGATTATTTAACTCTTTATTAGCTATTAACTGAAAAGTGCGTGTCGTGATACCGCCAGCACAGGGTTTATATCGTGGTAATTTTTCTTTTTCAATCAATAAGACCTTTAAGCCAGCGTTTGCTAAAATTCTTGAAGCAGTGGAGCCAGCTGGTCCTGCACCAATAACAATAGCATCATAAATCATTGTAACACCGAAAACCTATCACCTATCACCGAACACCAAACACCGAACTTAAAAACTCCACCAAAGACCGAGGCGTTACGGTTTCAAGAGTTCTATAAACTCATCTTCGGTAATTATTTCTACACCTAATTTTTTTGCTTTAGCAAGTTTGCTGCCTGCTTCTTCTCCACAAACAACATAATCTGTATTACTCGATACAGAGGAAGATACTTTACCGCCCCTCTCCTTAACAAGTTTGCCTGCCTCATCTCTTGAAAATCGCTGTAACGCTCCTGTAAAAACAAACGATTTGTTCTCTATCTCTTTTATTATCTTTTTCTTTTTCTCAACATACGGCTCCAAGCCGTACATAAGCATTCTTTCAATCCGCTTTATGTTTGAATTATCACTAAAATACTCAACAATACTTTTAGCTATCTCATCACCTATACCTTTTATAGAAATCAAATCATCATATTTAGCTTCTTTTAATCTATCTATACTTTCATAATGAGAGGCGAGAAGTTCAGCAATCACTTCACCTACATTTTTAATCCCAAGCGCATAAATAAATTTAGATAAAGTCACTCTTTTACTCATATTTATAGCATTTATTAAATTATCAGATGCCTTATCTGCAAATCCTGGCAAGCCGATAAGGTCTTGTTTTTTTAGTCTATATAAATCAGCTTCATCTTTTATTAATCCTTTTTTAATGAGCAGTTCAACAATCTTATCGCCAAGTCCCTCAATATTCATTGAATCCCTGCTTACGAAATGCTTTATCCTCTCGATAATTTGTATCTCGCATTTTTTAGAATCACACCGTAAATACGCTCCGTCTTTAGTAAGTGTGTACCCACATCCTGGACATCTTTTCGGAGAAATAACTCTTTTTTCGTTACCACTTCTTTTTTCCACTACGGGTTTCACAACTTCAGGTATAACATCACCGGCACGTTTAATAACAACTCTATCACCAATACGAATATCTTTTCTTTCAAGGTCTTCAAAATTATGTAAAGTTGCTCGTTTAACAATCACGCCGCCAATATTAACAGGTTCAAGATTCGCAACGGGTGTAATTATCCCTGTTCTACCAACCTGAAAAATTATCTCTTTAACAGTAGT
>JBFMHD010000165.1:0-6171 GCA_040752395.1 Candidatus Hydrogenedentota bacterium
TTATGATGTCAGGTGATAAAACAAATTTGTCTGATTTTAAAATAATATCAGATGCTTATTCATTGAATTGGGCTTTATTCAAAGCATTAAATACCAACGATTTTGTTACTCTACAATACTTCTAACTTCTGACCCCTGATACTTCTTACTTCGTGAAATTATTAGAGTTACAACGTTTTTCGAAGGAGTCAACACGAGCGTGGGTTGCGCTCTAGACTATTGCGTTCTTGCGCTCTACACTATGGGGTTCTTGGGTTCTTGGGTTATTGCGTTATTGCGTTTTTGCGCTCTACACAACGTATGAAAAACCAGATGTTTGTTTATCTTGCTTCTTGCTTCTTGCTTCTATTTGATATTATTAGAGTTACAACGTTTTTCAGAGGAGGTTTACACGGCTATGGCTATGCAGCATAAAACAAAAAAAGATTCGAAACTTAATCTACTGCCATTATTTGAAGAACAATTATCAAAAACAAGAGATGAGATTTTCTTTGAACCCGAACTTTCAGAGAACGCTCAAATAGTACTTCAAAAAAGGTATTTCAAAAAGGATGAGGAAGGCAAAATAATCGAAGACGCTAAAGCTATGTTTCTCAGGGTAGCAAAAGATATCGCTAAAGCTGAAGAAAAATATGGCTCTTTAGAGAATGTTCGAAAATATACAGAGATATTTTATCAAATGATGGCTAATCTTGATTTTTTACCTAACTCACCAACACTTATGAATGCTGGTAAACCTTTGCAGCAGCTCTCTGCGTGTTTTGTGCTATCAGTTGGCGATTCAATGGAAGAGATATTCGACGCTGTAAAATATACAGCGTTGATACATAAATCAGGTGGGGGGACAGGATTTTCTTTTTGTAAATTAAGACCAAAGGGTAGTGTCGTATCTTCAACAAAAGGGATAGCATCAGGTCCTGTCTCATTTATGCGTGTGTTTGATGCTGCTACAGAAACTATTAAACAGGGCGGGACACGCCGGGGCGCAAATATGGGGGTTTTAAAAGTTGACCATCCTGATATACTTGAATTTATTGATTGTAAAAAAGATCAGAAACATCTCAACAATTTTAATATATCAGTAGCTATCACTGACGAATTTATGCAGGCTCTGTATGAAGACAGGGAGTATGGTTTATTAGACCCGACATCAGGTAAAATAACAGGACGTTTATCAGCTCATTATGTTTTTAATAGAATAATTGAGAATGCTCATAGAAATGGCGAACCAGGTATAATTTTTATTGACCGTATCAATGCTTTTAATCCAACACCTGAGATAGGTATGATCCAGGCAACTAATCCCTGCGGGGAACAGCCTCTCTTGCCTTATGAATCCTGCAACCTTGGCTCAATCAACCTTTCAAATTTTGTAAAAAATAATAAAGAGATAGATTTCCAAAGACTTGGAGATGTAGTTGGATATGGTGTCAGGTTTCTTGATAATGTAATAGACAGAAATCACTATCCTTTGAAACAGATTGAACTCCAAACTTTAGGTAATAGAAAGATCGGGCTCGGTGTTATGGGGTTTGCTGATATGTTGATAAAACTCGGGATACCATATAATAGTGAAAAAGCTGTTGAAATAGCCGGCAAGGTAATGAAATTTATTAATGAAAAAACTACCAAATATTCAGAACAGTTAGGGATTGAAAGAGGTAATTTCCCTAATCATTATAAAAGTATTTATAAAGATAGACACCCAATGAGGAATGCAACTGTAACTACAATTGCACCTACTGGAACCATAAGTATTATTGCAGGTGTATCAAGTGGCATAGAACCGTTATTTGCTTTAAGTTTTTATAGAAACGTGCTTGATGGCAATAAACTAATTGAAGTCCATCCACTCTTTAAAAAAATACTCGAACAAAACGGATTATATAACAAAGAATTGATTAACAAGGTTGCTGAAAAAGGGAGTATCAAGGAGATAAAAGAAATACCGGATGATATAAAAAGAGTTTTTGTAACAGCACATGATATAGAACCGAAATGGCATATTATAATGCAGGCTGAGTTCCAGAAATATACAGCCAATGCTGTTTCTAAAACAGTGAACTTACATAATAACTCAACAAAAGATGATGTTAAAGAGATATATTTACTTGCTTATAAACTTGGCTGTAAAGGGGTAACGGTTTATCGTGATGGCAGTCGTGAGGAACAGGTTCTTGTGAAAACAAAAGAAGGGAAGACTCGTGAGGTAAAACATCCAAGAAAACGACCCGTTATAACAGAGGGTAAGACAGTAAGAATCAATACTGGCTGTGGTAAATTATATGTTACAATAAATGAAGATGAGTTTGGCGTATGTGAGGTTTTTAGTACTATGGGTAAGGCAGGTGGTTGTACTGCAAGCCAGTGCGAAGCTATCTCAAGACTTATCTCAGTCTCTTTAAGAGGAGGGATGGATATTAATGAGATTATCACGCATCTAAAGGGCATATCCTGTCCTAATCCAGGCTGGGATGCTAAAGGCCAGATTTTATCCTGTGCTGATGCCATAGCAACCTCGCTTGAGTTATATCTTGAATCACGAGGTAAAAACGGCACAAGACCCGCTTTACCACAGAAGATCGTGATAACAGCAGGCGGGTGTCCATCGTGCGGCGGCACAATGGTAAATATGGAAGGTTGTGCGACCTGCCGTGTCTGCGGATTCTCAAAGTGTTCGTAAGGATTATAACCTGTGTTTGTAGAACTTATAAATTATACTCCGGATCCTGAGATTACAGTCGTAACAGCGGCACGAACCTGTTATAAATCAGAATCAGATTCAAAAGACCATAAGCTTGGGCACCGTGATGCTAAACTTTTAAAAAATCTTATTAAAAAAGGCCATCATTCAATACTTGAACATATCAGTTTTACATTCAGGATAAGCGGTGTAAGCAGAGCATTAACACATCAATTAGTAAGGCATCGTATAGCGAGTTATTCTCAGAAGAGTCAACGATACGTCCGTGAAGATGGTTTTGAGTATATTACACCTGATACAATTAAAACCTCGAAATATCATAGACGTTATGAAGCCCTGATGAAAGAGATCGATAATTTTTACAACGAGATGATAAACGATAAAATCCCGGCTGAAGATGCACGCTATATACTTCCCAATGCCTGCTGCAGCGAGATTGTAGTGACAATGAATGCGCGTGCGTGGCTGCATTTTTTAGAACTGCGTGAAGAAAACAATGCACAATGGGAGATCCGCAAACTTGCTAAACAAATCCACTTAAAACTCCAAAATATCGCACCAACTATATTTAAATAAAAAACGGAAAAACAGGAACGGTTCTAGTTTTTCCTGTTTTTTGATAATAATTTTAGCGTGTTTTGGAATAAAATTTATATAAAGTGTGGCAGCTTTTGTGTTCCAAGTTCAGGTTTTTCAGAGACCTCTACAATAAATCTTGACAAAAAGAAGGATACCTTTTAATAAATCTCGACCTTTTATTAATAAAAGAAGTCGCCATGAGCGCGTTTGCGCTCTACACTATTGGGTTCTTGGGTTATTGCGTTTTTGGGTTTTTGCGCTCTACACAAAGTATGAAAAACTAAAGATGATATGAAAAGAGTCGTGAGTCGCAAGTCGTGAGTCAAAACAGGACTCGAGACTCAAGACTCAAGACTTTTCAGCAGGCTTTGGGCTTTTGGCTCCAGCCGGCTGTAGTCTGTAGCCTGTACCCCGAATTATTAGAGTTACAGCGTTTTTCAGAGGATAGGAGTTAGGAGTTCGTAATAATAGCTCCGAGCTCCGAACTTCGAACTTTTTCGAAGGGGTCGATTATGAAATTTGAAGATGATGATTTAAAAAAGATTATAGAAATAGAAGATAGCATACTTGAAAAACTTGGTTCCTGCGAAAAAGTTGATTCTGGATATGAGGGATTAAATGATGAGGAGCGTAAAAAATTAGCAGCTCTTTCGAGTAGTAAGGAATTGTACTCTACAGTTATACAATCGATCCTTGGGATTAAGCTTACTGAAGAGACAGCGCGTAATGACTGGAACAATATTTTGGTCCATAAATATTTTCTCTCCCAGAAGGTCGGGCACGATGTAGGGATTATTCTTGCTGTGCTTGACTATTATAAAAACATAAAAAAAGAGGATAGAGAATTCAGGCTTATTGACAGAAAGACACTGGAATCAACGTATCAGAACCTGATCACAGATAGTTTAACAGGGCTTTATAATCACAGATATTTTCACGAACAACTTCAGAGATTTATACAATCTCATAGTAAAACCAGCTCAACATTATCTCTTTTCTTTTTTGATATAGATGATTTTAAAAATTTTAATGATACAAATGGTCATCTTGCAGGAGATATATTATTGGCTGAGATCGCTCGAATAATTTATGAGAATATCAGAATGGATTTTGATTTACCCTGTAGATATGGTGGTGAAGAGTTTGCTATAATTATGCCTTATACTGATAAAAAGAATGCATTACAATTAGCTGAGAGGACGAGGGAAAACATAGCATCGTATTCGTTTCCTGGCAGAGAATATCAACCCTTAAAAATTGTTTCTATAAGCGGTGGGATCTCGGAATTTCCGTCTGAAGCAAACAATAGAAAAGATTTAATAAATCTTGCTGATAAAAGATTATACCGTGCGAAGAAGAAGGGAAAAAACAGAATAGTTACATGAAAAAGCTGTTCTTATTTTTCGATTTCTTCTAATTCAGCTTTAATAGATTGATGATACTTAATTCCTCCTTTTTCTATATTCTTTCTACTTGTTAATATTTTTAGTAACTTAAAGTCTAAAGTTTAAAGAACGGGTCTTGTGACCCTCTTTACATTATATTGATTATATTGAAATTACAAAAAATAAAAAATGTAGTGAGCATCTTTAGATGCGATGACCAGGTTTTTCAGAGCTCTCTTTCCAAATAATAACCATACAAAGATTTGACAGAATACATAGTTTGTTCTAACATAAAAGTGATATGAAATCAGTTTAGAGTGATGATTATATGGATGATGGGAAAAATAAGGTTGAATTACTAAAAGAATATTTCAAAAAAAGAGACGATATTGTAATGGCTTTTTTATTCGGTTCAAGAACAAAAAATAGTAGTCATAGCCAGTCTGACTGGGACATAGCAATATACCTGAAACCTGATAAACAGTACGTTGAGATAGAAGAACAAGACCGAGCGTATGAACAAGAAGATGTTATCTGGAATGATTGTATAAAAATACTTAATACTGATAATGTTGATTTAATCATTTTAAACCGTGCACCGGTAAATATTTCTGATACTGCTATCAGGGGGAAAACTTTGATTATTAAAGACCATACCTTATATTTATTGTTTATGCTGGCTGTTACACGTGAAGCTGAAGATTATAGAAAATTTGTAAACGAATACTATAGTATCAGTCAGCGTTCTACATCTTTTTCGTCTGCAGACAGGGTCATACTACAAAAAAGTATCAGTTTTGTCGAGGAGCAGATGACACTTTACCCATATTTTAATAATCTAACTCTCAAAGAATACACCGCCAATATTCACAAAAGGAATGATGTAGAACGCTGGGTTGAGAATATCGTTAATGCAGTTATCGATATGTCAAAGATTATACTTGCAAGCCGGCATAAAATTATACCTGATACTTACAGAGAAGTTATAGTACGAGCTTTAGTGATATTAAAACTATCTGAGAATTATATAAGTAAATTCGAAAAGTGGATAAAACTCAGAAATATACTTGCTCATGAATATCTGGATATAAGATGGGGAAGGATTGAAGACTTTATAAAGACAAGCGAACCCGTGGTCAATGACTTTTTATCTTCCCTCAAAACCTATTTATAAGTGCGGTTCCCAACATTTAATAAATAAACATTTATACGAGTCTGTTGCAGAGGTTAGTTTTTTGGTTTTCTTAGCGGATTTATCTATACACCAATTGTTATCGTGCGATACTTTACTTCCTTCAAGCTTAGTCTTCTAATTCAGCTTTAACTGATTGATGATACTTAATCCTTGCTTTCTTTTTAGCCTGCTCGAACCACTGATTAAATATCTCATTTTGTTTTTTTTCAAAGAGGTCATTATAGAGTTCGGCCCGGAATCTCTCAAATTCCTCTTCGTCAAAAGGTTTACGTTTTATAAGTTGAAATATATGGTAACCGTTCTGAGCG
>JBFMHD010000166.1:0-6168 GCA_040752395.1 Candidatus Hydrogenedentota bacterium
GTCAGAACAGGATACGCCAGGATGGAACCCGGGTTCAGATTGTAAAGGGGTTATAATTGATGAGGATACCTAAGTTTGCAGTAAGCCAGCCCGTGACAATAATAATGCTTTTCTTAGGTATCTGTCTGCTAGGTATTGTCTCTTTGACAAAATTACCCATAGATATGTTCCCTGATATAGAGCCTCCCGTAGCCTCGGTTTTAACTTTCTGGCCCGGCTCAAGCGCGACTGATATAGAGAGCGAGATCACAGAGAAACTTGAGGATTATCTTAATACAGTGAATAATTTGGAGACACTTACCTCAAAATCTCTGGATAATTTTTCAGGTATATTCTGTAAATTTGAGTGGGGTACAGATATGGATATTGCAACAAATGATATAAGAGACAGACTTGAGTTTGCCAAGAATGAACTACCAGATGATGCGCACACCCCGATGATCTTTAGATTCACCTCTGCAACTGCTCCGATAATGTTTATGACTATATCAAGCAGTGAAAAAACCTGGCCCAGACTTTATCATCTTGTTGACAGATTGATTGCTGATGAACTCAAACGAATACCCGGTGTAGGAACAATTGAAATTTATGGCGGACTGAGGCGGAGGATAAACGTATATTTTGATATAAAAAAAATAGAAGGGTACGGTCTATCCATTGATAAAATTAACGATATTTTAGAGAAAGAAAATTTGAATCTGCCATCGGGTAGTATAAAATCAGGTGCTACAGAATATTTCCTACGGGTTCCTGCCCGGTTCAGGTCGATTGATGAGATAAAAAATATTGTGGTAGGTTATTTTGCTAATAGAGCTGTTTATTTAAAGGATATTGCCGGGGTAAAAGATGATTTTAAACCGCTGGAGATGAATGGATGGAGTAATGGGAAGAGAGCTCTTATCTTAATTTTACAAAAACAAAGCGGGAAAAATACGGTGGAGATTTCAAGAAGGATAAGAGATAGATTAGAAGAGATTAAAAACAATTTGCCACAGGATGTGGAGATATCGATAGCTATGGATATGGCAGAGAATATTTTAAACGCGATAAAAAATCTGAAGAATACTTTATACTGGGCAATATTTCTGGTAATACTTGTCACATTAATATTTCTAAGAAGAATAAGATCATCGTTAATTATAGCATTGGTTTTACCATTCACTTTAATTATACCATTTATCTTTATATATCTTGGAGAATATACGATTAATGTCATCTCATTATTATCAATAGCTGTGGCTTCAGGGATCGTTGTTGATAATGGTATAGTTGTGCTTGAGAATATTATAAGACATTTTGAGACCAAGGGTGAGATAAGGTCTTCATCGGTTTTGGGTGCAGGTGAGGTAGGCAGAGCTATCACGGCCTCAAGTATGACGACTATTGTGGTATTCTTACCTCTTATTTTTGTAAAAGGGCTGGCAGGAATTATGTTCAAACAGCTCGGGTATATAATTATAATTACCGTACTTGCCTCGCTTGGTACAGCTTTAACTCTTATACCGATGTTGGCGTCCCGATGGATTACGTCTACGCCGGAGTTGCTTAAAAAGAGAAAAGGGTTAAGCGGTACAATTTATAAAATAACAGAAGATTTGTTTAAATTTTTAGAGAGATGTTATGGTAATTTACTTAGTTGGTCTCTTAGTCATAGAAAAACAGTTTTAATTCTTGCTATCTCAATATTTATAAGCAGCGTTTCATTAATACCATTCATCTCAACATCATTTCTACCTGAAGTTGATTCAGGTGATGTTAGTGTTGTTTTCCGTCTCGTAGAGGGAACCAGGATAGAAGAAACTAACCGGGTTGTGGAATCGGTTATGGATGATATCAAAGATATTGTTAAGAAACAAGAGATAAAGAATACATTTGCTTTTAATGGGAGTACAGAGAAAGGTATTGGTATTGCGCTCGGGTTTGAGGAAGGGGCTAATTGTGGAGAGGTGGGGTTTAAGCTTGTGGACCGAAGTAAAAGAAATAGATCTGCCATAGAGATAGCTAATCTTTTAAGAGAAAGAGTAAAAAAGATTCCAGGGGTTTCAAAGCTCAAGGTGACCGCAATAAGCCCGCTTACCGCTATAATGAGGGGTTGGCAGAAACCTATCTCAATTGAGGTTCAGGGATCAATTATGGAGGACAACCTGAATTTTGCTGAAAAGCTTGTCACCTGTATGAAGACGATTCCCGGGCTTGTGGATATAGAGATAAGCCAGAAGAATCCTCGACCTGAGTTATGGCTGGAGATAGATAGAGAGAAGATAGCGTCACTTGGCTTAAATGTCCCAATGATCGGTTTAACATTGAGAAACTATTTTTACGGGAAAGAAGTAACCGAGTTCAGAGATGGTGGAGAAAGTTTTGATATTTTTACCAGGTTTACGGAAAACGATAAAGATAGACTGAAAAACCTTATGCAGGCTCCTGTTTTTACGCCGGATGGGAGAATGATAAGATTAAGAAATATTGCACGAGTTGTAGATGGTAGAGGACCGATTGAGATCCAGCGGAAGAATAGACAGAATATTATCATGGTTAATGCTGACATATATGGCCGTTCGCTGGGAGAGGTGACACAGGATATACAGAAAGCACTTAGGAAAATGGATATACCAAGCGGAGTCTCGATAAATTTTGGTGGCGAGGTAGAGGAACAGAGGAAGGCATTTAAAGACCTTATTATATTATTAATACTCGGGGTTGTGCTTGTATATATGGTGATGGCTTCTTTATTTGAGAACCTGAAAGACCCATTTATTATAATGTTTTCCGTACCGTTTGCTATAACCGGAGTTATTTATACTTTTTATATTGCGGATATAACTTTATCATTAATCTCATTTATGGGTATTATTATGCTGACCGGTATTGTGGTGAATAATTCTATTATTCTTATAGATTATATATATTTACTAAAGAAACAAGGATATGGGTTATTTGAAGCAATCATAGAAGGAGGCAGGAGAAGACTTAGACCAGTTTTAATGACAACTTTTACTACGATATTTGCCTTACTTCCGATGGCATTTTTCAAAGGTATGGGTGCAGAGGTATGGGGCCCGCTTGGTATGACGATGTTGGGTGGGTTAGCGGTCTCAACTCTTGTCACACTTATTCTTGTCCCAACAATGTATTATATGTTTAGAGTCCAGGGTAGCAGTGACACCAACCAAACTCATGGGTGAAGGCTTTTGTTACCAGATAGATGAGTAAAAATTCTGTGCAAATTGTATCTATCTTCCACTGAAACGTGAGACACTTTTGTATTCTATAATTCAATGCCTGACACTGCCAAACTGGTAGTTTAATGACACTTTGTGGGAATCACCAAGGTCTGAAAACGGAGTGAATGCGTAATCAATTGCAAGATCAGAAAACCGAAAACCCGCTTATTTACACAATTTTTCTATTGACATCCAATTCTGTTAAGGCTGTTAACGGCTTTAAGAGTTTTTATACTTAATTAAGGAAGAATATGCCCTTTTTTATTTCTTTTCAATATTCAATTTGCACTAAACTTTATACATTATCTCATCCCACTATCACTTGACTTTTTAATATTCAGTCGATAGATTTTAGATATGTGTGGTATTTGTGGTGTATTTGCCTATAAAGATAAACAGATAGAAAAAGAAAAGTTATTACTGATGACACGCGCTCTGTCTCATCGTGGACCTGACGATGAGGGAGTCTTTATAAATAATGAAATAGCTTTGGGACATCGAAGATTATCAATTATTGATTTAGATACAGGTGCACAGCCTATATTCAATGAGGATTCTAAGATTGTTGTTATTTTCAATGGTGAGATATACAATTATATTGAATTAAGAGATGAATTAATTAATAGAGGTCATATTTTTAGAACAAAATCAGATACTGAGGTACTTGTTCATCTTTATGAAGATAAAAGAGAGAGGATGCTTCATCATTTGAATGGGATGTTTGCGTTTGCTATCTTTGATAATAACAACAAAGAACTATTTCTTGCACGGGATCGGGTTGGCAAAAAGCCGATAATTTATTCTAATACCAAAAACAGGTTATATTTTGCTTCAGAATTAAAATCGCTTCTAATTAGCGATGATATAAAGCGAGAGGTTAACACTGAAAAAATATCCGCATATTTAAAATGGCAATATATACCCTCCCCATATACCGCAATAAAAAACGTATATAAACTTCCAGCAGGCCATTTTTTAAAATGCGATAAAAACGGCTATATAAAGATTGTAAGATACTGGTATCCACCAGATGAAGAAGACTATTTTCTAAATTATGAGGAAACAAAAGAGAGATTAAGAGAAATTTTATTAGATGCGGTTAAGATCAGGTTAAGGAGTGACGTTGAGCTCGGTGCTTTTTTATCAGGTGGTGTTGATTCAAGCATCGTTGTTGCTCTTATAAAAAAGATTGCAGGCAATGTAAAAACTTTTACTATTGGGTTTTCTGAATCTGATTTTGATGAAAGTCAATATGCTGAATTTGTTAGAAGACAATGGGATACGGACCATACAACACGGATTGTCAGTGCCGATATAAGAAGTGTTATAGAAAAAATTACATATTTTTATGATGAACCTTTTGGTGACTCAAGCTCAATCCCTACATATCTCGTCTCAAAAGAGACAAGTAATGATGTTAAGGTGGCTTTATCTGGTGATGGCGGTGATGAATTGTTCGCAGGATATCCAAGATACAAAGGAGCTTATTTTTTAAATGTATTAGCCAAAACACCAGAATTTATCAGAAACGCAATTCTTAAAGTATTACCCCCAAATATCCCCACGCCAGAAGAATACACTGGTTTTATGAGGAATCTTTATAGATTTTATAGAGCATTAGAAGTAGTAAATAAAGATGAAAGAGATAGATATATAAGATTTATTATTATATTTGATGAGGTTTTACGTAATTCATTACTTCTTCCACATTTAAGAACCAAGGAAGATGATTTTGTAGAAAGAATTTATTCACAGAATAAATTCAAAACATTAATAAGTCGTGCAGAATACGCCGATTTGTTAAGTTATTTAACCTGCGATATTTTATATAAAGTTGATATAGCTTCGATGTCGAATTCCTTAGAGGTGAGGTGCCCGTTACTTGATTACAGAATTATCGAACTTGCTATGAAGTTGCCCTCAAATTGGAAATTTAGAAATTTAGTATCAAAATATATATTAAAAGATATCTTTAGTGATTTATATCCAATGAAATTTTACAATAGACCAAAACGAGGGTTTGCATTACCACTTACTCACTGGTTTAGAACCGAGTTAAAAGATATAGTTTTTGATTGTTTGTTTTCAAAGAAGAGTTTAGAAAGAGGGTATTTTAATCAGGATATTTTAAGAATGTTATGGGAACAGCATCAAAGTAAGAGATTTGACCATAGTGCAAGACTATGGACACTTGTTAGTCTTGAGTTATGGCACAGGAGGTATATCGATTGTAACCCCATCAGTTATAGGTGGTGAAGAAATAAGAAGTGAGAAGTGAGAAGTATCAGAAAAAAGAGGCAAGAAGCGAGAAGCAAGAAACGGTGTAACACAGAGTTGGTACCATCGATTAAAAAATTTACTTGCTAGTTTTTTATATTTATGATAAACTGAAGATGTAGTGAACAGGACTCAAGACTTTTCAGCAGGCTACGGGCTTTTGGCTACAGCCGGCTGGAGACTGAAGAGCCCGAAGTCTGAAGCCTAATTATTAAAGTCACAACGTTTTTCAGTGGGGTGTATTAAATTGGCTGCGGAAGCACTTAAGCAAGGGATAGAGAAACTTTATTTACGAAAAGGTAAAGCCGGGCTTCGTGAGGCTGAAAATAGTTTAAGAGAACTATTAAAAAATGAGTCTGTTGCGAAGTACAAAAGGGCACAAGCCAGACTATTGCTCGGACTTATAAATTCAAAATTACATAACATAGATAAATCTCTTGAAGAATTGAATATATTTTTAAAAGAGTTTAATGATTACAAAGATGAATGCAATCTCGCAAAATTTCAAATAGATACCCTGTTAAAATTACGTAAGAAAGAGAAAAAAGATACAGAATATCATGGTTATATAAAGGGTGAGTTACACGTTGCTGAAGAGAGTTTCTATGAAAAGATACGTATACCGCTGATACAGAGCGCTATTTTAATCTTAATAGTTTTTTTAGGG
>JBFMHD010000167.1:0-6156 GCA_040752395.1 Candidatus Hydrogenedentota bacterium
CTTTGTGCCTTTCCCTCCTGTCTCCTGTCTCCTGTCTCCTGTCTACCTTTGTGCCTCTGTGCCTTTGAAAGTAAGATATGAGTGGTTACGTTTGCATTGTGTTAATTTTTATTAAAGACTTCTGGTTCTGAAACAATGATCTCAACATAAGGCATAATGGTTTTCAGGAATTCAAGATAAATTTGTTTACGTGTGATGGAGGTAGACGATTTGTATACTTTGAGTTTATTCTTGAACCGTTCGGTCTCGCCCTGTGCCTGCATAATGGTCTTCTTTTTATAGGATTCAGCCTCGGTTTTCAGTCTGTTTGCTTTAGACTCTGCTTTTGATATCTCCTCGTTTCTGTAGGATTCAGCCTGGCTGATAACTTTATTCCGGTCAATTTTTGCGTTAATCACGTCGTCAAAGAACTGCTGGACCTTTGACGGCGGCCGCACGTTCTTTATCTCCACTGCGGTCACGTTTAATCCCGAATGCTCCATATCAAGTACACCCCGCAACTTGAACCTTATGTAATCTTCCATCTCTTTTTTGCCGTAGGTAAGCACTTTGTCAACATCAAGCCGGGAAATACAATGTATGATGGCGTTGGCCGTGGAATGGTAAAGTATGTCGCAAGCATTGGTAACATAAAACAGGTATTTTACCGGGTCAGATATATTGTACTGTATCACACACTCAATGTTGACGATGTTATTGTCACCGGTAATACAATAGGAAACCAGACCGGTTTTTTTATAAAAATCTGATGAAGCAGAACCCGGGTCAGTGCCTGGAAAGAAATCGTCAATAACTATACGGTGCGAAAGTTTGACAGGCACTTTTTTTATTGTATCCACAGGCCAGGGCAGAGAATAATGTATACCCGGCTGCACTTCTGACTCAATTATTTTGCCGAACCTGAGAATAACCCCAACTTCGTTTGACGAGATTGAATATATACCTGAAAGAACGTATATTATAAATAGGGCAATTGCTACATGTTTGATAAATTTCTGTAAATCCACTAAGAGTATTCTGGTCAACTGGCTGCTGAAAAAAATTCTCATTTCTGTTTATAATCCGATAAATATTTGAATAGTTCTGACCTTGTTGAGAGTATCAGAGTACTTTTGTTTTTAAGTATCTCCTGGTAAGTGTCCAGAGATTTAAGAAACTCAAAAAACTCAGGTTCCTGGGCATAAACACTGGCATAGGTTTTGAACGCCTCTTTGTCTCCCTGACCTTTGATTATCTCGGCTTCCTTATAAGCCTCAGAAATTATACGTGAGACCTCTTTATCAGCTTCGGCCCTTATACGTTCGGCTTCCTGCTGACCTTCAGCCCTGAATTTGCGTGCCTCTTTCTCTCTTTCCGCACGCATACGTAAATATACTGATTCAGCAACAATTGAAGGATATAAGATTCTCCTGATACCGACCGAGACAATCTCTATACCATACTCCTGTTTTGACTTGGTGTTTGCATTAGTAAGTATGGTGGACTCTATCTGCTCGAGTTTGAGGTTTTCAGGTAGAGTGTTTATTATGTTTTCAATCGAGTAGTCACCAAGGGTGCTGCCAAGATAAGAATTGATCATATCGCTTATCTTCTGCTCAGCTGTAACCCGGGTTGATAAAGACTGTAGGAAGAGGAGTGGGTTATCTATCTTCCAGCAGATGAAACAGGATAATATGACTGGATTTTTATCGCCGAGCAGAAGCTGAATCGGCTGTGTAGTGAACACGTCAATTTTTGCGTCAAGATAATTCACGGTTTGAAGAAAAAACGGCAGTTTGAAGTACAGACCAGGGGCTTTAATGATTCTGACAGGTTTCCCGAACTGGGTAAGTACCGCATATTTTCCCGCAGGCACTACAAAAGTGATTGAATATATGATGACTATTAATATAACCAAAGAAATAATAACGCGTTTAAACATAAAAATTCTCCTGTTATGGATTTATTTTGTCCTTGTTTACTTTCAAAAAGTCCAGCCATATTTGTGGAACGCCTGCATCTGGGTCTACGATAATTTTACGATTGTCACGTACATAATCCTTTATGCTTGAAAGAAAAATTACTTTTTGTATCACGGGTCTGTTCATCCTGTAACCCTGGATCTGTTCTGAAAACCGTCTGGTGTCACCAGTTGAACGATTGGTTTTATCAATCACATAAGACTCGGCTTTTTTTATATCACGATATGCAGTGCTCTGAGACTGTGGCAGGGAACTGTTTTTATAAGCATAAGCCTCGTTTATAAAGGTTTCTTTTTCCTGCATCGACGCTATCACTTTCTCGAACGAATCACCTATAGAGATCGGTGGATGAATATCTTTTATGTTTACAGAGACCACATTCAAACCGCTTTTTATTTTATCGAGTTTTTCCTGCAGACAGGCTGAAGCATAGGATGAAAGTTCGTTTCTGAAACCGGTCACGATATCATAAAAAGATTTTTCGGAAAATATTTCAGTGAATACATTATGAGCAATCATATCTATAAGTTTTGCGTTATTCCTGTGAAGATAATAATAATCATAAACGTTCTTTATGGTATAGTGTATTGTAACGTAGGGATAAAAATAATTGTTATCACCAGAGATAAATGGTTCATCGGTACCGTGTTTTACGGTCCAGAGAAGAGCGTATGCATCCTTATCCGGTATGTTACCAACGTCTACAATGCTTATTCTCTTTGTCTGAATTTTCATTACCTTGTCAAAAGGGAAGGGTAGTTTGAAATGCAGCCCCGGACCAACTGGTTTCTCGAAAGATAGTGGTTTACCCAACCGTTCAATGATAGCCTCGCTTGATATATCAACAACATAGACCGAGGTTGATAGATATGAGATGATAATCATCGCAGGGATAACGTATTTAACAAAATATATAAACCATCGATAATACCTGCTGGATTCGATATCTATGTGAAAAATTTTGTCTATTGTACCCAACAGGTTGAGATACGTGTTTTTATCAGACAAATACGCAATAATCTCGCGTGTTTTGTACTGGAAGAATTGTTTGGTATCTTTTTTGAATATATACAGAGTGGTGCTCACAAGAGTCTCGATGGCATAGAAAAATATGAATATGCCGATGAGCAGAGCCACGAATCTGTCTATGTTTAATCCTGCTGCGTAGAGTATCAGAGAGAACCCGGTAAGCAGTGACGAGGTCATATCTGCTTTGGCATGCATGCCATCGGACATAAGACCCGGCGAACTCTCCTCCAGGCCGATAGTAAGTTCGAACCTGTGAACAACATAGTTCCCAAATGAAAATATTATGAATAGTATACCCGCTTCTACCGGATAATCTATTTTAACTGAACCATACTTTACAACCTGAATAAATATGTTCAGTGCTATAAAAAACAGAAGCAGACCTATGAGCAGTGAGATAATACATTCAGGGTCTTTTAACCTGCTTTCTTTTGCTGGTTTATCCTTTTTTCTGAGTCTGATTGAGATAAGCACACCCACAGACGTGACTATATCACTGAACGAGTGAAGTGTTTCAGCAAGAATAGCAAGACTGCCAGACAAAATATACGCGCCGTATTTAAGCACCGTGAGTATAATGTTAAGGAACAAAGCCATTGAAGCAGCTTTATAAGAAGTATGACTCATTTGTAACCCACCATTTAATTTATTAAATTGAGTGGGCGGAATGTTTTTAGGCCGCTAACCACTTGAAATCGTGTGAAATAATTTCTTGAAGAAGTGAGATAGTTCAGAGTATATTTTCCCGCCCATTATTCCCTTTTTACGATCTTTTCAAATACGTAACTCTCCCCATTCCATTTGTATATTTCATCCTTTTCAGGAAAACGAACAACCATTTCCCAGAAACCATACATACCCTGAACTTCAGCAAGGTCTATCAGAAGAACCTGAGGTTTAAGTATATCTTTGACGCCTAAATCAGATCTTAATGTATAATCCCAGATTTTTTTAAACTCATTTGAGATGTATCTGTATATTTCTGTGCTGTAAACAAGCTGGTTCCGGTCAGGGTCAATATATTGATACTCTATGAGAAGTTCCGAGAGGTTGTCCTCAGAACTTACATTGATAATCCTGAAATCCGTGGAATCGCAGTTATATTTTTTGTCTATTTTAAATAACGGTTTTAACCCCATAGAAGTCTTATCAATGATAAAAAAGGAGGATAACAGGTCAACAACCATTTCAACTACTATCTCTGGTTCAGGGTCATTATCCATATTTCCATCCAGACAGTTGACACCTGATATTTTGCATTCAGAGCCATCCTCCCAGATAAACCAGCGCTCATCTTTATTCATAGCATCAGGGTATGCAGCAAGTATAATGTCTTTGTTTGTATAATCCAGTTTTTTAAGCAAGTCAGGAACCTTTTTTTTGCTGGTCGCTGGCTTGGGTTTTATAATCTCTACTTTCTCTTTTTTGCCGCAGTCAAGACACATAAGGATTAATACAAAAACAGTAATGAATTTATAGTAAGTTCGATTCAGCATAGTTGGATGCATCATAGAAAAAACAGTATAAAAAGTCAAGCAGAAACTTGCTTCTTGCTTTTTTTGTTATCTTGCCTTTAAATAAAGGCAAATAAATTTGCAATTTGCTTACCCAACTTTTTTATGAACTCAATCGTATTATAGGTAGCAGTAAATGAATGTGATTATCGATAAAGAGACGAGGTTTACGGAAATTTATGAACGGTTTGGAGACGGGGTTTATAAATTTATTTTGTCAATGATAGGGGATTATGATGATTCAAATGATATTTTTCAGAACGTATTTACAAAAATATATGAAAAGATTGAGAGCCTTAATGATGAAAGAAACGTTAAATCTTATATATTTACTATCACTAAAAATAAGACGCTGGATTATCTCAAGTCCAGAAAATCTCATACAATTGATATTGAATCAGCAAAAGAATTATGTACGCAAGATCCAGATATCAACCTGCTTCTTGACTTAAATAAGGCGGTAGAAACTCTCTTCCCACGTGAAAAGGAGATATTTGAGATGAAATATTTCTTCGGGTATAAAATTATTGAGATAGCAAATATATTGAATATCTCCGAAGGCGCTGTGAAACGATATTTGTTTGACGCAACATATAAGATCAGGGATATATTAAAATGAAAAAGTGCGATTATTACAGAGAGCAGATCATATTAAAATTCTACGATGAAAAATTTGATGCGGAATTAAGCCTGCATTTGTCAGAATGTGATAAATGCAGAACGTTTGAATCTGAATTAAATCAAAAGCTTAATATAAAAATTGTGAGCGTAGATTTTAACAGAATAAAATCAGATATTGTAGAAACAAAAAGGGTTCTAAAACGTTTGAGATTTGGGCTTTGGATCTTTGCTGCGGCAGCTGGTATCGTATTAACTTTTTCTTTAGTGTATTTTTATTATATATCACAACCACCTAATCAAAATATGTGGATAGCTCAAAACAAAACGAGCAAAATAATTGATGAGGGTGTTGATGATATAGATTTCAGCATATTGGAATCTGATTTTGATATGCTGGAGGAAAAACTCGATCTTTTATTAGAGGAGGACGAAAATGAAGAGATTTAATTTTTTATCTGGTTTGATTACGTTTGTTCTAATCTTAGGATTAGCTATGCACGCAGATGCTGCAAAAAACTGGAAAGCAAAAACTAAAGATAAAACACAAGACCCAAAGATAACTGAATACAGAAACCAGCTTCAGCCCATCAGGGATGAAATTAAAGATTTAGTTAAAGAATATCGTAAAGCAAGCGAATCAGACAAACCAGCTATTAAAACACAGATAAGAGATAAGGTATCTGAAATGTTTGATATACGTATCCAGATGCTTGAATACCGAATTTCAGCGTTTCAAACCAAGGTTAATGAAATCAAAACAAATAAAGATTCTCTGATAGATCAGAAGCTTGATAAGTTTTTATCAAAAAGTGGGAATAAAAAGAAAAACAAAGATTAGAAATCAGTCTAATCAGTCTATAGAGTCAAAACCCATGACTTTTCAGCTGAAGCCAGTAGTCTGTAGCTTGAAGCCAACATCCTTTAAAAAATTCAGAATGCGGAATGCTGAAATGTGTAGTCATCAGTCTTATCCTGACTCACGACTCTCGACTCCCGGCCCCAAAGCCCAAAACGCCGCCCCCGAATATGAC
>JBFMHD010000168.1:0-6133 GCA_040752395.1 Candidatus Hydrogenedentota bacterium
CTTACCTTTGTTCTGGATGATACATTGATACCGAAATGGGGTAAAAAAAATACACGGGTGCGGTATCCATTTCAATCATGCGGCAAAACAAAATGAAAGCTCGTATATCTACGGACACAATTGGGTCTTTTTGGCGCTTATTCATTTTTCAAACACCGTAAGTAAATGGCTTTGTTTTCCTCTGATTTCCAGAATGTATATACCGGAAAAATCTCATACTTCCAAACAACCGTATCATTCACGTATCGATATTGGAGTCGAAATAATCTCTCGGCTTAAAAGTACGTTAAAAGCCCATTTTATTGTGGTCGCGGACGCTTTTTATGCAAAATGTGCCCTTATACGTTATTGCATTAAAGAACAGATTATCTTTATTAGCCGTTTACGTATTGATGCCGTGTTGTATGATGAGATTAAACGTCAAAAAAGTAAATGACCGTATTTTTCTCACGAATTTTTATACCTTTGCCCAAAATCTGAAAAAAATAACTAACCTCTTAAATAGTGGCCGAATTAAAGTGAAATTTGCTTCTATTTGCCCAAATAAGCCATTTTTTGAACTTAGGTTAAAGTGCGGAACTTGGGCAAGGAGATGGTAGAATCACGGACGAACGTCAAATGGTATGCCTAAAGAGCCTGGCGCACTCAAGCTGTATTTAAATCTTTTGCTCGAAGCAATAATAAGAACAAGTATTGTAAAAATATACGGCAACATATTAAGGATAAATGGTGAGATATTTGTGCCAATAGCCTGGATCCGTAACTGAACCGCATTAATTCCACCAAAAAGATATGCACCTAAAAATGCTTTATAAGGGTCCCAACTTGAAAAAATAACTAAAGCTATCGCTATCCAACCACGACCCGATGTCATATTCTCTATAAAAATATGAGTATAAACAATAGATAAATATGCACCACCAATGCTCGTTAAAATACAACCAGTGATAACACAAATATACCGGACCTTGATAACATCTATCCCAATTGTGTCAGAGGCTACAGGATTATCACCCACAAATCTTATAATAAGCCCGGCTTTTGTTTTGTATAATAGTACACCTGTTATTATAACTATAATATAAGAAAAATAAATTAAAATATCAGCATTAAATAGTACAGCACCTAAAAATGGAATGCTACTTAAATAAGGCAAAGAGACCGGATTAAGACCTGTGATTGTCTTCCCTATCATATCTTTTCCTAAATAAGAACTTACACCCATCCCTAATATTACCATAACAAGACCAGCTACTATTTGGTTAGCACGTAAACTTATACAGAATATTGAATAGACTATACCAATGAATATTCCACAAACAATAGCTACTATTATACCTAAATAAGGGTTTTCAAAATAGAATGTTCCTATAAATCCGGAGAAAGCGCCTATAAGCATAATGCCCTCAAGCCCTAAATTAAGTACACCGCTTCTCTCAGTTATAATCTCACCTAAAGTAGCATAAAGTATAGGGGTACCAGATTTTATAGCAGCAGCCAGCAAAATAATTAAAACAGAATAAAAGTTATCCATCTAAAATTACCTGTTTTCTCGTTGGAATGTCAGAATGTAATTACTGAATATCTCCAAGCCTAAAATCGAGAATAAAAGAGCGGCCTCAAAGATTCGTACAATCGCGGCCGGGATATGCATTGTAATCTGCATCGCATCTCCGCCTACCTCCATAGCACCGAATAAGAATGAGACTAATATTATTAATCCGATTTTTCTTTTACATAGCCACGCGATTATAATACCAGTATATCCATAGGAAGAGGAGATATCAGGCTGTAATCTATGAATAATTCCTGAGACCTCAAACATACCACATATGCCGGCAATCCCACCTGATATTAACATCACGATCACGATATTTTTAGTTATATCCATACCTGCATACAAAGCAGCTTCTTTATTACAACCAATGATTTTCATTTCATAACCAAAAGTAGTTTTATTAATAACGATATATACTATCACAGCAATTATAAGAGAGAGAAAAACGCCGAGATGGATTCTTGAATCAAAGAAAAGTGGTAAATGGCAGTCACCGGGGAAAAAATGTGTATATGGGAACCCATCTTTTCCTTTCCAGGGTCCATAGATAAAGTAATTAACAAATAGGATTGCGATATAGTTTAAAAGGAGTGTAGAGATGATATCATTAACATTAGAGATAATTTTTAGTAAAGCAGGGATAAGAGCCCATAAAGCGCCACCACAAAATCCTGCTAAGAACATAAGAGGTAATTTTAATTCACTCGGTATCCACTCAAGTTTTAAAGCGATAAAAGAAGCGAAAAAAGCACCGATATATAACTGACCCTCAGCGCCAATGTTCCACAACATCATAATAGCAGCGAAACAGACAGATAGTGAACACAAAATCAGAGGTGATGTTTTTACTATAACCTCAGTTAAAGCATGTTTACTAAAAAAAGCACCCCGAATTATCTCTTTATAAACATAGAAAGGATTAAATCCCGATGCATAAAATAACAGACCTGTAATAAATAAAGAGAAGAGTATTGAAAAGAAGAGTATCTTAATGTGTATAAATTTAGATTGGTCTGTTCTTCTCTTAAATGAGAGCTTGATCATTTTTTATTCCCAGCATAAGGTTGCCGATTTTTTTAATATCTATATTTTCATTATTAAAGATACCCATTAGCTCTCCTTTAAATATCACACCGAAGCGATTACTAATAGCTAATATTTCGTCTAAATCCTCTGAGATAAGAAAGATGGTTATATTATGATTACTTGAATCAATCAGGAGTTGATGAATAAAATTAGAGGATGCGAGGTCGAGACCATGTGTTGGGTTAACAGCAATGATAACAGATGGTTTAGTAGCGAGTTCACGTGCTAAAATCAGTTTCTGGATATTACCGCCACTTAAATGACTGAGTGGTATCCTGGTTCCAGAGCAGACCACTTTATAATCTTTTATTAGTTTTTCTGTGAAAACTTCAGATTCTTTCTTTTTAATAAAATTAAATCTCGAGAAACTGTTAGATTTATAAAATCTTAACAACACATTTTCAGTAACAGTGCAATCACTTACGCAACCAGTCTTTATTCTATCAGGTGGTATCAGAGTAACGGCTTTCTTAATTATATCTGAAGTAGAATTATTTGATATATTTTCATAGTTTATCAAAATCTCACCGTCTTCAATTTTTGTTAGTCCAAAGAGAGCTTTTGCAATCTCATCCTGACCATTACCTGAAACACCAGCAAGCCCGAATATCTCGCCCCTTTTTATTTTTAAATTAAAATTTTTGACACTTGTAACATTACGGATATTTTTTAATGTCAGATTATTGATAACAATACTTTTTTCTATCCTGTTTTGTTCGAGACCGCGGTTGGAGTAAGGTGGGGTATGGATCGGCTCTATTTTTTCATCAAACATCAATGCAGACAATGTTTCTTTATTCACATCTGAGATAGTCAGAGTTGCAACAAGTTTACCTTTTTTTAAAACACTTATGCGATCAGAGATTTGAAGCACCTCGTTTAATTTATGAGATATAAAAATAATTGAGTGGCCATTAGCTTTTAATTTGTTGATTATCAAGAATAATTTTTTAGTTTCCATGGGTGTTAGAATAGATGTTGGCTCATCAAGTATTAATATTTTAGCTTCAGAGATTAAAACCTTAAGGATTTCTACTTTTTGTTGTTCACCAACTGAAAGCTCATATATTTTTCTATCTAACTCAACTTCAAGATTATATTCTCGTGATATCTCTTCTATTTTTTTTATGATATCTTTTCTATAGATAAGGAAAGGGAGATTCTTTAAACTGAATATAACATTTTCAAAGACAGTCAAATTTTCTACAAGCATAAAATGCTGGTAAACCATTCCTATACCGTATTTATGAGCATCTCTCGGAGAATTTATGTTTATTTTTTGTAGAAGCGGTTCGCAACCTGACTCTGTATCGATATAAATATTACCAGAATCCGGTTTTATTCTGCCTGAAAGAATGTTCATCAACGTCGTTTTACCAGCACCGTTCTCACCTAAAAGAGAATGTACCTCAGCTCTATTTAGTGAGAAACTAATATTATTACAAGCGATTACATCCGGGAACTTTTTTGTTATGTTTTTTATTTCAAGGACAGTGGTTAATACCATTATTTGTAACCCATCAGTTACTAGATGGTGAAGAAATAAGAAGTGAGAAGTATCAAAAAAAGAAGCAATATTATTCTGGAATTTTACCAACGATATTATCTACAAAATAGTTCATTGATAAAAGTTCTGTATCTGTATGAGAGACGCCATCTTTAAGTATAAGTCTTCCATTCTGGTCTTTTATAGGTCCTGTAAAAATTTTATTTTTACCCAGAACTATATCCTGAGTTTTTTGTTCGATGAATACTTTTAATTCTTCAGATACGAGGTCTGTGATCGTTGCAAGTTTTACCACACCGGATTCTATCCCCCAGTAATAATCACAGGAGCTCCATATACCTTCTTTTACTCTCTTAACAACATCTATATAAATAGGCGACCAGTCCCAGATAGGGGCTGTGACATAACTTGTAGGAGCATATTTTTTGCCGTAATCTGAATCGTAACCAAATGACAATTTGCCGCGTTCCATCGCAGCCTGTAGTGGTGCTGGTGAATCAGCTCCTGTGGATATAATATCAGCACCTATGTCTAAAAGCGAGTTAGCAGCATCTTTTTCTTTAGCAGGATCATACCAGCTGTTTATCCAGACAATGTGTACCTTGGCTTTTGGGTTCGTTTCTTTTACACCTAAAGCAAATGCATTTATAAGCCGTATAACCTCAGGTATTGGATGCGGCGCTACATAACCGATGATATTAGTCTTAGTAAGTTTACCCGACATAAGACCAGCTAAATATTTAGGTTGCTCCATTCTTCCGAAATACGTGCCGACATTAGATGCTCTTTTATAGCCTGAGCAATGCATAAAAACAACATCCGGATATTTAGAGGCTACGTTAATAGTTGGGTCCATATATCCGAAACTTGTTGTAAAAATTATTTTATAACCGTTTTCAGCATATTGTGTAATCACGCGTTCAGCATCAGGTCCTTCTTTTACAGATTCAATGTAAGAGGTTTCGATATCAGGAAAGGTTTCCTGTAATTTGAGACGGCCCTGTTCATGAGCATACGTCCAGCCACCGTCACCAATAGGACCAACATACACAAACGCAACTTTTAGTTTGGTAGCTGGTGAAATAATCTGTTCTTGTTTTTTCGCACAGGATAATAAGATACATAAACCTATAACTAAAACTAAAAATAACTTTTGTTCAGTCATAAATAAAACTCCAATCTTTACGCCGCTACCGACCTCTTCTTTGTGTCTTATTTAAAATGAGAGGTCGGGATGTCTTTGGTCCACAAACCACTTGAAATCGTGTAAAATACATTTTCCGACTACTCATCCTGTCTTTGACCCCAGACGAAATGAAGTGAAAGATGGGGGATCTTACAAGATTTTTCAGACCTTTGGGCTTCAGGATGAGCAGTCGGAGAAAAAAACTTGCCGGACCGCTCATTTAAAATATACCTATAAACAGTTGGTTATGTCAAAACTAAATTTTATAGGCGATACAAACAAGCCTTCATTCTTCTGCAAGTTCTACCCACTTTAGTTTAGTGTCTAATATCTAAGGTATTGGTTCGTCACTTATTGGCTGGATAGTTATCAATGTTATGAATAGAAAATCGGCAATTAAGTATTGACATAATTGATGATAAAAGGTATAATATTATTAAAATTTAATGAGGTTCCGTAAATGAAAGATGAATTAAGAGAGATATTTCAAACACTTTTTATACCTGAACTGGAAAAAATACAGATTGATATATCAGGATTAAAAGCAACAATGACCCAAATGTCAGAACGGATATCTGACATAAATCAGCATATTATACGGCTTGATACGCGTCTTGATGAGACAAATCAACGCATAGATGAGACAAATCAACGCATAGATATTCTTGAACAGAAACTGAGTGCAAGGATAGATGAAACAAATCAACGCATAGATATTCTTGAACAGAAACTGAGTGCAAGGATAGATGAAACAAATCAACGCATAGATATTCTTGAACAGAAACTGAGTCTAATG
>JBFMHD010000169.1:0-6127 GCA_040752395.1 Candidatus Hydrogenedentota bacterium
TCTAGAACACTCAAAAATATAAGAGATATTCCAGATAGCCTCTCTTCACCTAAGCTTGTAAGCACTATTATACACTATTGCTTTCTTTATCACTCTTTTTATTTACACAATTTTTCTATTGACATCCCCTTCTTTTTCCCATATTTCTTAAGTCTCAAGACAAATTCAGAGTCTTCTGCACAATAGAGGGATTCATCAAATCCACCCAAATCTTTGAATGTTTCCTTTTCTGTAAAGATTAAACCTCCCCATGATACCCGATAACCACATACCAGGATATTTTGTTATACAGTATGAATTCATAGGAAATTTGATTTGACATAGTTAAGCGAAGAATAGAGAAAATAGCAGAAAAAGTCAAGATGAAATTAAAGTCGTGAAATTATTATGGCCGCAAAGTCTTTGAGAAAAGAGTTAATATTTAAATGTAGCTGAGACTGAAAGAAAATTGCTCCTTAGTGAGTCATAATCAGTTGAACCAGGTAAGTCACAACACCCAAAGTCAAGGCTTAAATCTTTATAATTGATACCTATCCCACCACTTAATATCCCTTCCTCAATACCAAAACGTAATTTAATTGAGTCCCTTAACCTATACTCTAACCCCGCACCATAATAATCATCAATATCATTGAAAGTATAACTGATGCTGAGTGTTATGTTATCACTTTTTTCATTAAATCCGAAATCAAACGCGAACCCTAAAGAAATATCGTGTGGAATTTTTTCAGATATTTTATTTATCTTTATTGATTGTTCTGCAAGATTCCGAATAACGATACCAAATCTTTTTTTATGATCAGAAGAGATATTACCTGCCAGACCAAAAGATATATCAAAGACCGAATCTTGATAAGTAAATAATCTCTGATGATAATAATTTATTGAAGCACCTATATATAATTTATTCAATTTTCGCATATAGCTTAAAACCGCTAAATCCTCGGTCATTGATGCTATGCCTGTGATTGAACCAAAAGCATCTGTAGTATAAATATTATTGCTTTCCAATCTGGTGCATAAAATCCCCAGGCTTTGTTCTCCCTCAGATTTATTAAACCATGTTATTGGCGTGCCATAAGCAAAGTAATATATATCTTCATCTTTATGCAGTTTCATTGAGCCGAGTATAAGCTCAGAATTCATAGACACAAACGATGCAGGATTAAAATAGATTACGCTTACTGAATTATCAAGGGCTATTGTGCTGTTGCCCAGAGACTGTTCACGCGGGAACGAGGCAAAATCCCTGACAATAAGAGGCACACCACCCTCCCGACCTGCTTCAGGATAGAGTGCGTTTCCAAAAAAAGATTGCAATATAATTTGAATGATAATTAATAAACAGATATAAAATTTTTTCATAGGCATTACCTCGCTATCATAATTTTCCAGAGGACTGGCTTACAATTATTAACACTGAACAGCACATAATACACACCGTTTGGACAGATACGACCATTACGTGTAATACCAGACCAGTTTATATCAAGTGATATATTAGCTATAATAGTTCCTGCTATTTCAAAAATAGGTCGTGAACGTAAGTCTATTATCTTTAATAAATAATTACCGTCATTAGAAGATAACGCTCTAAATATAATAGGGAATTCTGTATGCGGATTCGATAAAGACCTGATTTGAATAGCAGTGGAACTATTTACTATAAGAAGTCCATAAATACTGAAATGAGTTAAAGTTACTGTGATTGTTTTGTTTACAAAATCAATATCTTCGTAAGTAGATATAATTTCCCATGCTTGAGTTGCCTCGTTGTAATATGCTATACGTTCATTACCAGCCACTGATTCAAGATAGAAGGTTGCAGTTACCGTTTGTGTTAATGAATCGTTTAAATTTGTACCTGCTGTATCATAAACGTCTATCTGGTAGGTAACATAAAGTGTATCAGTACCTACTCTGAAATTGGGTGTCTGAGATTTAGTTATAACAGGGTTTAACCACTTATTTTCCTCACCAAAAGTAAGAGTGACATTATTACCATCAACATAAGGTGCGACACCACCAGAATCAGGGAGATATACCCGCATACTGTACTCTGTATCTACTCCGAGTAAATTACCATCGATATCACTTACTTGGGCCCTAATCTTTACATAGTATGTATGACCTGGTTTATAATCGTAAGTAATAAAGATTTTTTTTGGAGTAGGATCAAATATTATCCTGGCTTGAACCTTGTTTGTTGTGGTGTCTTCAGCTACCGATATATATACTAACGATGAAGTATCTATTAATTTTGTTGAAGTAAATGATATAGTTTTGGTCTCAGATAAAAAGACAATCGGAGTTAAATTTGAGATTGAATCAGATGTTATTTCAAATGGTGTGGTATCTGAGGTTGTTGTTGCGGTAGCTAAGGTTGTTTTTGTTGTGGTATCTGAGGCTGTTGTTGTGGTATCTGAGGCTGTTGTTGTGGTAGCGCTAGTTGCAGCGGCTGCTAAACCCACATCAACTACGGAGCTACTATTGTTCTCGTATATCTCAAAAATAACAACATCATTATCAGTTATTCCTACAATAGCTATGTCATTGTCACCATCAGTATCAAGATTGGCCCAAATAGCATTACCCTCATATATGCCCATATAATTTATTACAGGTTCAGTATCCTTTGTAAAAGTACCATTATTATTCTTAAAAATAGCAAAACTCGGGACACCTGATCTGTCTATTCCTGTAAATAAAAGGTCCAAATCAGTATCACCATCATAGTTACCAAAACGAGCAGATGATCTCGTAGCGCCATATACATCATAAACGTCGGATGTAGATTCTAATCGAGTAAAATTAAAGTTCCCGTTGTTCCGTAAGATTATTGCATCAGGCACATAGTCGTAATTCTCACCACTAACAACAAGATCAATCAGACCATCATTATTAAAATCGCCTGCATCTAATTCACCGTAAACTAAACTACCACCAGAATCAACCAGTGGTTCTGAGATAACACTAAATGCATCATTTCCACTATTTTTGATAATAATTAATCTATAATTTCCTGCTCTATTTTCTCCGGTACAGGCAAGGTCTAAATCTCCATCATTATCAAAATCAGCCCAGTCTAACCAACCACAACCAAGTCCATCAATGTAATCAGTTGCAGGGTCATTTGCTGGTTCTGATACTTTTCCCCAGGTTTGTGTTGTTGTGTCATATTTATAAATATGCAGAATAAAACCATCGTTAATATCAACTCCCATTAAAGCAATATCTAAATAACCATCTTTATTATAATCTCCAAAAGATGCATAACATTGTTGTATATATGCTTCATTACCTTGCAGTGGTTGATTAATTTCAGTAAAGCTTCCAGTATCATTACGGAATACTGAAAAAAAGTTACCGCTCAGTATAATGTCTGTATCTTTATCATTATCATAATCACCGAGATTCAGTTTGAAATCACGATACTTACTATTATTATTATTATTAATAACTGGTTCAGCAGCTTTTATAAACTGATAATTTCCTTTATTATTAAATATCATAAGTCTCCCAACAAGGGTAACATCATAGCCAGCGACAACAAGGTCAAGGTCACCGTCATTATCCATATCGCCACTTTCCACTTTGCCATAACAGATACCTTGACCATCGTCTAACATCGGTGAAGTTTTATAATTCCAAGCAGCATAAATATTTGATTCAGAGAAAAATAGCGCTATAATCATTAATACAAGAGTGCGTTTGAAATAGCCCATACTTAATCTCCTCTGAAAAACATTGTAACTCTAATAATATCAAATAGAAGCAAGAAGCAAGAGGCAAGAAGCAAGATAACGCAAGAACGCAATAGTGTAGAGCGCAAACCGCGTTCATGAGTACTCCTATGAAAAGTCTTGAGTCTTGGGTCTACTAAAGAGAAAGCAAGGCATATGCCAGTTTTGTTGGAGGAATTAATTCTAATATTTGTAGGATTTAATTTCTTTTATTAAGTGTGATATAGATTTTAATTTTTCACTTTGATAAAGATGAACTCAAATTTTTATCAAAATGAGAAGTAACATCCAGGCGAATATCTAATGGTTATTATTTTATTATATAGGTGTGATTTCAATTCTTTTTGATTGTTTATTTTCTTTGAACACACAGTATCTGGACTCAGTGTTTAAACAAATGGACTCGTTACCGATACTGATTTTAGAGCCTGGGAAGGCTGTATCCATAACTTTTACATAGCCTAAAACATTCGAGTATGCTCCCTGCATCAGTTTCTCTTCGTCCTCTTTAAGTTGGAAGATACGATATTTTACAGCGACCAGAGTTTTCTTTAATTGTATAAGCTTGTCTCTTTTTTCTGGTGGCAGTGCATTTAAATTTTTAATAAAATGTTCAAAGTCATAAATTACTTTTTCGATTTTATCTTGTTTCTGGATAAGATCAGCCATCTCCAATGATATTGCTTCAATCTTTTTGAGTATATCAAGTGATATACCTATGTAAATCTCGGTTTTTGTACCGACATAAGACCCGATAAATTTTGCCCTGACACTGTCTTTTGCTTTAATAGTTCCGCCTATTATAAACCCTTTCCCTTCCTCTACCACTACATCGCCCCCTGATAATATGTTACTATGTAGTATAGCAGATTTTACCACAACTTTTTCGCCTGCAATAATGTTTGCATTCTCGATAAATTTAGCTTCAACTATCTTTGCTGCACTGATCAGTCCTTTTCCACTACCCTGTATTCCTTGTTTTATGATAACGCTTCCATTTATACTTTTTATTATAGCGGCTTCGACACCACCACCAATAGAAATATTCCCATCAGCTTCTAAGTATAAACCGCTACGAACATAGCCTTTTATCTCTATATCACCAGAGAAAGTCAGATTACCAAGAGAGACATCGAGGTCAGCTGGAATAAAATAGTATTTCTTGATTGTAAGAAGTTTACCGTCCCAATAGGCCTGACCGTTTATCAATGATGTTACTACGTTGGTATCCGGGTTATATTTAAAGTCTTCACAAAGATTTAATTCAAGATTTTTTGTTGGTGGTGGTTTGATTGCTTTCCCTTTTACTGTAATACCATCAGTGCCTTTATCTTCTGGATGGCAGATTAGTATAATCTCATCTTTATTCACAGGTTTAATGCTTTTACCTGTGGAATCAAACTCTATTTTCCATTCCAACCAGCCATCTTTACCAGCTACAGGATCTTTTTGTCGAGCTATAACCATATCCTTAATAATGTCGAGGTTTTCGTGTTTTTTTATTACTTCTTTTAGATTTTCTTCAATAATACCAAACTTGACACCATTTTGGTTTAATTCCTGAAGCAGTGTTGCTCTATCAATAGACTTTCCATTCCCTATAGGTGGGAATAGGTCAATAGAGGCATAACTTTCATCTTTGCTTATTTTAACTTTAAGTTCAGCATCCTTTGATGGCAATACCTTATAATTGTCTTTTACAAGATTAAAGAGTTCTTTTTGAACCTCTATATTAGTATGCCCAATATTTTCTATAATCTCTCTTATTTCTTTATCTGTGGCCAGGGAACCATCCCTCTCGAGTTCTGTAAGTATCAGATCAGTATCAATCAATAAATGATCAAGTTGATTGGGATTCATAATATTTACCCTCCTTTTTATTAAAGTTGAAACTATTTATATAATTCCTTTCATTAAGTAGGAGGATAATGGTATCATAATAGATTCCAAAAAGTCGAAGAAATCTATCAAGTTCTTGTGAAATTTTTTTTGTATCATCACAATAAATTAATGTTGAGATGGTTTTCAATGAAGCCAGTAATTCGCTTTTTATAGAACTAACAAATTTTTTAGTGTCATTCATCTTGATTTACCTCCTCTTTTTTAATAAACTCTACTAAAATAAGAGCAAAGGGTGTGCCATAATTTTAATTCTTTAGTTAGCAATATTTTTTATTTAAGATACAAGTTTTGTATGAAAAGATTATTTTCATTTTGATAATTAAATATTGATATAAACAGGGTTTTTATGTATATTACTATACTTTAGCAGAAAATAAGTCAATGGATTTCATTTAAGCAGCCATTTTCAAGGTATTAAATAATGATTCTAATTTTTTATGGTTCACAGGGAAGTGATATAAACTATCAAAAATTAATTAGTG
>JBFMHD010000017.1:0-20680 GCA_040752395.1 Candidatus Hydrogenedentota bacterium
AACAGGACTCGAGACTCAAGACTCAAGACTCAAGACTTTTCATAGGGGGCTCCAGCCGGCTGTAGTCCGTAGCCCGTAGCCTGTACCCCGAATTATTAGAGTTACAGCGTTTTTCAGAGGAGGGACTATTCTATGTCTTTACAAGAGATTCAAGAAAGAGTTGAAAAAGAGAGTATTTTTGTAGAAGAGATATTTAATGAGATGAAGAAAGTCATAGTAGGTCAGCAAAAGTTGATCGAGCGATTGATTATTGGGCTGATTTCAAGGGGCCACATTTTAATCGAGGGTGTGCCAGGACTTGCTAAAACATTAGCTTGTTTATCTTTATCAAAGATAGCTGATTTAAAGTTTCAGCGGATCCAATTCACACCGGATTTACTTCCTGCTGATTTAACAGGTAGTCTTATATATAATTATCAGAAAGCTGAATTTACAGTAAGAAAAGGGCCTATCTTTACAAACATACTGTTAGCTGATGAGATCAACCGTTCGCCTGCAAAGGTTCAGAGTGCTTTACTTGAGGCTATGCAGGAGCGAAGAGTAACTATCGGTGAAGATACTTTCAATCTACCTGAGCCATTTTTTGTTCTTGCTACTGAAAATCCGATAGAGCAGGAAGGAACGTATCCTTTACCCGAGGCACAGGTCGACAGGTTTATGCTTAAAGTTGTTATTACCTATCCTGAGGTTGAAGAAGAAAAAATAATAATTGATCGAGCCTATGAGATAGAGAGTATCAAACTTAATAAAGTTATTAGTCCTGAGAGATTAGTCAAGGTAAGGGATGTTATTCAAAGTATATACTGTGATGATAAGATAAAGGATTATGTGGTAGATTTAGTTCGGGCCACAAGGGAGCCTGAAAAATTTGGGTTTTCTTCTTTCAAAGACCTTATTGAGTATGGTGCTTCACCGCGAGCTTCAATATATCTTATTCAGTGTGCCAGGGCATTAGCATTTATGAGACATAGAGGTTTTGTTACACCCGAAGACATTAAGGCAATAGGCAGAGATATTTTAAGACACAGGATAATTCTCAGTTATGAAGCTGAGGCTGAGAATGTTACAGCAGATAATATTATTGATAAGTTATTTGATACGATCCAGGTACCATAGGGGTTAGAAGTAAGAAGTGAGAAGTGAGAAGTAAGATAACTGAAAGAAAGAAAGGGTTAAGGTTAGGGTTGAGGTTGAGGAAGGAAAAAGAAAGATAACAAGAGGCAAGATAAAGAAACTATACCAAAGCATGAAAAAATACCGGGGTTTTACGTGGCAAGTGAGATTATTAAAAAAGTCAAAAAGATAGAGATTACCTCAAAAAAGTTAGTGAATGAATTTTTTGGTGGTGAGTATCATTCTGTATTTAAAGGTCAGGGGATTGAATTTCAGGAAGTAAGGGAGTATGTTCCGGGAGATGAAGTAAAGAACATAGACTGGAATGTCACTGCTCGTATCGGGATGCCATACATTAAGAAATTTCACGAAGAAAGAGAACTCACTTTAATGATCGCTCTTGATCTCTCAGGTACCCAGATTTTCGGGTCTGGCTCATTATTAAAACGTGAGGTTGCAGGTGAGATAGCAGCGGCTGTGGCATTCTCAGCTCTTAAAAATAATGATAAAGTTGGCCTGCTTTTATTTACTGATAGAATAGAATTATTTATACCACCACGTAAAGGAACTAAACATATCCTGAGAATCCTTAGAGACTCGGTATATTTTAAACCATCAGAGAAAAAAACAAGTATTACTCTTGCTTGTAATGTTTTAAATAGCGTATTAAAGCGTAAAGGCATTGTATTGTTTATATCTGATTTTCTTGATAATAATTTTGAGAAAGAAATCAAAACACTCTCAAAAAGACAGGATTTAATCCCTGTTATATTAAGAGATAAAAGAGAGGCAGAACCACCTGACAGAGGGTTATTCAGACTCCTTAATCCTGAAACAGCAGATATTATGACAATAGATTTAGCAGATAAAAAAATTAAAGAATTCTATCTTAATAAGGTTAACACCCATTATAAAAATCTTAAAACAATGTTTGTTCAGACAGGGTGTATACCTGTGGAAATATTCACTGATACTGATTGGGTTAAAGTATTAAGAGTTTATTTTGAGAAACGAATAAAGAGAAGAAGATGAATCTGATTAAAAGATTCAAAGAACTTACTGCTTTTTTATTTATTATTCCGACGATAGTGTTAGGGTTCCCACTTGAGAGTGAAATAACCCCAGAGCAAGGGTATATAGGCGACACTTTTCTTTTAAATATCAATGTAAAACCATCTGCTTCTCAGTCTATCCTTGAATATCAGTACGATTTAGCCGAAGATAATTTTGATATTATTGACAAACAAACCTCGAATCCCGGGGGCGGAATACAGGAGACATATACATTGATAAGTTTTAATACTGGTCGGTTAAGCCCAGGAGAGGTGAATTTAGTTTTACTTAATTCAACAGATGGGTCTACCGAGCCTTTTAAAATAACGTTACAGGATATAAATATAAAATCTGTATTACAGGATAAAGCTGATACAATAAATATATATCCTGAAAGAGAGCCTGTAGCTATTAATAAATCGTATAAATATTTTATGAAAATGATATTTTTTATTTCCGGAATTATACTACTGATTTTGATAATGGTTATACTTATAAAAAAATATGCTTCAAAATTTATTAAAAAAGTTAAAAAAGAGATTATTGACCCGAGAACAGCTTATGAAATGGCATTAGATAGATTAGAGGAGATAAGAAAGAAGGATTATATAGGTAGCGGTTTGATCAAAGAGTATTACATAGAGGTACTGAATGTTTTGAGAATATATCTATCAGAGGTTTCGGGCCGAGGATTGCTTTCAGATACGATGGAAGAAGCGATGGGGGTCTTCAGAGATATTGTTTTAAATAACGAATTCACAGAGATAAAAGACATATATTTTGAGGCCTGGATGGTAAAATTTGCAAAATATTATCCAGAGAAAGATAATATAAAGAGTTTCATTGACAGAGTTGAGGATTGGATAAAATCTTATTACAAGAGAACAAAAGAGGAATCACAAAATGCAGTTAGCTCAAAGCGGATTTAAAATATTACTCTTAGTCATTATTTTATTCATAATTGCTATTATATTTCGAGAAAGGAGACGAGTAACCATACCCTTTTCAGGGTTATGGTTCTTAACAGATTATAAGAGTAAAAGAAGTCTTTTAAAGTATTTAACTGATTTATTGAGGATACTTGGAATTATTTTTCTTGTTATTGCTTTAGCAAGACCTCAGCGTGTTGAAAAGGGACTCTATTCTCATATAGAGGGTGTGGATATCGTTTTAGTTTTAGATAGGTCCGGGAGTATGATATCAGAAGATTTTAAACCTAAAAACAGGCTTGATACAGCAAAAAATGTTATCTCTGAATTTATTGATAAACGTCAGAATGACAGAATAGGGCTTGTTATTTTTGCAAGGAATAGCTATCTACAAGCACCTTTAACACTTGACCATGCAATAATTAAAAAAGTCCTGGATAAAGTTGAGATAGCTCAAGGCGAAGAAGACGGAACTGCCATAGGAATGGGACTTATGAATGGGATCAACAGACTGAAAAATTCAAATGCTAAAAGTAAAATTATAATACTGTTAACAGATGGTGTAAACAATGCAGGTGCGGTTGACCCACAAACCGCTGCGAAAGTCGCTGAAGCCTATAATATTAAAATTTACACAATTGGGGTCGGTACTGAAGGCTATGCACCAGTCCCTTTTTATCATCCGATATTTGGGAAGGTTTATCAGAATGTAAAGGTTGAGATAGATGAAGAAATTTTAACTAAAATATCTGAGATAACACGAGGTGTTTTTTATAGAGCCACTAATCCTCAGAGACTTCGTCAAATATATAATGAGATAGATAAACTTGAAAAAAGCAAATATGAGCAAAAAATTACAAATTATAAAGAAGAGTATTTTGTATTTGCGTTCATCGGATTATTGTTTTTATTTGTTGAGATTCTTTTAAGAAATACGTTATTTCTCGAGATATTTTAACCAGTTACTTTTTTAGATGAGTTTTCATGAGCACTTTTGTGCTCTACACCTAACCCCCAGAATATGTGAAAAAATTGTAGTGAGCATCTTTAGATGCGTCTGCAAAGGCACAAAGGCAGACAGTACGATGAAAAAGATAGGAGTTAGGAGTTCGTGATAATAGATCCGAGCTCCGAGCTTCGAACTTTTTCAGAGGAGTACTCATGAACACGGTTTGCGCTCTACACTATTGGGTTATTGCGTTTTTGCGCTCTACACAAAGGATGAAAAACTAAAGATGATATGAAAAGAGTCACAAGTCGCAAGTCGTGAGTCAAAACAGGACTCAAGACTCAAGACTTTTCAGCAGGCTCCGGGCTTCGGGCTACAGCCGGCAGGAGCCCAAAGCCCGGAAGAAGGAACACTATGGAATTTTATAGACAAGAAATGTGGTTTATTTTACTGATACCGATTTTATGTATTTTTATTATACTTTATGGTAGAACTAAACTAAAGGACTTACGAAATAGATTCGCAAACTTAAACACTTTATTTAAAAGCGGTTATAAAAAACCATCAAAAACTATCCTTAAACCATTATTATTAATTACCGCTATGTTTTTTATTAGTATCAGTCTTTTACAGCCACAATGGGGTACTAAACCCGAAACATTTATAATTCAGGGGCTTGATATGATGGTAGTATTTGATATTTCTGTCAGTATGCTTGCTAATGATGTCTATCCTGATAGAATCAGTTTCGCTAAACAGGTCATTACTGATGTTATTGATAGTTTAGGGAATGACAGAGTAGGGTTAATCGGGTTTGCAGGCAAACCTTATTATTTCTGCCCGCTTACAGTAGATTATGAGGCGTTTAAATTATATCTTGATGCTATGACAGTTCAGGATGTTCCTGTACAGGGGACTGCTATGGATTTAAGTTTGCAATTAGCAGAAGAAGTGCTTGAAAAGAGCGAGGGCAAGTACAGGATTATTTTGCTTGTATCTGATGGTGAAGACCATTCAGAAGAGACAATGGATATTGGGCGGGATTTACAAAAAAAGGGGATACTTATCTTTACTGTTGGTATTGGCACTATCGAGGGTGGACCAATCTCTTTATCAAATATCGGTAAAGCGGGCTACAAAAAAGATAAAAAAGGCAACGTTGTAATGAGTAGCTTAAACGAAAAACTACTTTATGAGATTGCCGAAACTACTTACGGTGGTTATTTCAGAGCAACACAGACTCTCGAAACTATAGATTTGCTTAAAAAAGAATTGTCATTATTAAAACGCGGTAAGATTAAGGAAGAAAAAGTTACAAGAAAAAAGGATAGATTTCAGATACCTTTATTTATAGGTATTATTCTTATATCGCTTGAATTTTTACTTATCGAGAGAGGGATTGAAGATGAAGAATAGGATAGGTTCCTTGTTATTAATTATTTTTTTATGTGGGTTTATAGACCCTGTATACGATAAAAATGAAAAAGCTATGGATTTATATAAAGCTAAAAACTATGTGGAATCATCAAAGCTATTTAAAGAAGTAGATAGGTCGAACAGAGATAAAACAGGGTTTAATTTGGGGACATCATTAATAAATGAAGGCAAGATCGATGAGGGTATCACTTTTCTTTCCAGAGAATTGAATAAGACAAAAGATAAAAATTATATCTCTGATATTTATTATAATATTGGTAATGGATATTATAAAGAGGGCAAATATGATAAAGCTGTAGAAAATTATAAAAATTCATTAAAATTCAATCCTGATAAGATTGATGCTAAAACAAACCTCGAACTGGCATTGATGAAATTGAAAGAGACAAACAAGGATCAAAAAAAAGAAGATAAAAAACAAAATAAGGATGATAAAGATAAAGAGGACAAAAATAAAAGTAAACAAGAAAAGCAGCACAGCCAGAAACAACAAAAACAAGAGCAGGGAAAAATGTCATTAGAAGATGCCAAAAGAATGGTTGACTCATTTGACCAGAAAAAGATTAATTTAATGCCTTTAAAAGAGATTAAGGTACAACCAAAAAAGATTGAAAAAGACTGGTAGAAAGTGGCTACAAAACGTATGAAAAACCTGTTATTTATTATTTCACAATTCTTATTTCTTATCTCTTTTAATTATTGTTATGGGTTCAGTATTGATGTTAGTTGTGATAAAAGGGCTATCACTATCAATGAATCTGTGCGGCTTACTATATCTGTAGTCAATGCTGATAATCCTCCACCAAGCCCGAATTTTTTTAAAAACCCTGAAGGATTTGATGTAAGTTATGGTGGTATGCAGCAGTTTCATCAAACCCAATGGATCAATGGGAGAATAAGTTCTGAAAAACGCTATATTTATTCGTTTGAATTATCACCTAAAAAGACAGGTAAATTTACTATAGGTCCTTTTGAGATTATTATAGGGAACGAAAAACAGAGTTCACCTGCTATTGAAATAACTATTAGTGAGGCACCACAACAAGCTGACCCTGTGATAATAAAGACTCAATTAAACAAAAAATCAGTTTATCCTGGTGAACCAGTCTCTTTAGATGTAATTATCGGTTATTTCCCTGAGGTTACGATTCAACAAGGACAATTATCAAATTTTCAGGTCCAGGGCGCACAGGTAGATAAAATCAGCGGTGATAATCCACCTGAAGAAAGAGATGTATATTATGGAAGAGAATATATTATAAGAAGATTTAGATATAGAATTATTCCGAACATCGAGGGTGAGATAGAGATACCTTCAATTACATTTACATATACCCAGGCTGTGAGAGTGAAGAGCAGGTTTTCTGACCCGTTTTTTGATGATTTCGATATCTTTGGTAGAACGCAACTTGTTCAGAATACAGTAAGAACATTGCCTTTTAAATTAAAGGTAAAGAATTTTCCAGCTAAAAATAAACCTGCTGATTTTAGCGGAGCTACGGGTAAATTTGATATTAAATTAGAGATAAATAAAGAGATATTAAAAACAAATGAGCCTGCAACATTACGTATCATTATTAGCGGTGAGGGGAACTTAAGTTCAGCAAACGATATTGTGGTCCCTTTGATGCCTGATTTTAAAGTCTATCCTCTGCAATTGATTGACAAAGAATCTAATATTAATAAGAAAGTATTTGAAGTTGTTGTTATTCCAATAGCAGAGGGAGAAAAGACCATCCCCTCATTTTTATTCAGTTATTTTGACCTTGAAAAAGAAGACTATTATACAAAAAGAACAGAGCCAAAAAAGATTAATATTATAGAGGGTGAGAAAAAAGATGAAGGATTATCGTATATATATCAACCCCAGGTTAAGCAGCAAGTTAAAGTATTAAGCGAAGATATAAGATATATACGCGAGCCTCAAATATTAAAAAACCAGAAGAATAAATTGAGTCTTCTAACAATAATTGGTTATATGAGCACATCACTTTTATTTTATGGTCTATGTATAACTTATGATGTTCGACGTAAACGTTTTGAGACTGATATAAGATTTGCTTTAATAGTTGAGACTGAGGAAAATCTAAATGAGGTCATTAAAGAATTAAAAAGGCTCAAACCTGATAAAAGAATTATTACAAAACTCTATAATAATTTAACTGAATATATTTCTGTGATATTATTCAGTAGAAAAGGGAGTTTTGATACATATCTATTAGAAGAAAGATTGCATAACCTCGGTATACAGGATGAAGACATACTAAAAATAAAAGATTTTATAAAAAGACTCGAGTTGTCAAGTTTTGGAACTGAACCGATAAATCTTACCAAGGATGATATTTTGTCAAGACTGAAAGATATCTTTAAAATATTAAACTCTCTATTATGATCACCTCTGCTTTTTACGTGGATAATTCGCTCTTGCAGAACGGCATAGCAGATAACAGACGGCAGAATGGGTTAAGGCACTGCCTTATTAGACAAGGTAAAATGAAAAGGATTATTTTTTATTTTTTGCTGATTTTATTTGGGTATCGTAATTTAGTATCTGCAAATAATGAAGCACTTTTTGAGAATGCAAATAAATTGTATAAAGAAGACAGGTTTAATGAAGCATTGCTACTTTATTTAGAGCTGATTGATAAAGGTATTACAAACGTTGATTTATATTATAATCTTGCAAATACCTATTACCGCATTAATGATTCTGGTTATGCTATTTATTGGTGGAAGAAAGCTTTAAAATTAAGACCCAATAACGAGGATATAAAACATAATTTACGTATCGCTGAGAAGAAGATACTTGATGAATTTATATATACTGAAGATATAGTTGAGACATTACAGAAAAACATATCTTCAAAAATTACTATCTATCAATCACAGATTATGTTTTTATCTTTATTCTTGATATTTTTTATATACCTTGGGATTATGCGATTAAGGCGGGTTAAAAGGAGAAGGATTTATAGACGGGTAAGAAATTTTATATTTGTGTTATTAGTAATCAGTTCAGCATTATGCATCTGGCGAATATGGTATGAAGAAAATTACGTATATGGCGTAATATTAGTTGAGAGTGTAAATGCAGTATCAGAACCAAAAGGGGACGCTTCTGTTATCTCGATTATACATAAAGGATTAACTCTTCGTGTCTTTGGCATTAAAGATGATTTTTATCAGGTATTACTACCTGGCAATATTCTTTGCTATTTAAAAAAAGATAGCCTTGGCATTATATAGAAGCAAGGGGCAAGATAACGGAAAGAAAGACAACGAAGGGCACAGAGTAGTGAGGGTCACAAGACCCGTTCGAAGGAGTACCCATGAGCGCGGTTTGCGCTCTACACTATTGAGTTATTGGGTTATTGCGTTCTAAATTCTGGCTGTTGACTACAGATCTCATCATTCCGCATTCCGCATTTTTTAAAGGATGTTGGCTTCAGGCTCCGGGCTTTTGGCTCCAGCCGGCTGTAGTCCGTAGCCCGTAGCCTGTACCCCGAATTATTAGAGTTACAGCGTTTTTCAGAGGATGTATGGCAAATAGTGTGCGAGATGCTCAGTCTTTCCACTACATCTGTTGTCAAATAAGATGTCTACTTCTGGTTACGTTGATAATCGCTGCTGCCCTTGTTGTCTTCTATTGCGATGTTGTCGTTGGATCACGGACTATTTCTACTGCTTCTGCATCTTTTGGTGTCACGCCAACAGGGCCAGTTGTTCGTGACGGTGCTCCGCTCTGCTCTCCGCACGTTCGCGACCCAGGAGCCTCGCTACAGCATGACGAAGCTTGGGGAGCGTTCTTGCACCGTGCCTGGATGGCTGGTGCTATACCGCTCTGGAACCCTCACCAGGGTCTCGGTGCACCACTACTTGCAAACGGCCAGTCAGCTGTTCTATCGCCTCTCCGAGCTATCTACATGGCCGTTCAAGCCAATGAGCGGATGGCTGACCTTTACCTCTTGCTCCGGCTTTTGATCGCAGGTTTAGGTGGATTCCTTTTCGCACGCTCGATCGGGGCATGTTCGGGTGGAGGCATCCTGGCCGGCATTCTTGTGGCACTATCGGGTCCATTCACAATAAACGCCCACGCGCCGATCATGGAATCAGACCTTTGGGCGCCATGGTTACTTTGGGCAGCGGATGAGACAGCCACGGGCCACCGGCGAGGTCCGATAGTGCTTGCTCTGGTCTGCGCATTCGACGCGCTTGGAGGCTACCTCGAGTCAACGCTTTTACACATCATTGGCGCAGCTGCGTGGGGAGTAATAAGAGTAGCGACCGCTTCGCCACGTGGAGCCCGTATACAATGTCTTGTCAACCTCGCCTTAGGTTTAACAGTTGGTGTGGGTCTGGCAGCGCCAACTGTCCTCTCAGTTGCGGAATTTCTCTCGCGAGGTCAGACAGTGCACATCGGTGTAGAGGGTCTCGCCATTTACTCACCGCAGATGGTAGTCTCAATAGTTGCCCCGAGCGATCAGTTCGTTCCGATCTTCGAAGCGATGCCGTTCATTGGAGCAGCTTTACTTACCGTCGTCGTTCTTGGCCTTGCCGCCGGTACAGCACCTACTAATATACGGGTCCTCCTCGGCGGTGCTATTGCTCTCATTATTGCGAAAAATTTTGGTCTGCCCGGCCTCCATGAAGCACTTGCTTCGATCCCGCTCCTCGACCGCGTATATTTCCCAAAACACACACTCGGCCTACTTGTGCCGCTTCTCACAGCAGCAGCCGCGCTCAGCGTCGAATCAATTGGTAGAGGTGGCGTCAGTCGACAAGCTGCAATCACAGCGGCACTCATCGCAATGGTCAGTGTTGTAGCGTTTTACTTTGTTTGGCGACTTACCTTTGTTGCTTCGCACGATATACATCCTTCAATTGATGAGGCTATCCGTCGTGCCTCGCTTGCCGACGGCTTTCTTGCCATCCTTGCCAGCGGTGCCGTCATCATAACCAACCATCGGCCACGTCTTGCCGCGGTGCTTGTCATCACTGTCCTTATTGCAGAAGCGGGCAGCTTTGTTACTGGTCGGGAGCGGCCTGAACGTGTCACACGCTGGGACCCACCTGCGTGGGTTGAGCAACTTCCTCCTGGCAAGTATCGCGTCCTTCCTGTTGACGGAGACCTGTATCCAAATACGGCAAGCGCTTTAGGAATATACGACATTCAGATCATAGACGCAATCTACGACCGTGGTTTTACCGACGTTGCCAGGCGAATTGCCCCTAGCTTTCACGAGCGTCTCCTGGGCTCAAACATTCTGTTCCATAGCGATGACGCGGCACGCCTACTTGGGTCTCTTAGTGTTCGTATCCTCATTGCTCGGTCGACTAAGCCAGGTGACCCATGGCGACCGATTTCTAACATTCCGCCATGGACACTTTACGAGAATCCATATGCGCTCGAGATGGTTCGATTAGAGGGGGGGAACGTCAGTCTCATTGACGAGGGACCAAATCACCGCAAGTATATCGTCGAGTCCTCTGGCGGCCTTCTAATCGAGGCAGAAGCGTATGATCCCGGCTGGTGTGCAACTATTGACGACCAAGACGCTGATGTGCAACAGACCGATCTATTCTTACGAGCAATTGAGGTACCCGCAGGTAAGCACGTTGTCGTGACACGATATCGGCCACTGCCGTTCATAGCAGGCCTCGCTATCTCAGTACTTTCTCTCATCGTTGGTACACCGCTTCTCTACGTCCGTGCAATTAGAAGCAGAACCGATACCAGTTTAAACTCACTAAAAGAAGCCAGAGTCCCCAACCAGATTGATTAACCATTATCAGTTCTACGGGGGAGTTAAATTATGCTTATTATAAATTCCCTACAACTCAAAAGAATGAGGATAAAACATCAATAAAATGTGACAGAATTGATGAGTAAGGATATATACTGCTCCCCTGATTAGAATGGTCAGGTCAAAATGTGCCGAAAATTTACTAAAAAACGTCTCGACAAACGGGGAGCACTACAAGAGAAGAAAGAAAAGGGAAATTTATACAGTAATTTCTTGACATAAAAAAGTTAAAATTAGATTATATAAAAGTTTAAAATGTAAAAGGTATAAAAGACATGGCATTTAAAAAGACCTATCATCAAAAGAAAGAAACGATAGAGAAAAAGTGGTATGTATTTAATGCAGAAGGGAAAACACTTGGCAGATTCGCTTCTAAAATAGCTATGATTTTGCAAGGCAAAAATAAAGCTATTTATACACCATCGGTTAATTGCGGTGATTATGTTATTGTAGTTAATGCTGAGAAAATAAAGCTTACAGGTAATAAACTTAGAGATAAGGTTTATATCTCTCATACTTTTTACCCCGGTGGTTTAAAAGAAACGCCGATGAGTAGAATAATGGAGAAATATCCTGAGAGAATTATTGAATTAGCAGTTAAGAGGATGTTACCTAAAACTAATCTTGGCAGACTTATGTTAAAGAAACTTAAGATTTACAAAGGACCAGAGCATCCTCATAAGGCTCAGCAGCCTGAAGCTATTGAATTGTAAATTGTAAATTGCAAAATGGAATCAGTTTAGGGAGTCAAAGAGTCGTGAGTCACAAGTCGCAAGTCGTGAGTCAAAACAGGACTCGAGACTCAAGACTTTTCATAGGGGGCTCCAGCCGGCTGTAATCTGTAGCCTGTCCTGATACTTCTTACTTTTTCCGTTATCTTGCTTCTTGTTTCTACTTGATATTATTAGAGTTACAACGTTTTTCAGAGGAGGTTTTTAGCTTGTTATTAGATAGTGGTTTAGTGACAGGGAGACGAAAAGAATCAGTAGCAAAAGTAAGATTGATTTCCGGTACAGGAAAGATTGATATTAATGGTCGTAGCCTTGAAGAATATTTTGGAAGAAGAACCCTGAGAATGATTATTATGCAGCCATTGAATCTTATTCAGGGTGAAACAAAATATGATCTCTGGGCAAGAATTAAAGGAGGCGGGTTATCGGGCCAGGCTGGCGCTCTTCGATTAGGGATAGCAAGAGCTATTGCAAAGATTAATCCTGAAATCAGGAAATCTTTAAGGGAGACTGGGATGTTAACGAGGGATCCGAGAGAGGTTGAACGAAAAAAATACGGACATAGAAAAGCACGCAAATCTACTCAATATAGAAAAAGATAATAGGAGGAAGCATTAATATGGAATGGGTAATAACATTTGTTACGCTTGTGGCAGGTTGTATTACAATAATCTGGTTTATACGTGATGTAAGGAAAGAGAATAGTAAATTATTAAAATCTATGTTTGATGTTCAGAAGACGTCACTTGATGTTCAGAAGACGTCACTTGATGTACAGAAGACATCACTTGATGTACAGAGAGAAGTAGCACAAATACTTTTAAAGATAGAAGAAGGTCAACGTGAAATGACTAAAATATTGAGCGAGGGCCAACGTGAAATGACTAAAATATTAGAAAGCCACCGTGAGGGTTTTAGAGTGTTAAGCGAGGGTCAATGTGAAATGACTAAAATATTAAGCGGTGATATGACAAAATTGGGTGAAATATTCGAGAGGGTTGCATTTGCACACAAGTAGAAAGAATAAAAGGTGGGAGAGCATTCACTATTCTGAATTTTTTCATAAAGTGAAAGAAGAGTAAATAGAGAAAAATATTGACAGAAGTTAAGGTACGAGATAAAATAGATACAAAAATTTATTAAAAGGTGTTTTCTATGGTTGAGAGAAAGATATTTACCTCTGAATCTGTTTCAATAGGTCATCCGGATAAGATGTGTGACAGGATATCTGATGCTATCCTTGATGCATATTTAGAACAAGACCCTTACAGTCGGGTTGCTTGCGAATGCTTAACAAAGACCGGTATGGTTGTTGTTGCTGGAGAGATTACCTCGAAAGGCAGTGTCTCGATTTCAGATGTGGTAAGAGAAACAGTAAAAGAGATAGGCTACGATTCAAGTGATAAAGGGTTTGATTATAAGTCATGTTCTGTGCTCGTTGCATTAGAGAAGCAATCTCCTGATATAAGCCAGGGTGTGACAGAGGGCGAGGGCTTACATAAAGAGCAGGGTGCTGGTGACCAGGGTATGATGTTCGGGTATGCTGTTAATGAAACGACTGAACTTATGCCATTACCCATACTTCTTGCTCATAAACTTGTTCTTAGACTCAAGGAAGTAAGAGAACAAGGAATTTTGCCGTATCTTGGGCCTGATGGTAAATCTCAAGTAAGTATAGAATATGAAGGCAGAGAACCTGTTAGAGTTGATAGTGTTGTTGTATCTAACCAGCATCGAGCCGATGTCACATTAGAACAGATACGAAAAGAGATTATAGAAAATGTTATCAAACCTGTTATACCGCCGGAATTTTTTGATAAGAATACAAAATATCACGTTAATCCCACTGGTAGATTTGTTCTTGGTGGACCACTTGCTGACTGTGGTTTAACGGGAAGAAAAATAATCGTTGATACCTATGGTGGTCGTGGTCGGCATGGTGGTGGTTGTTTCAGTGGTAAAGACCCAACAAAGGTTGATAGGTCTGCTGCTTACGCCGCTCGTTATGTAGCAAAAAATATTGTAGCAGCTGGGCTAGCTAAAGAATGTGAGGTTCAGGTCGCTTATGCTATAGGTGTCGCTGAACCTGTTTCTATATCTGTCACTACTTTTGGGACCGGTGTAGTTCCTGATGAGAGGCTTATAAAACTTATAAGAGAGCAATTTGATTTAAGACCAAAAGCTGTCATTGATATCTTGAAATTAAGGAGACCGATTTACAAACTGACGTCGTTTGGTGGTCATTTTGGTAGAGAACTACCTGAGTTTACGTGGGAAAAAACGGATAGAGCGGAAATATTAAAAAAAGCGGTTTGAGGTATTTTATGGATTACGATATAAAAGATATTTCTTTAAGCAAGCAGGGTAAAAAGAGGGTCGAGTGGGCAGATAAAGATATGCCTGTGCTCGCTATAATCCGTAAGAGGTTTGAAAAACAGAAACCATTAAGAAATAAAAGGATGTCCGCATGTTTACACATAACAGCTGAGACAGCTAATCTCGCAAGAACACTAAAAAGCGGTGGTGCAGAACTGGTATTATGTGCGAGTAACCCGTTATCGACTCAGGATGATGTTGCCGCTTCTCTTGTTAATGATTACGGTATCCCTGTTTTTGCTATTAAAGGTGAAGATAATAAAACCTATTACAACCATATAATATCTGCAATCAATCATAAACCTGATATTACAATGGATGATGGAGCGGATTTAGTATTTACTATTCATTCAAAATTTAAAAACATAGCGAGAAGGGTTATTGCAAGTATGGAAGAGACAACGACCGGTGTTATCAGGTTACGTGCTATGGAAAGAGACGGGGCTTTGAGGATACCGGTATTTGCAGTTAATGATGCTACGTGTAAATTTATGTTTGATAACAGGTATGGAACAGGACAGAGTACAGTTGATGGTATAATAAGAGCGACTGATATTCTTTTAGCGGGTAAGAATGTTGTTATAGCAGGTTATGGCTGGTGTGGCCGGGGGGTGGCTTTAAGAATGAAAGGGATGGGAGCGAATGTAATTATTACAGAGGTGGATCCTGTAAAAGCGATTGAAGCAGCTATGGATGGATTCAGAGTAATGAAGATGATAGATGCAGTGAAGATAGCTGATTTAATTTGTACGCTTACAGGAGATATAAATGTTGTGAGTACTGAACATTTTAGAGTTATGAAAGATGGCTGTATACTCTGTAATTCAGGCCATTTTAATGTTGAGATAGATATACCTGCTTTAACAAGGATGTCCAGGAAGATTATAAAAAATGTAAGAAATAATGTTGTTGATAGATATATTCTTTATAATGGCAAAAGCATCAATCTTCTTGCTGAAGGGAGGCTCATTAATTTAGCGGCTGCTGAGGGTCACCCGGCAAGTGTTATGGATATGAGTTTTGCGATACAGGCTTTAACAACAGAGTATGCTGTAGAAAACAGAAGGAAACTCCAAAAAAAAGTTTATGATGTACCAGACGAGATAAACGAGACCGTAGCAAAACTTAAACTTAAGTCTATGAACATTGAAATTGACACACTTACCAGAGAACAGCAGGGATATCTGAATACATGGAAGATGGGAACATAGTCCAGCATCATTTCGCATTTTTGTAATCCACAAAGCGGTGCAGGATAAATTAAAACGTCGATGTGGTGCTACTAAATGAAAAAGAAGTCTCTTGAAACTAAATATTATAAAGAGGATAAAGGGTTACGTGATAGTTTACAATTATATGAGAAATTAATAGATTTTGTTACTGCGATACACTCTACCCTTGATTTCGATAGATTGATAAATCTTTTATTGAATAAAATATTACAGATACTCCAGGCCGAGGTAGGGACGCTTTTACTTTTTGATAGAACAGGTGTTTTGTATCCAAGGGCATGGTTCGGGATTGAAGAAGATATAATTAATAAGTTATATATTGGTAAAGAAGGTGTAAAACTTTCTTCACTATTACTAACTACAGAAAAAGTTGAATATTTCAATGATGTCATAGTTAGAGACGATACAAAAGTTTTTATAAAAAACCTTTTAATAATCCCACTTATGGATGGCGAAAAACATTTAAGTACGATTATAATCGCAAACAGAACAGATTCTATCATAGATGAAAAGATCGTTATAGAATACATAAAAAGTCAGGTGACCATTGCCGTGAAAAACGCTTATAAGGTTTTGAACACAGAAGAAACATTATCTGAAATAGCAACACTATATGATTACACACAGGTATTACAGCAAGCAGCCAATTTTGAAGAGATGGCTACTTATACATTAAATACCTTTGAGTCTATATTTGGGTTCAGAGGTGTTTTTGTTGAATTAGTTATAGATAAAGAAAAAGTAGAAAGATATAAGGGGCTGAATAAAGATGAGCTCGATTTTATAAATATAATTATGGAAAAAGGGCAGTTCCCTTTTATGTCAAACGAGGATAAATTTGTTTTAATGGTGGAGGTTAAAGGTGCGGAAAGGATTTATGGGTATGTTTATTGCAGTAAAGAGAAAGTTCCAAATTACAGAGTTGATTCTTTTTATAAAAGTTTATCATTATTCTCCGAACAACTTGCTCTGTATATTGAAAGGTTACGGATATATTTAGAAGCACAAAAGAGTGGATTCATAGAATTTGCAAAGATCGAGGATTTAGCTCACACTAAAGGGATTAGTGAAGACCTACTTTATAGATATTTTGGCAGGATTTTAGATGAATTACCAGTTGGTATCTTTCTTGTAGATGTTGCAAACTTTTCTATAATATTCAACAGAGAATTTAAGAGATTGTTTAATATTGATATTTTTTATCCGCACCAGGATAAAAGAGGGTTATTAAGAGACATTATCGGTGAAGAAATTTATGATGCTTTCTTAAAAGTATCTAAAGATGAAATCCAGCGATTTTATAAAGAGTTCGAAAAAGCTATTGAGGTAGATAATAAAATTATTTTCGATATAAATTTAAGCCAGATAAAAAATACAAAAAATGAATTATCATACGTTGTAGGGATTGTAAGGGATATCTCGGGTCAGAAAAAGATAGAAGAGGGTTTAAGAAGAGCTGAGAGGCTTGCTGCACTCGGCGAATTATCACTCGGAGTCGCACATGAAATAAAAAATCCGCTCACATCAATAAAGGGATTTTCTCAATTGTTAACACAAAAATCTACTGAACCTGGATTTATTGATAAATACGTGAAAATTATAACTGATGAGGTAGAAAGACTCAATCATATTGTTGAGGAGTTGATTAGTTTCGCAAGACCGGGTCCTATTGAGATATCAAAAATCGAAATAGATACTTTAATTAATAGAATAGCCTCGTTACTTAGTAGAGAATTTGAAAAATATAATATTGTTTTCCAAAAAGAGTTTGATGGTTCTATAAAAAAGATAGAAGCTGATGAATCCCAGCTTACGCAGGTATTACTGAATGTGTTTTTAAATAGTATCCAGGCAATGCAGAAGAACGGCGGGTTACTAAAAGTTTCTGTTAAACCGCCTTCTAATGATGAATTAAGAAAATATAATATTGGTGCTGATTATTATATAATATCTGTTCATGATACCGGCATAGGTATCCCACAGGAAAATCTTAATAAGTTATTTAACCCGTTTTTTACAACCAAAGAAAATGGAACGGGGCTCGGATTATCTATCTCACTTAGAATTATAGAAAAGCATAATGGTAAGATTGACGTTGAGAGTGAACCTGGTTATGGAACTACTTTTAAGATTATTTTACCACAAAAATTAGGATTGCAATAATTAAATAAATAAGTAAAATTAATATTTAACTTTTCAGAGGAGAAAGAAAGTGAAACACAAGATACAGGTCGTTGATGATGATAAGAATATACGTGAGTTGTTTAAAAATGTCTTCTCTGATGAATTTGAGGTAATATTAAGCGAAGATGGTATTAAGGGTTTAAAAGATTTTGAAAAAGAATTACCAGAGCTTGTGCTCCTTGACATCAGAATGCCTGAAATGGATGGAATTATTGTTCTTGAGAAAATCAAAGCAATAGCACCAGATACCCACGTCATAATGATTACAGCAATAAAAGATACGAAAACCGCAATAGAAGCAATGAAGAAAGGTGCTTATGATTATCTTATTAAACCCATTGATATAGAAGAACTAAAAATACAGGCAAGACGTATCTTAGAAAAGATAAATTTAGAAAAAGAAGTAAAAACATTAAGGGAAACTATCACGGAAAAATACAGCTTAAATAAAATAATAGGTAAATCACAAGGGATGCAAAAAGTTTTCGATATGATATTAAAAGTCAAGGATAACGATTCATCAGTATTGATACGGGGTGAGAGCGGAACAGGTAAAGAATTAGTTGCAAGAGCCATACATTTTAATGGACACAGATTCAATAAACCTTTTATAGCTGTTAATGCAGCTGCCATACCTGAACAACTCCTCGAGAGTGAGTTGTTTGGACATGAAAAGGGAGCGTTTACCGGCGCGATAAATCGAAGGATAGGCAGATTTGAACAGGCTAATGAAGGAACTTTATTTCTTGATGAAATAGGGAACCTGAAACCCGATCTACAGGCTAAACTATTACGCGTAATCCAAGAAAGAGAGATAGAACGAGTTGGTGGTGATAAACCCATAGCTGTTGATATAAGATTAATTTGCGCAACAAGTATTGACTTAGAAGAAGCTGTCAAAAAAGGAGTGTTCAGACAGGATTTATATTTCCGAGTTAATGTCATACCCATAGAATTGCCACCACTAAGACACAAAATTGAAGACTTAGAGTTACTTGTAGAACATTTTATTAAATTAATGAATCAGAGGTTCGGGTTAAAGATTACAAACATCGATGAAGAAGGCATAAAATTTATGAAGAAATATTCCTGGCCAGGTAATGTGCGGGAACTGGAACATATGATCGAAAGATTATTTGTAGTATTTGGGAGAGAGAAAAAATTGTTTACTTATGCTGATATAAAATTTATTTTAAGTCGGGTAGAAGACATATCTTCTCAAGAAGGGATGTTTTTACCACTTGGTAAGACCCTAAATGATGCCTCTTTGCTTTATATTAAATCTACCTACTTAACTAACAATAAAAGTTTAAAAAAGACAGCTGATATCCTTGATATAAATAGAAAAACTTTAAGAAACAAACTTAAGGTCCTGGGCCTTATTGAAAATGAAAAGGAAGAGGAAATGATTGATGATGAGACCGCTTGAAGATATAAAAATACTTGATTTATCGAGAGTTCTTGCGGGACCTTATGCTACCCAAATACTTGGTGATTTCGGAGCGGAAATAATCAAGGTTGAGATGCCTAAAAAAGGTGATGATACCAGATATTTCGGACCCCCTTTTGAAAATAATGAATCCGCCTATTTCTTAGCCATAAATAGAAATAAAAAAAGTATAACAATAAATATAAAAAATGAAAGAGGCATCGAAATATTACATAGATTATTGAAGATATCAGATGTTCTTGTCGAAAACTTTAGACCAGGTACCTTAGATAAACTTGGTCTGGATTATAATTCATTAAAAGACAAATATCCTAAGTTGGTTTATGTCTCTATCTCAGGGTTCGGTCATACAGGACCATTAAAAGATAAACCAGGCTATGATTTAGCTGTTCAGGGTATGAGCGGTATAATGGATATTACAGGACCGGAAAATGGGATGCCTTATAAAGTGGGAACTTCTATTGCTGACATTATTGCTGGTATATATGCCGTTATAGGAACTTTGCTTGCGTTGAGGGTAAAAGAGAAGACAGGTAAAGGTCAAAAAGTTGATATCTCTATGCTTGATGGTCAGGTCTCTTTATTGACCTATCAGGCGGGTATTTATTTTATGACAGGCAAATCACCGAAACGTAAAGGAAATCAGCATCCAACAATATGTCCTTATGAGACATTTGAAACTAAAGATGGATACCTTAATATCGCAGTGGGGAACGATAACCTGTGGATAAGTTTCTGTGAAATTGTTGGTTTAGAGGAAATTGTTAATGATGAGAGATTCAAGACTAATCCACAAAGAGTAAAAAACAGAGATATTTTATTTCCACTTATTCAAGAAAAATTAAAATCAAAGAAGCGGGATGAATGGCTTGAGATATTTGATAAAGAGGGTCTACCAGCAGGACCGATTTATTCAGTATCTGAGGTACTTAATCATCCTCAAGTAAAAGCAAGAGAGATGATAAAAGAACTGGATCATCCGGCAATCAAAAAAATGAAAACCACAGGTATCCCTGTAAAATTAAGTGACACACCAGGCAGAATTTTAACCCCGCCGCCTTTACTTGGGGAACATACCCACTCTTTATTATTATCACTGGGTTATAGTGAACAAGAAATAGAGGAGCTGAGAGAACAAGGGATAGTATAAAAAAGATAAGAGCGTAGAATTTAGGAGACAGGAGACAGAAGACAGGAAGTTAAAGAGTCGAGAGTCGTGAGTCAAAAAACACAAAAAATCGGGAAAAACCGGAGAAAAACGAAAAAAAACTGGACGGTTCTGGTTTTTCTTGTTTCTGCATTCCGCATTCTTACTGATACTTCTCACTTCTCACTTTTCAGAGTAGGCACAAAGGCACAAAGGCACAATTGAAAATTGAAGATTGGAAATTGTAAATTGCAAAATTAACGAAAAAACAACGG
>JBFMHD010000170.1:0-6101 GCA_040752395.1 Candidatus Hydrogenedentota bacterium
GCCGGCTGGAGCCAAAAGCCAAAAGCCTGCTGAAAAGTCTTGAGTCTTGAGTCTCGAGTCCTGTTTTGACTCACGACTTGCGACTCACGACTCTTTTCATATCATCTTTAGTTTTTCATCCTTTGTGTAGAGCGCAAAAACGCAATAACCCAATAACCCAATAGTGTAGAGCGCAACCCGCGCTCATGAGTACTCCTTTAAAGTGTCTCACGTTTCAGGGGAGTAATATATTCCCATTTCTTCTCCACCTATAACTGAGAACCTGTGAAAAAATTAGACTTTTTTAGAAAACAGGGAGTGATAATAAAAGAGTTACCCGGTATTAATGATGATTATTTCACAGGTTCTGAGGGAATACTTTCAAGGTGTTTCAATAATTTCCTTGCTTTTTATATAAATAATATATAAAATTTAGATAGTTACAGAATTACAGCGAGGAGACTGCTGCAGTTCGTGACTTGAGGTCTGAAGCCCGGAATAAAGAGACAAGACTTTTTATAGGAAGTTTTTATGATTAGCAGGCGTAAATTTATTATTGGTAGCGCTTTAACCTTCGCTGCACCCTCTATATTTATTAAAAGAGGGCTTAATGCTTATAATGATTTTACAAGATTAACTCTGCTACATACTAATGATATGCATTCACATATAGAACCTATCAAAGGCGGGAAATATGATGGGTTGGGTGGCTGCGCAAGAAGAATGACGCTTATAAAGAGGTTACGTAATAACAATACTTTATTACTTGATGCTGGTGATGTTATTCAGGGAACGCCTTATTTTAATTTTTATAAAGGCGAGATAGAGTTTAAATCAATGACAGCTATGGGGTATGATGTAATGACAATAGGTAATCACGAGTTTGATGCTGATATAGAGGGGATGAGACGAAATTTTAAAAAATTTGCTAAATTTGAGATAGTTAATTCTAATTATAAAATAGAAGATGAATACTTAAGAAACAGGGTCAAGGATTATGTTGTGCGGAATTTTGGTAATGTCAGGGTTGGGATCTTTGGACTCGGGATAAAGCTTCAGGGGCTTGTCTCAGATAATATTTGCGAAGGGTTTGAATATACTTCTCCTTTAGAAAATGTTGATAGAGTTGTTAAAATATTAAGAAAGAAAGAAAAAGTTGATTTTATTATCTGTATCTCGCATCTTGGGTTAACAGGTTATGATAAAGAATGTGGTGATAGAGATATAGCAGAAAGAGTAAGAGGGATAGATTTAATTATAGGTGGGCACACTCATACATTTATGGAACAGCCAGAATTGATTAAAGATACCTATATATTTCAGGTGGGATTTGCAGGAATAATTCTTGGCAGACTGGATTTTACATTTGATAAAAACAAGAAATTAGTCTCTCTTCAAACTAAAAAATATACAATCTGTTAGAAAGTTATTATGAACAAAGATACTTTGATAAATTTATTAAGAAAGAAGGAGATAATAGGCACAGTAAAAAAAGTTGCCAGGACCGAGGGTATTGAGGTACCAGAGCTTGCTGATTTGATACTAAACAGCAGAGTTGTTATACCATGTAATATTCTTAATAGAGACAGACTAAAAGTATGTGGTATCGGTGAAAAATTAAGAGTTAAAATAAATGCTAATATAGGTACATCTCCTGATTGCCATAATCTTGATGTAGAGATAGCTAAAGCCAGGACCGCTGTTAAGTACGGCAGTGATACTTTAATGGATTTATCCATTGGAGGAGATGTATATAAAATATTAAAGGGGATAAGAGAAACGGTTGACATACCACTTGGCACAGTTCCGGTTTATACCGCATCCGTAAAAGCAAAAGAGAAATATGGTGTTTCATCTAAAATTACTGAAGATGATTTATTTGAAAGTGTAGAAAGGCATTGTGAGATTGGCGTTGATTTCATAACAGTTCATTGTGGAGTGACCCGGAAAGTATTAGAGATATTAAAAAATAAAAAGAGGATATTAAACATAGTGAGTCGGGGAGGCGCTTTACTTGCTAATTTTATGTTGAAAAACGATTGCGAGAACCCATTCTACGAAAAATTTGATAGATTGCTTGATATTGCAGCTTGTTATGATGTTACGTTAAGTTTAGGTGATGGTTTAAGACCCGGCTGTATTGAAGATGCGACTGATACGCCGCAGATCGAAGAGATGATAGTTTTATCACAACTCGCTAAAAGAGCAGCAACAAGAGGTGTTCAAGTAATGATTGAGGGACCAGGTCATATACCATTAAATGAGATTGAGACCAACATAAAAATACAGAAATCTTTATGTAATGGAGCACCATTTTATGTTCTTGGTCCGCTTGTAACAGACGTAGCTGTTGGCTATGATCACATTGCTTCAGCGATTGGCAGTGCTTTAGCGGGTTTAGCAGGTGCTGATTTTTTATGTTATGTGACACCTGCTGAACATCTCGGACTACCAACCATTGAAGATGTTAAAACAGGTGTTATAGCTTCTAAAATAGCTGCACATAGTGTTAACATCGCACGTGGATTTAAAGATGCAAGAGAAAGAGATAGATTAATGGCTATCGCAAGACAGAAACTTGACTGGGAAAAACAATTTGAGCTCGCATTTGACCAGGAAATCCCAAAAGAAAAAAGAAATAAAATTTTACCAGTAGATGAAGAATTATGCTCTATGTGCGGTGAATACTGTGCTATTTTGGCTTCTAAGAATTTATGAATCGGCTCCCAAATTATTTAAGACTATCTATAACTGATAGATGCAATTTAAGATGCAAATATTGTATCGGGACCTTTGTCTATTTAAAAAGAGAAGAAATTCTTACTCTTGAAGAACTTTATAGAACCTCTTATCTTTTTTCAAGATGCGGGATTGATAAATTAAGAATAACTGGCGGTGAACCGCTTGTAAGAAAAGGTGCTACAGAATTAATTAATAAAATTACTGAGTCTGAGCTATTTAATGACATATCTCTAACCACTAACGGAATGTTATTAGAAGAAAAGGCTGATGAATTGTTTAAAGCCGGTATAAGAAGACTTAATATCAGTCTCGCTACACTTGATAATGAAGAGTATTACGGATTAACAGGCGGAGATTTGAACAAGGTTTTAAGAGGGATAAATTTAGCAAAAACCACTGGCTTTGAATCGATCAAGATAAATGTTGTATTATGGAAAGGACTACAAGAGAACGAGATCAACAATTGGATAGAATTTTCACAAAAGAATAATTTAACAGTACGATTTATCGAACAGATGCCGATTGAATCAGGGATGTTTATTCAGGAACAATGGCCACGAACTACGGCAGGGAATGTTTTAGAGATAATAAGAAATAAATATATAATTGAAAAGATAGATATTAAAGGTGCAGGACCCGCTTCTTATTATAAATTGAGAGAAAAAAAAGTAGTGTTTGGTATTATCAATTCTATGGACCATAATCAATGTCTTACCTGCAACAGGATAAGAGTCTCAGCAAAAGGTGAATTAAGGTATTGCCTTTTTCAGGATGATTGCGTAGATTTGAAATACATTTTACGGAATGAAAAAGATGATGAAAAATTAATTGAGATGTTGAAAAAAATAGTTTCTAATAAGGTGTCGTACAAAAATAATAATCCTCGAATATTATCACAACCTATGTCCTATATAGGAGGATAGACGAAATTCTGTAAATCTCGAATTATAAATTGAAGATTGCAAATTGTAAATTTTAAAATGAAACAAGAGGCTTGGCACCTACTGATGAATTATAAATTGTAGATTGGAAACTCGGGAGTTAAAATCGGGGAATTGCCTTCGGCAACTTCGTGAATACAAGACGATAAATAAAAGATTTTTTATATTAATGGAATGTCCTTACGACTTTTTAGGATTTCAGAGAGGATACTTGCTTTTTCTGGTTTCTGGTATTCATCCCAAAAAATACACCGCGGTTCAATGTTATAATCTACCTTGGCCGCATAATGAAAAAGAGATGCTGTAATATTTATTCTATTACTTCCAGCCAGCTTATCAACTACTACTCCTACATCAATATCACTATCTTTTGATACTTTCCCTTTTGCATAGGATCCATATATAAACACTTTTTTTACAGAATAAATATCTTTAATCAATAAATAAAATTGCCTGACTTTTTCCTTAATTAAATCTTTCTTTTTAACCATTTAAACAAACTCCTGGTTTTTCTTAAAATCTCAAACGATCTTTTTTTTGTTAAACTTTTAAATAATTCTTTGATTGTTTCGGTATATCTTGATTCAAGGTAATAGGAATTCAGCAATTCAACAAATGTTAGCTCGCTTTCTTTAATCATTGATGCAATTGATGTTAAGTTAATTAATTTTATTAAATTATGAGTATACGGTGGTGTTTTATTATTTTCTTTTACATAAATTGCTTTTAATATTTTCTCTATTGCCTGCTGGCAGGTGAATGCCACATAAAGGTATCTCCTGGATTTATACATATGTTTAGCAGTTTTTAAGTCATATTCTGCAATAATCATCCAATTTTTAACTATTTTTTCACTCATAAACTACCTCTAAATCTATAAATTTTCTGTTTTTCAATATCATGATACATTACCAATAAATTTACTATATTTTTGAAAAGCTATCAAATATTTTATTTGATTTGCGTATACATGAAATGAAAAAAAATAGTTGAAATGTTGAAAAAAATAGTTTTTAATAAGGCGTCGTACAAAAATAATAATCCTCGGATATTATCGCAACCTATGTCCTGGATAGGAGGATAGATGAAACTACCTACAAAGTTCAGTCACTTAACTAAATCTGGGGATGCTCGAATGGTCTCAATATCAAATAAAGAGAAAACGCATCGAATTGCTATCTCAAAAGCTGAAATAAAAATTAATAAAAAAACAATGAATTTAATACTTAAAAATGAGATCCCCAAGGGCGATATCTTTAGTGTCTCTCGAAACGCAGGTATTATGGCAGTTAAGAAAACAGCAGAATATATTATTTTAGCACACCCTTTAAATATTACAGCTATTAATATAGACTTTAATATAAATAAAAAAATGTCTATCATAGAGGTTGAGGTACGGGTTGAGGCTTTTGACAGGACTGGTGTTGAGATGGAATCGCTTGTTGGAGCAACAGCTGCTTGTTTAAATCTTTATGATATGATAAAATCTGTTGATAAATCCGCAAGAATAAATAATATTCGTCTTGTGTATAAAAAAGGTGGTAAAAGTGGCGAGTATATTAGACCGCCTCAACTTTAGACTCTGGACTGATAACTTTTTAAAGCAAGGCATAGGATAAAAGTATAGATGTTAAGAAATTGTTCTATAATTACAGTATCAACCTCGAGAAAAAGTTTAAAAGTCGATAAATCGGGTAATATCATTCAGAGTTTTTTGAAAAAAAATTACCCTGATCTTAAAATTAACAGATTTATTGTAAAAGATAACGAAAAAATTATATTTACGTTATTAAAAAGAAGAGTTATTCTTAAAGATGATTTAGTCCTGACAACTGGTGGGACAGGTTTAAGCCCTGATGACGTGACACCCGAGGCTACTATGAGAGTTATTAAAAAAGAGGTACCGGCTGTGATTCTCTCGTTGATACTTCCTTTTATTAAAAAGATACCAACCTCTGCACTATCAAGAGCAAAAGCAGGAATAGCCGGTAAAACATTCATCGTAAATTTACCCGGCTCTCCTTTGGCCTGTAGAGACCAGATGAAAATATTATTAAAATATCTTAACCATGCAATGGGAAAAATACAGGGCGATAAGACACCTTGTAGAGTTTGATTATGTTTGGATTATTTGATAGACTTTTCAAAAGAGAAAAAAGGGTGTCCCCGATTAGAAATGTCGCCTGGCTTATCTCGATAAGACTCTATATTTTTTTCACTATTTTAGTGATAATATTATTAATTTATCTATTTATTTTTATCTAATTGAATTCAGTCTGTAACCACTCAGGTATAGATGATATAATAGAGGCAAGAAGCAAGATAACGGAAAGAAAGATAACGAAAGGCCCAGAGGCACAAAGTATGAAAAACTAAAGATGATATGTTGGCTTCAGGCTCCGGGCTTCGGGCTCCAGCCGGCTGTAGTCCGTAGCCTGT
>JBFMHD010000171.1:0-6037 GCA_040752395.1 Candidatus Hydrogenedentota bacterium
GTCGTGAGTCAAAACAGGACTCGAGACTCAAGACTCAAGACTCAAGACTTTTCAGCAGGCTCCGGGCTTCGGGCTCCAGCCGGCTGTAGTCCGTAGCCTGTAGCCTGTAGCCTGTCCTGATACCTCTCACTTCTTCCGTTATCTTGCTTCTTGCTTCTATTTGATATTATTAGAGTTACAACGTTTTTCAGAGGAGGGTTATGTATGCAAAAGAATAAAGAATATCATATTGGACTTGGTAAAGGTGATATAGGTAAATATGTTTTGCTACCTGGAGACCCGGGTAGAGTCCCTATAATCGCTTCATATTTCGATAAAGCTAAAGAGGTTGCGTTTAACCGTGAATATCGTACGTTTACCGGTTATGTTGACAGCATAAAGATATCATCGACCTCGACTGGTATCGGCTGTCCCTCGACTGCGATCGCTGTCGAAGAACTCATTAAATGTGGTGCTGAAGTTTTTATAAGAATAGGTACAGCTGGTGCCTTACAGAAAGAAGTGAAATTAGGTGACGTTACCATTACAACTGCTTCTGTAAGAGAAGAAGGTACCACTCGCCAGTACGTGCCTCTGAGTTATCCTGCGGTCGCTGACCTCGACGTAACCCTGGCATTACGGGAAGCTGCAAAAAGATTAAAGATACGTGCTCATACCGGTATCTCGCATTGTAAAGATGCGTTTTATACCGAAGGTAAAGACATGGATGAACTACCAAACGGTATTATCACACGCCAGAAATGGGATGCCTGGTATAAATCCAATGTGCTCTCCACCTCAATGGAATCAGCAGCACTCTTTGTAGTATCATCCATAAGAAAGAAAAAAGCAGGTGAGGTTATGGCTATAATCGGACTTACTTATGATGATGCACCTATTGTAAAAAAAGTAGGTATCGACGAAGCTATCAGAGTAGCGATCGAATCAGTTAAAATATTGAATAAAGAAATGAAGATTTAAGTCGAGCTCAGAATAATAGGTCTTAATTAATCCTCATTGCTTCTTTATCAACAACCTTGCCATGACTGATGGTATAAAGCGGCTGTTTGTGATACATAAATGTCTCGTAAACTGATTTTGCATCAAGCACCACGAGATGCGCATCATTACCCTCTTTCAGCCCATACTTTTTTATATTCATAGCCCTTGCTGCATCAATGGTTATCATATCATACACTTTCTCCATCTCGCCGAAGGTGGTCATCCAGAGCAAATGAATATTTAAAAACCCGACTTCAAGCTGACTATTCTGACCAAAAGGATAGTAAGCGTCAGCGATATCATCCTGTCCAAAAACCACAAGCGCATTTTCAGCTATCATCTCTTTCACTTTTGCGTGCAAAGGTCCTGTATGCGGGTCACTGACCACACCGAGCTCGGCTTTCTTAAGAAGCGCGACAAGTTTTCTGAAATATGGTTCAGGATACAGCCCCATAGCTCTTGCATGATGCGCAAGAGAACGGCCTATCCTTTCCTCTTCCAGTGTTTTCAAGGTGAGCATTTCAAGGGTACGCAGTCCCGGGTCACCTGCGTCGTCAACCAGCATCGAAATATCTGCATCGTATTGTTTGGCTATTTTCATCATCTGGTTTATATGTTCCTGTGCGTCTTTATCCGTGTATTCGATCCATGGTATACCGCCAACCACATTGGCACCGAGGTCCATCGCTTTTTTAATAAGGTCAGTGGTTCCCGGTTCACGCACAACGCCATCCTGCGGGAATGCAACAACCTGGACATCTACGATACCTTTGAATTCGTCTCTTGCTTTGAGTAGTGCTTTGAGCCCGATAAGTTTTGCTTTCGAGTCAACATCAGCAAATGCCCGCAGATGCGTTGTGCCGTTTAATGCCGCGAGCTTTAACGCTTTCCTCACGTTCTCTATAATCCATCTCTCGTCATACCTCTCTTTTATACGTGCAGCCAGTTCTATAGCAGTCATGGCAGCACCCATATCTTTGCCGTGGTATGATTTCAAAGCAAGTTCATCCATCATAGTCAGCGTATAAACCTTACATAAATGCAGGTGTGGATTGACAAATGATTCGGTAACAAGATTCCCTGCGGCATTGATTTCAGAACCCCCTTTCTCTTTTATCTTTTTCTCGATCTTTTTAATCACTCCTTTACTGATACCAATATCAACTTTTGATTTACTGGTTCTTATTTTTGCATTACGAATAATAATGTCGTATACCATCGTAAGACCTCCTCTGAAAAACATTGTAACTCTAATGATATCAAGTAGAAGCAAGAGGCAAGAAAACGTCTGAATCTCCTCTGAAAAACTTCGCAACCCTAATAATTTGGGCTACAGGCTACAGGCTACGGACTCCAGCCAGGTGGAGCAAAAAGCCCAAAGCCTGCTGAAAAGTCTTGAGTCTCGAGTCCTGTTTTGACTCACGACTTGCGACTCACGACTCTTTTTATATCATCTTTAGTTTTTCATACGTTGTGTAGAGCGCAACCCGCGCTCATGTTGACTCCTATGAAAAAGTTACAAGTTAGATTCTACGACCTTTTAAATATTTTTGTGCTAATTTAGCTCCCTCGAAAATCGCTTCGTAACCCGTACATCTGCAAAAATGCTGAACAAGTTTATCTGTAATTTCATCTTCGGTTGCATCGATATTTTTAGTGTACAAAGCATAGAGTTCCATAACTATTCCCGGTATACAGAACCCGCATTGTACCGCACCGGCATCAATAAGAGCTTTCTGTACCGAATGAAGTTCTGTGCCTTTACATAATCCTTCTATTGTTACCACCTCTGCGCCATCCAGTTTTGATGCAGGTATTATACAACTTTTTTTTGCGTCACCGTTTATAACAACCATGCAAGCACCACAGGTAGCATCATCGCATCCTTTTTTAGTACCTGTCAGGTCAAGATAATCACGTAACACATCTATAGCTCGTTCCCAGCCCTGTATCTCAACACTTCTTTTTACACCATTAACCGTAAAATTTATCTTCGTACCCATTATTGTCCCTCCTATGACAAGTTAAAAGTTAAAAGGTAAAAGTAAAGAATATCATATCATCTCCTTTTCTGCGAGAGCCTGTTTTATTTTTTCAGGAGTGACAGGGATTTCATAGAATTCTACACCTATAGCATCGTATATCGCATTCAGTATTGCTGGTGCTACACCAATCACCGGATGTTCCCCTATGCCTCGAGCCCCAAAGGGTCCTATCTCCTCTGGTGTCTCAACAAACTCTACCGTATATTTTCGTGGTGCATCTTTTATATTTGGGAACCGGTATTTTGCAAAAAACGGATTCAGTATTTTACCTTGAGAATCAAACTTGATCTCCTCATATAAAGTAGCACCAACCGCCATCATCACACCTCCTACAACCTGACCTCTTAGTTGTTTGGGGTTGATTACACGTCCCACATCAAACGATGATACAAAATGGTCAATTATTATCTTGCCTGTCTTTTTCTCTATTCTTATCTCGCAGGCCTGTGCACCAAAAGTATATGAAACCCCCATAGTACCCTGTCCATTCGCATCAGGGTTTGAATAACGCGGTAAACGACAATCCGAGGTTGTCTGTACTACCTCGCCAATGGTCATACCATTCTCACACATGTATCCTTGCGCAATCTGGCTCACTGCTACACTCGCACTCGGGTCATGCCGCAAAAAAACATACTCGCCGTCATATCCCAGCATATCAACATCACAGCGTAACACCTGGGCTGCTGTCTCTTTTAACTTTTGTATTGCTTTTTCACAGGCACGAACCACCGCCCGACCACCCTGGATTGTAAACATCGAACCTATGGTCTGCCATTCCCAGGGCGAGAACTGGGTATCTATCTCGGTATAAACCCTGATTCTTTCAGGAGCTATCTTCAGGGTTTCAGCTGCTACCTGTCTTACAACGGTTCGTAGCCCCTGGCCTACCTCAGCACCACTCATATTAATCGAGACACTGCCATCGACATTAAATTTTAGATAACATCCTTTTGAAGAGAACGGCGCACCTTTTGGTGATTTCATCAGTCCGGCAAAACCTCGACCATAATAATAATCATCGTCCTGTTTTGGTTTTGGTTTTGAAAATACTATATTTTTCACAATCTCAGCACATTTTTTTACGTCGCCATTCGATTCCCACAGGTTTTCACCAAGCGATGTTTTTTTGCCCGGTCCTAAATAATTTTTTTCACGTAACTCAAACGGGCACATATTAAGTTTTCGAGCAAGTATATCCATAAGCCGTTCCGTGGCGAACTGTGTTTCCTCATGGCCGTATCCACGATAGGCACCCACTGGCGGTGTGTTGGTATATACCGAGTAGCCTTCAAGATAACAGTTTGGATATTCATAAACACCAGTAGAGTTATGAGTTGCGCCGATTAGAATATGAACTGCAGTATCTGCATATGCACCCGCAGATTGATATACCGTGGTCTTTAAAGCAGTAAGTTTACCATCCTTTCTTGCGCCTATTTTCATAATGGTTCTTATGCCATGACCTAACAGCGTACTTGTAAAATCTTCTTTACGCGAAGCTACCCATTTTACCGGTCTGCCAGGAACAAAACTTGCTATATACGCTATGGTCTGCTCTACTGTGATATCCGATTTATATCCAAAACAACCTCCAAGTTCAGGAATATGCACCCGTACGTCTGAAATCGGAAGACCATACACCCGCGCAATATCCTCTCTTATAATAAACGGACAGATTGATGAAGACCAGATTTCTATGGTTTTATCTTCGTGGAACCATACTATAGAACCATGAGGTTCAATCGCAGCGCAGGAACCATATGGATAATAAAACTCTCCCTCTACCACTACATCTGCTTCCTTAAATCCTTTCTCAATATCGCCTTTTTTTAAAGTATATGTATTGGCAATATTTGTGCCTGGTATGGGACCTATGCCAGGCAGATGCCAGAACTCACCACTGTTTTCATGTATCAGCATAGCATCCTTTTTCATAGCCTCACGTGCGTCTATATATACTGGTAAAGGTTCATATTCTACTTTTATTTTTTTCATAGCCTGGTTTGCAAGATATGGGTTCTCCGCAATAACTGCAGCCAGTGGTTCGCCAATATGACGTACCCTGTCAACAGCCATAGGTGTTAAATCTCGTATATTATCACCATATCTGAAATTACATCCTTTGCCTGTCACTACTTTTACTACACCATCGCATCTTTCAGCCTCTTTAGTATCTATGGAAATAATTTTAGCATGAGCATATTCGGGCCGTAGAATCGCAGTATGCAACATCCCATGCAGTTTTATATCAGCAAGAAAAAACGCTTTACCTGTAACTTTTTTAACAGCATCCGGCCGCGGGATATCCTTGCCAATATATTTAAACTCCATATATCTCCTCCAGTAGTTTAGTATATTAAAGAATAATAATATGTAATTATTCGTCAAGATTTTTCTGGTTGACTTTTACGATAGGTTTTTCTATAAAGTCTTTATGAAAAAAATTGAGTATGCTACTTTAACTGAGATAGAAAAAAAACTAATTATAGAAGCGATAAAGACACGTGAGAATGCATATTCTCCTTATTCACAATATAAAGTTGGTGCCGCGGTTCTTGATATTAATAATAATATACATACAGGCTGTAATGTAGAAAGTGCAGATTATACATTGACCACCCACGCTGAAATGTTAGCAATAGATTCAATGGTAAAATCTGGTGTTACAAAGGTAAAAGAGGTTGCGGTGGTTGTAAAATCAGATGTAGGTTATGGATTCCCCTGTGGTCTATGTAGACAGAAGATCCGTGAGTTCGCTTTAAACGATGATATTATAATATATGGGGTCAATCTTGACCGAGACAAAAAAATAAAGGATGTTTACAGTGCTTTACTGAGTGAACTACTCCCTGGTTCTTTTGGCCCTGAGTTTCTATAAGGCAGTGCCTTAACCCATTCTGCCATTTGAAATCTGCTATGCCATACTGCAAAGACAAATTCTACTCGGAAAAAGTAAAAACCATCTTTGCCAAAGAGACGGATAAGGCAGTGCCTTAACCCATTCTGCC
>JBFMHD010000172.1:0-5968 GCA_040752395.1 Candidatus Hydrogenedentota bacterium
GAATTAAATAGCCGCTTTCTGAAATACGGGGCTTAATAACCACTACATCTGTGTTAAATATTTTATTTATTTGTAATATTGTGTTTCTAATTTCGGATGTCTTCTTAGTATTTTTAAAATTAAGTAGTGTTGTAGGGATTGTATTTATGTGTCTTAATTCGTATAAGTATTTATACTTATCAATATTCCAAAAAATAAAGTCATAATCGTTTATCAGTTTAATGTTATTTTTTTTGAGCATTGATATTTGCTTTAAAAATTCTTGATAGTGTAAATAATAACCCCAGATGCTTTTTAAAATTACTACGTCAAAAGGTTTTGATATCTCTATGGCATTTTTCAAAGTAACGATTTCACAAGAGAATCCTTTATTTCTATAGGCGTTACGTATATAAATGTCTTCCTGGATTTTCCCTACATGTTTTTCTGATGAAGTTATATATATTTTCATGTCAATAATTCTATGGATGATTTAAGGCGTAAAAAGGATTTCAATAAATCTTCGTATTTATCAAATGCGATAGTTACCCTTGCAATAAGCTGGTCTTGATTAGGCCAACAGATTGCTTTTCCAGTCAATAATTTAATATTACCTGATGTATATAAAAATTTTAGCAAAGTTGCATCATCAACTATCCTAAATCCTTTATAAGTTTTTCCAAGTAATTTACTTAAATCCAAGAGTATAAAAAAACCCGACTCTGGCTCAAGTACTATACTAATATCTTTGATACCATTCATAGTTTTTTTAATATCGAAAATAAGTCTGTTGTTTTTGATAATTTTGTTCAGCAGAATTCTTTCTTTCTTATTAATTTTGTCAGTTCCTATAATAATGGCCTTCGCGAAAATATACCTTTCATAATATTTTCTGGTTATATCGGTGAAATACTTTTCTCTTTCCATGAGAGCATTATTTTCCGATAAAAAAGTTGCGCCCATAGCGGCCGACTGTAATAATGATAATGAATCCAAGTTTTGAAATATTTTATCTCTTATCAAAGAAATAATCGTCTCATTAGCAATTAACATACCTGATCTTAAACCAGCTAATCCGTAAGGTTTAGAAAGAGAATATAGTGTTATAGTATTATCAAAGTGTCCCTTTAAACTGCAAATAGGTAGTACGGTAGAATTTCTATTGAATTCTAGACCAAAATAAGCCAAATCATCAATAATAAATACACCGGCATTATTGCAAATATTAGAAATTTCCAATAATAACGATTCATCTTTTTTGCTATATACAATACCAGTCGGGTTATGTGGGTTTAAATTAAGAAAAGCAGAAATTCTTGGCGGTACATCAGAATGTCTAAAAACATATCCACCCCGATTCATTTTATAATTTCGCCTAAGTTCATTGTTTGTGCTAGAAATAAGTTGTTTAAGTTCTTTCGGATTAATTTTCCAATTATTAAAGCTTGTAAGTGGCAAAAGCTTAACCTTACCTCCAATCCTTTCCGGTATGAAAGCAAAAAGCCCATAATTGGGAGCCGTCATAATGACTACATCCCCATAATCCAGTATTGTTTCCATAATAAAAGTAAACGCTTGTGTGCTTGAATGAGTAAAAATAATATTATTCTCAACAATTTCTAAATCATGAAAAATTCTAAAATATTTTATAATGGGCGCCTTATCCTTACTATCCCCCGCAGCTAGTTGATAATCAGAAAGTACTCTATTTTTCAAGGCATGTTTTATACTCGTAATGCATCTACTAAAAGGCTTAAAACGCGCGGGGCTTCCAATTCCCAATCTTACTTTATCCACCACTGGATTTTTAAATCCTTTTATAAGAAGGTTTGATGAAAGACTGTAATTTTCATATGCTTTAGCAGCCTCTTGTATCTCGATAGATTTCCAAGAATTCAAAAGCGTATTACCCAAGTAAGGCAGTCCACCATAAGACATTCTATTGACTTGGTTAGACGGATACATACGTATCACAGATCTTATGGATTTTGGAAAATCTTTATTTCTCACAACTTTTTGTTTATTATCCATCATTTGATTTTAAAAATTTCTTTTATTTTAACTGATGTATCTCTTGATTGATTCCTAAAGAGAAGATATTCTTTTAAAACTTCTTTATAATTAAATTTGGAAGAAGATGTAATTCTTCAAAAGTTAATTTACGTTTAATAGTTGGTTTATCCATCAGGCGTAACGCAGCATTTGCAATATCTATTTTTGTAGGATAATAATATTTAGTTAGTGCTGTTGAGGTGGGAACTGGAACATTAGGGCAAGAAAGCGATACTGGACTATTCTTTAGATATAATAACTTTTGTTTCGCAATGTCCGCAATAACATCTGTGCCAATACTAAAAGCGTGATTAGTAGTATCAACCGTAATAAGTCGGCCAGTTTTTTTTACTGATTTTAAAATAGTCTCGTAATCTACCGGATTTATGGAAACAAGATCTATAAGTTCTACGTCAACATGGTCACGAATTAGCTTTAAAGCTTCATATGCCGTAATCAAACCATCTCCATAAGAAACAATTGTAAGATCTGTACCCTTTTTCACCACAACAGCTTTATCAAGTGGTTCATTATATAGTCCGGTTGGCACATCTTGTCTTAGAGAAAAAAGCCAGCGCGATTCCAAGATAACCACGGGGTTTTTGTCGCGGACTGCAGAAATAAGCAAGCCTTTCGCCATATACGGAGTAGAAGGAATTACAACCTTAAGGCCAAGTGCATTGCCAAAGAGTGAATAGAGCGCTTGTGTGTGTTGTGGGCCTTGTCCCCACTGTCGACCAATATTGATTCTGAATACAATTGGAACTGGATGCTCGCCACCAAACATATAATTCCACTTCGCTGCCTGCGTAAAAATTTGGTCAGCAGCAAAGAGCGCAAATTCAATCCTACCGTGATGCACAATAGGACGAAGACCTGTTATAGCTGCGCCAATAGCCATTCCTGTTATGGCATTTTCTGATTGTGGCGTTTCGATTATTCGGTAAGGATATTTTTCTTTAAGCCCAGCTGTTGTTCCGTCTGCACCGTTTTTGTATGAAACCTCAAGACCCATAACAATAACATCTTGATCAACTTCCATTATTTGATCCGTGGCTTCTTTAATTGCTTCAGTGTATTTAATAATCCTATTAGGCATAGAGGTTAGTGTATAAACTTTCTTTCTTTGGAAAAGGTGCCTTCTCGGCAAACATGATGGCATCAGCAACAGTTTTTATAATATTATCTTCTGTGGCAACAATTTCGCTTTCGGAGATTCCCAAAGCGAGGATTTCTCGTCTCATCTTTGCTACTGAATCTTTTTCTTTTCTCCGTTCAGCCGTATCTTCTTCACGAGTTTCCTCCTCAAAAGTTGGCCCACTGTGTGCCATGTGGCGGTAGGTCATGCACTCAATAAGAGCAGGTTTGCCTATGCGTACTTCGGTGATAAGTTCTCTAGCTTTTATTGTTACATCTAAATAATCATTCCCGTCAGCTTTTATGTATCGTACTCCAAATCCAGTAACAATCTTTTCGGTATCATAATCCGCAGATCGACGTTCCCAAAGACGCGTGTTAATAGATCTAAGATTATTTTCAAGAACCAAGAGTAATGGTAGTTTAAAAAGTGCTGCTAGATTTAAAGATTCACAAACACCTCCCTCTTCAAACGCGCCATCGCCTAAAAACACGACTGTTACTGTACCGCTCTTGTGATACTTTTGTTCAAATCCACTACCACAAGAGAGAGGTACAGCACTTGAGAGAATTGGCGTCGACCCAATGAAATTAACCGATGTATCAATCAAGTGCATTGACCCACCTTTGCCATGGGAACAACCGCATTCCTTTCCAAGTAATTCACAGACCATCTTTTTAAGATCTCCGCCTTTAGCCAGATAGTGTCCGTGTGATCGATGGTTGCTCATCACTCGGTCGCCTTTCTGTAATGCATCGCAGATGCCCACCGCTACTGCTTCCTGGCCAATATAGAAATGGACAAGACTCATTATATTATTCTTAAGATAGTAAGCTGCTATTTGCTCTTCTGTTGTTCGAATAAGGAACATTTTTTTATAGGCGGCAATCCTTTCTGTGGTTCCGATTAATATTTTTTTGTTTTTCATAGTATTTTTGAATCTTTTTAAAAAATTTATTATTCTTACCTTGAATTACGAAATTAAGTTGATACCATGAAAGTACAGGATTATTCTGTATTTTCATTATACCAATTTATTCTCTAACAGGACTTACGGCGCCTTGAAAAGATAGCGTATTGACAATGTAATCAGCGTATTGAAACCCATAACTGCATTTCTGTTTTACCCCCAATTACGAAATTCAAAAAATATGATTTTTAACCCATATTAAACCAATACTGAAACTAAAATTCACAATTAAACCAATACTAAAAACACTCTGAATGTAAATTCAGTTTCTAATTTTTTTAAAAATATTATATTTTTAAAAAAATAAATATCACACCTTGAATTACGAAATTAATTTGGTATTATAAAAATTACAGGGTATACCCTTTTTCTTTTCTCTCTTTTCTTTTAATTTGGTTATTTACAGGGTATAATCCCTGTTTTTTTATATCATGCAAATCCAAATAAAGGTTTACAATGATATATTAAACAAAGTAAAAATTATTTGCAACCCTTAATCTTTTAAAAATTCATACCTTGTAATCTCACAAGCACATTTAGATAATCAAGATTAAAATGTGATTCTTTTTGATTTTTTTGATTAGCTAAATGTTTTTATGAGAAAGCAATTTCGTAATTCAAGGTTAACTACCTAACCAATTAAGATATGAGAGGGCTTGGATAATTGCCTCGTTTTGTTCGCCCCATTTATATTAAATAATAACTGGTGAATTATTTTCATCTAATCCCAAGGCGTCTATTCTTCCACTATCGGTGATAACTTCTGGAGCTATATAACGAATACCAAAAATATCTTCTAAATTATCATCAATGAGATTTTGTAGTTCTTTCTCATTTCTAAAGTTTGACGCTTTAATCTGGCTTGTTTTGTTGTTTTGGATTTTAAAAATTGGCATAGTTATTTAATTAAATCATCAACCGCTACGCCTAATGCTTTGGCGATTTTTGATAATGTTTCAATGGTCGGATTTTTATTTCCGCCAGATTCAATCTTGATAATCGTATTATAGGTAACATCGGCTAATTTTGAGAGCCGATCTTGAGAAATACCCATTTTATTGCGGTATTTCTTGATATTTTCAGCGATTGTGGATTTATTGTATGACTTCATTGTAATATATTACTATAATCAAAGTAATAGATGTAGAGATTTCTTAATATTACAATGATAACAAAAATTTATAAAAGAGTAAAGAACAAAAAGGGAGTAAAATTTCGCAGGAACGCGCACGGGAAGGGTGGGGCAAGTTCCTGCACCTTAAAAATCTGCGGCTCGCCCGCGAAGCGGGCAAAGACGGGCGGACAAAAAGGAAGGGGTTTTAGGAGTTTAAGTCCCCAGGAATTTTTGCCCGCCCGCCGCAATTTTTTGCAGAGTTCTTGCCGCGCCGCAGGCGCGGCAGTCAGTTTCGTTCAAAATAGGTTCGGATTTGGTAGTATAAATGCTCCAGTATCAAACTTTCGTCTTTTTTGCCTGCTGTTTCGGCGGCGCGAAGCGCCGCCCCCGAATTCGTCGGGAAAAAACCGAAAAGTTTTATCGTGAAGCGGGAGACGGGACTCGAACCCGCGATCTTCTCGTTGGCAACGAGACATTCTACCACTGAACTACTCCCGCGTTTAATTAACAAATTTACGATTTTTCGATTATTCATCATTATTCATCAATATTATTCAATTATTCATCAATCGCATTTATTGGTCAATCACTTGCGCTTGACGGGTACATTGGTAACACTTTTTGATGTTGAAAATGAAATTCTACGGGTGTCTGATATCCAAGAGATTGGTGAGGTCTATTGAAGTCGTATTCAATTAACCATTCAGTTAAATTC
>JBFMHD010000173.1:0-5931 GCA_040752395.1 Candidatus Hydrogenedentota bacterium
TTCGAGACGGGATAGAATCTTATTTTGTAGAAGAAGATACAGGGAAAGAGATTGAGGCGCATCTTAGATGGGACAGTAAATCAAAGGTGTGTGTTGAAGTTTCTGTTGATAAAAATGGCAACATCGGCATAACTAAAATACTATATAACTAAAGTTTAAATTATGTATGAAAATTTTAAGGGAAAGAAGATTTTATTAACAGGCGGTGGCGGTTTTGTTGGCAGATTTCTACACAAAAAATTAATGGAATATCAGCCACAAGATGTTTTTATCCCACGCTCAAAAGATATAGACCTACGAATAGAAGCAAATGTCTCAAGACTTATTAATGATTATAAACCACATATAGTCATACATCTTGCTGCTGTTGTTGGTGGTATAGGGGCTAATAGAGAAAACCCTGGTAAATTTTTCTACGATAATATCTCTATGGGTATACATCTTATAGAAGAAACGAGAAAAATTAACGTAGAAAAGTTTACCTGTACAGGAACCATTTGTGCTTACCCAAAGTTTACACCTGTACCATTTAAAGAAGACGAGTTGTGGAATGGTTACCCTGAAGAGACTAATGCTCCATACGGTATAGCAAAAAAGGCTCTTCTTGTTCAATGTCAAGCATACAGAGCGCAGTATGGAATGAATGCTATCTATCTATTACCTGTTAATCTTTATGGACCTTATGATAACTTTGACCCGAAGACCTCACACGTGATACCGGCTTTAATAAGAAAATGTGTAGAGGCAAAACGTAAAAATCTAAATAAAATAGTTGTCTGGGGAAGTGGCAAGGCTACAAGGGAATTTCTCTATGTAGAGGATTGTGCAGAAGCTATAGTAAAAGCCACACTATATTACGATGGTAGTGAACCTGTTAATATCGGTTCCGGTAAAGAGATATCAATACGAAACCTTGTATATCTCATTGCAAGGCTCACGGGTTTTAAAGGTGGAATAGAATGGGACGAGACAAAACCTGATGGTCAACCACGAAGGTGTCTTGATACAGGCAAAGCTTTTAAATATTTCAATTTTAAAGCTACAACAGATTTTGAAGAAGGTCTCAAAAAAACCATACAATGGTACGAGGAGAATTTTAATGAATAGTTTTTCTATAACTGAAAAAATAAAACAATTCTATGATGAGAATATCCAGAATTTCCAAAAGTTTAGAGTAAAAAACTGGTACTATTATCAGTGTATATTATCATTGCTAAAATTTCTTATACCTGAAAATAAAAAAATTCTTGATATAGGCTGTGGACCCGGTGATTTTCTTTATGAACTCAAACCATCAATCGGCATTGGTATAGATTTATCACCAAAAATAATCGAACAAAACAAAAACAAATATCCGCATCTAAATTTCTACACAATGGATATCCAGAAAGAAACTCACTCTGATACTTTTGATTATATTACGATTATAAACACCATAGGTGATCTTGAGGATGTATGGCAATGTTTCAGGGATATAAGAAAGAATTGTAAACAGGAAACAAGGATTGTTATCATTTATTATAATTATCTTTATGAACCTCTGTTAAAATTAGCTGAGAAACTGGGTCTTAGAATGCCTCAGCCAAACCTCAACTGGCTTAATTTTGATGATATCTCAAATCTCCTTTATTTAAATGGGTTCGAAATAATAAAGATGGGATACAAATGTGTATTTCCATTTTACGTTCCTCTCTTCTCTAAAATAGTAAACAGCATATTTTCTTCCATACCATTAGTTCACAGGCTCGGTCTTATAAGCTATTTAGTCGCAAAACCATCACCCGAACCCGTAAAATCGCTTAAAGAATACACTGTATCTGTAATTGTTCCTGTCAAGAACGAACGAGATAACATAGAACCCACTGTAAAACGGACCCCGAATATGGGGTTACACACAGAGATAATTTTTGTTGACGGTAACTCCAGAGATGGCACACGAGAAAAGATACTTGAGATTATAGAAAAATATAAAGGTATAAAAGAGGTCAGATTAATCGACCAGGGTAAAGGTAAAGGCAAGTGCGATGCTGTGCAAAAAGGATTTAATGCTGCGCAGGGCGAAATACTGATGATACTTGATGGGGATCTAACCGTGCCACCAGAAGACCTCGAAAAATTTTATAAAGCGATTGAAGAGGGACGCGGTGAACTCATTAATGGTTCTCGTCTCGTATATCAGATGGAAGACGAAGCAATGAGAACACTTAACCTTATAGCTAATAAATTTTTTGCATCTGCTTTCACTTTTATACTCGGTCAGAACATAAAAGACACTCTATGCGGAACAAAAGTATTGAAAAAAAACGATTATCTTGAAATTGTAAAAAATAGAGCTTATTTTGGAGAGTTTGACCCATTTGGAGACTTTGACCTGCTATTCGGTGCCAGTAAGAATAATCTAAAAATTGTTGAACTGCCGATACGATACCGCAGACGCATATATGGTGATACTAAAATCAACAGATTCAAACACGGTCTCCTGCTCTTAAAAATGTGTATGTATGCTTTTCTCAAATTTAAATTATGAGATTTCTCTACACCATCTTATTTATAGAACTCTACTGCCTTATAATATATCCCACCTGGTATACACCTGATAATATTTTCATATTAAAATTATTCTTTTTTCATTTCTATTATATAGCGATACTTCTGCAAGTTTATATAATAAATAAAATTGTTGATCTAAAAAAAGTTGATATAAACTATAATTTTTTTAAACCAGATTTGTCGTTTTTTATAATTGTCCTCATATATCTCGCAGGTATAATACCTTTTATAAACTACCCTGTACTCACAAAACTTGATGACCATTTCCATACAGCATTCCCAGCTGCCTTTGTCTGTAAAATAGATGATATCATTATTAGAATATCCTCTGGGTTTCTGAACATACAAATTATATCGTGGCTTCTTGTATTTTGTTTGTTACTATTATTTATATTTCTGAAAAGAAAAACTCTCCAATATATATCTCCTTATAAAATTTTATTTATTCTTTATCCTATGTTTTTAATCTATTTTTTCTTTCTGTCATATAATCAAATACTGGATAGATTCGGTAAGGTTATCTGGTTTCACAGATATCCACCAGTAGGTAAGACTCTGTTTGCCATCTCTTATTCATTATTTACGATAGAAAATTGGGGAGGTAGATTAACTCAAATAATATTTAACATATTATCACTCTACATTCTCTATCGACTATGTGACTTCTTGCCTTTTAAAAATAAAATATCACGTCTTTTCACTCTCTCTTTATTCATTTTTAACCCACTATTCTGGAATATTATTTATCTTAATCATCTTGAGCAGGGTTCTGTATTTTTCATTCTCATTATAATCTACTTTTTTCTTCGCTGGAATGAAAATTTGGATTTGCAAAAAGATAAGTACTTATTACTTTTCTGGCTTTTCTTTTGCACGGCACTCTTCTATAAACAACTGATTATATTTTTATTTCCAATTATAGTTTTATATTACATATTTCAAAGAAATGTACATTTCAAAAAGAGAGCCATATCATTTCTTAAAGCATTAAGTGTCCCTCTTATAATTTTTATCCCATATTTTATATTTGACAAACTTTATGGCATCTCACCTGCAGGGATATTATTTTCTCAAGTTAACAGTCTTTTTTCACCGTTTATTACTCTATTTCAAACTGCGGTATATTCTGGCTTTGGGTTGACTGTACTTCTTGTTGCAGGATTTATTTATTCTCTATTATTCATAAAAAATAGTTATATAAAGTTCTTATATATTTTTACCATTTTCTATCTATTATTAATAAATATTACGAATGCCTGGACTTTTATAAGACACATACTGCCAGTATATATTCCGCTTGCTGTTTTCATAGCAATTTTGCTTGATAATTTGTATTCTTATTCAAAAAAATTAACATTCATAATTCTTATTTTTGTTTTTTGTGAGATGTTCTATTTAAACTTTCTCTCTTCTGAAAATGAGTTAATAACTTTCAGGACAAAGGAATATTATGATGTAGATTATGAGGATCTCAGCAGGTATATAAAATCACACGGCCTCTACAATGATAAAATCTATGCTCCTAATGCCTGTGAACCCTCTCATTTCTATTTTTATAAGCATAAAATCCCGACCGATAATCTTATCAGAATTTTTTGGTGCAAGGCTGAAAATCAGAATATCATAAATCTGTATAATTTCCTAAAAGACAGTAAGATAAAATATTTGGTTGTCTTATCACCTGATAAAAAACGCATCACAAGATATAATAAATATTTTTTAAATTATTTCCAAACTTTTAACCCGCTGAACACTGGTTATCCAGGTGCCTCATATTTCTGGAACGGTCTTGTAAACAGCAATCTTCAAGCTAAACTCTTTTATAAGTATCAAAATTATGGTTTCCAATTAATCGAATCATTCGGGAATAATCAGAATACCATTCTTTTATTAAAGACTCCTGGATTTCTTTTAGCAGATTTATAATATTTTTATGGATATAAAGTCGTTATTGATAACAAAAGACAGATTTTATGCATCATTAAGAACGTTTTTCAAAGAGCAGGGGTTCACCGAGGTCGAAACACCTGTACTCTGTTCTTCACCTGGTGCCGAAGCTCATATCGAAGCCTTCTCTACCATCCTTGAATTTAATGACAAAAAAAGAGATATCCGCTACCTTATTAACTCTCCTGAATTCCAGATGAAATCGTTACTTGTTTATTTAGACAAAATTTTCCAGATTACTAAATCCTTCAGAAATAAAGAAATATCAAGGCTGCATAACCCTGAATTTACCATACTTGAATGGTATAGAAATCATTCCATAGTGCAGGACTTGATATCTGACTCAAAAAATCTAATCTCATTCATATTTAATGAATTCCATATCCCGGGACCGACTCTTGAGATTGTTTCTTATGATAGTTTATTCGAAGAATATCTTAACCTCACACCGTCGGATTTTAACTCACTTGACTCGCTACTTGGTTACCTCAATGGTAGTGGCAGAATTCTCCAGAGTCAACATATCCTAAAAAATATTAAAAATTCATCAACACTGGACGAGGCTATTAATATCCTTTATGTAAATTATATCGAGACTATACTACAAAAACAAAAATGGAACGGTATAATATATCCTTTCCCATCTTTATTCACTACCCTTTCTAAAAATTTTTTGCAAAATCCGGCGTTAGCAGAACGGATGGAGTTATACTTAAATGGTATCGAGATAAGCAATGGGTTCTTGGAAATAGATAACTATGAAGATTTTATTAATAGATTAAATGTAATATATAACTATAGACAACAGAATAATTTACCAATATATCCAGTAGATGAGAGGTATCTTGAATTGTTAAAAAACAATCTTCTTCCACCGCATTCTGGTATAGCGCTTGGTTGCGACAGACTCCTTATGGTTCTTCTCGGTTCGCATAATATCCAGGATATCCTTCCATTCAGTATTGCTGGCTAACTCAACACTACCATATATATTTCTCGAATTATTTTCTTTGCAACTGTTATTTAAGAATACGGTGGATGAACCTGATGTAAGTGATGAGACCGTACGCTTGTAGTCTGAAGTCGATAATGTAAAATAGGGATTGACTTTTTAATATAAATGATTATAATTATTATGAATAAATAATTGGAGATCCTATAAAATGAACCCGATGGATTTTGTCGACGCTTTAAGAAAAGTAATTGTAGAAACCCTTGTACCCGAGATAAGAGAATTAAGAGAAGATACTAACTGTAAATTTGAGGCGATACAGAAACAGATGGATGAACGATTTACAGCTATGCAGGAACAGATGGATGAACGATTTACCGCTATGCAGAAACAGATGGATGAACGATTTACAGCTATGCAAAAACAGATGGATGAGCGGTTTGCTAAAATGGATGAGAAGTTTGAAAAGTTTGCTATTGCGT
>JBFMHD010000174.1:0-5916 GCA_040752395.1 Candidatus Hydrogenedentota bacterium
GGGGCTCCAGCCGGCTGTAGTCCGTAGCCTGTAGCCTGTCCTGATACCTCTCACTTCTTCCGTTATCTTGCTTCTTGCTTCTACTTGATATTATTAGAGTTACAGCGTTTTTCAGAGGAGGTTAATCCCGATGTAGGAACTCTTTTTTATCACACGGATGTGAACAACTAAATATAAAAATATGCCAGGGAAGGCTGTATCTATCAGGCTGCCGGTTAAGGGATTAGAAATTAACCGGTATAATGCTTTTTAGTAATTTATTATATCAGCCTATAAGATTCTTTGTTTATAGCTTGTCTGCACTATATAATAAATTAGTGTGGATCAAAGATTATCATCGAGGCTTTAAACAAAAGAACTATTTTATGGTATATGTTTTTAATAATATTCTGGAAAGGTGCACAATAGAAGTGTGCCCAAAGGAAAGGCCATAGATATAGCTATAGCCATAGTGATGATGTTTTTCCATTCACAGTTACTTGTAAAATGTCTTATTTTTGTAAGTTCGTAATGGTATAATTCATCTATGACCAGGATATGGTCTTTTTAGATGTAACTTCTTTTTGAAAATCCTACAGGGAACTGGATCAAAATACACTTAAGGGACGCGATACTGGATGATAAGGGACTCATCCGGTACAGGCCGCAGCTTATCTTGTCGCCTGACTCAATGTTAAGGTGTTATAATCATTTTTGAGTCAGGCGAAAGATATCTGTTTTGGCTAAAAGAGACATTATTACTTATATTGAATTTCTATTTAGCATTTTGCGATAGAAATTCAAAATAATAATGTTTTATAGTTACAGTAGTATTATGCACGCTAAAAGTGCGGAGAATATGTTTGTAATTAGCGCGGTGGTGCCACTGGCTTATCCGTGGTGCCTTATGGTCAAATACAAACAAGGAGGTTGACCTTTTATGGTCCAGATTTCCAATAATCCTACTATGTTCACACGTTTTCAGCTTGAAAAAACAAATTTCGCATTAGAGCGAGACGTGGAGCAGCTATCTACAGGTAAACGGATTAACAAAGCAGCTGATGATGCTGCGGGTAGCGGCATAGCCACAAAATTGTTGACTCAAGTTAAAGGTGTACATCAGGCGGTAAAGAATGCAGAAGATGGTTTCACGGTTCTTCAAATTGCAGAGGGTGGTCTACAGGAGATGACCCTTTTTCTACAGAGAGCCCGTGTTCTTGCTGTAATGGCAGCTAATGACGTTTTAACAACTGCTGATAGGTCCGACATCCAAATTGAAATCGATATGATAAAAGATGAAATAGATAGACTAAGTTCAGTAGTAAACTTCAATCAGTTCCAACTTTTAAATAGAGAGGGTACTAATGAAGAAGAGGAGACTATCACACTTCACATAGGTCCGAACCAAAACGAAACACTTGATTTAAGTCTTAAAGCTGATGCACGAGCCCAGACTTTAGGAATAGATACTTTAGACGTAACAACAAGGGAGAATGCTCAGAATACGATGACTCAGGTTGATGATGCCCTAGAGCATATATACGAATTACGTGCACGGATCGGTGCAGAGGAACATCGTCTGGAGGGTGTGCTCATCTCTTTAGACGCTCAACTCAAAAATATGATGCGCGCATATTCAGGCATACAAGATGCAGACATAGCCAATGTACTTGTACAATTAACAAGGGACAAGATCGTTCAACAAACAAGCGTTTCAGCAAGCGCGCAGGCAAATTCGGACTTTAAGAACAGTTTAGGAACAATTGTAAACTTAGTAATGTAAGGTAGCAAGTCTACCAAAAGTTAAGTGACATTAACACTTGCATTTCTGGAAAATCAAGCCATTTCCAGGAAAGAGCGTGACCTCAGTTTGCTTAAAGATTAAGTCGTTTTGAAAATCCCACAGTTTTATATATTAAGGAATCCCCGTTGAAAAAGTTTTCTTCGGGGATTTCTTTTTAGTAACGTTACTACCCGACTCTGCTAAAAAATTGCAAGTTCTTCATCCGTTGCGTAGAAAGAATGGGCTAATACCTATTCTGCTGGTAAAAGCTCTTCAAGTGATTTCAGAACCTGTCGGCATTGATTCAGTCCGAGCCATATACCCTTTTTTGTTGGTTTCATTTCGTTCGCATCGGTATAGAAAAATCTTCTAATATCTATGCCTCTTTTTTCATTAAATTCTGATTGTCGTAATACTATAGGATTTTTTGAATCCACATTTATCACAACTTGTTTTTCAAACCCTGGCATTGTTATCACCTCCTCCTCTGAAAAACTTTGTAACTATAATAATATCAAGTAGAAGCAAGAAGCAAGATAACGGAAGAAGTGAGAGGTATCAGGACAGGCTACAGGCTACGGACTACAGCCGGCTGGAGCCAAAAGCCAAAAGCCTCCTGAAAAGTCTTGAGTCTTGAGTCTCGAGTCCTGTTTTGACTCACGACTTGCGACTTGTGACTCTTTTCATATCATCTTTAGTTTTTCATCCTTTGTGTAGAGCGCAAACCGCGCTCATGAGTACTCCTATGATAAAATGAGAAATATAGAAGACAGGGGCAGGAGGAAAAGGCATAAAGTTAAATTCAAAATTCAAAATTAAAAATTAGAAGACAGGAGACAGGAGACAGAAGTAAAAATTGGTTTTGTTATTATCTCCCAAACTTATAACCAGCAGAGACACGATGCGAGTCACCTAAATCCCCCATCGGTAAGAAAGCATAGTCCAGGGTGAACGATTGATAACGGATACCACAGCCAAGTGTTAAACCATCGTCTGCATCAGTTAATGCCTGACTATAGCCTGCACGTAACGCTAAACTATTAAGAACCCACCACTCTAAGCCGCTATTAAACCTTAATTCATTATCCGTTGGATAATTTAAATCAGCAACCCATAAAACGCGACCAGCTCTTAACCTGTATGCAAGCCCAAGTTTGAAATTTAATGGTAGATCATCTTTTTGGTTTATGAATCTTATTTTCTTTCCGATGTTCTGGATTGAGCCACCGATACTTAAATTCTCGTATTTTGAAGGGAGATATATAAAACCGAGATCACAAGCAAATGATGAAGCATCCTCGTCTTCAAGCTCCTCTGCAATATATTTAAAAGTCAAGCCCAGATTCAGCTGTTTCTTATAGCAAATCGCATAGGATAACATACAAGCTAAATCATTTGCTCCAAAAGTACCTGCATTGGTGCTCAACACCTGACCTAATACGGTCTCAGTAGTTCTTATTTGCTCGCCAGCATCAAGATAAGTTAACCCGATAGCCCATCCACCATCCCATCGTTTCGCTGGTAGTGCAACCGAAACAAAATTCTGCTCTATATCAACAATGGAATCATTATATTGAAACGCTACATCAATATTATTAACATTAGCAAGACCTGCGGGATTCCAGTAGATAGATAACGCATCACCATAGACCCCGGCATACGCCTCACCCATAGAACTCGGTCTTGCACCAACACAGATTTTTAAAAACTGTGCACCTGATGTCCCTGCATCTTTGTCAATAGCGATTAAAGCGGGTGAGATAACTAAAAAGTAAGAAATAAAGAGCCATGCTGATAATGGTCTTCTCATTTTTAATCCTTATTAAATCTCCCCAATTTTAATTATATACTATTTCTTACTATTTTTCAAGTAAATATTACAAAAATTTGTAATCCCCCACTTAGTCCACTACTCTTTTCATTTAATTAGATTTTCTGCGTAAAGATAAGATTTACAGATTTATCAACCTGTTCAACATATTTTGTAAAATTTTCAATTATATCATTGATGTTATCAAATACAATCTTGTCTTTAATATCAGTGTACTCGTGCACAAGTCTGTTTCTAAGTTAATAATCTCTTTTTTCATGCTGGTTTTGATTCTAAAACAAAATCGTTAATGTATGTGTCTTTCAATTATGGTCAGAAATTACACAAAAAAGTCTGATGTATAGGAGTCTTAAGTGAGAGTGTCTGAACCATAGTTATCAAGTTAATATACTGATTTAATATTTAGTCTCAATCACTTTTCGTTCATAAAAACCAGAACTGTCCCGGTTTGTCTTTATGGTATAATGTCGTCTTTATCAAACTTCTGATCAACGCCGTCAAACCTGAAATCAGGGTATCTGTCCTTGCATTCCTCCTGGAACGAAAGAACTGCAAACTCTACACTCCCGACCTTTTTAGTAAACCGAACAACAACATTAAGCTTTTTCTCAAGCTCAATGCTCGTACCATCTCTTATTACACCTTTAGATATAATTCTAAAATATCCATTAGAAGTAAATCTTATAACAGGGCTCGTGATAAAATCTTTCATATCTGCTTCGCTAATACTCCCACGCCTTCTCATTAGATCAGACCTGTCTGTGATATAATTATCATCAGCGGTTCCCTCAATACCATCAGGTCCAAGTCTCGCTATCGCAATTGTATCACCAATAGTCCCACTACCTGCTTCATATATTGCTATGCCCCTTAAAAGCGGCGTATCTGCGGTGTTTAAATTAATAAATGTATCTTGCTGTAAACAATACGGGTTTAAAAAACAAACATCTTTCTGGTCAACGTTACCAACACACGCGATATCAGCCTGTGTTTCCCATGGTTTATAATTAACTATCTCATTTACATCAGTAACGGTCCCAAATTGGTCAGGACTGAGTGCAGCGAGAATTTCACAATATATAGAACTCGCGATAAAAGTCGTACTATTTACAGGTACACCAGCAGAGCAATCTATAACATTAACCAGAACCTCGATATCATCATCGAAATCAACCGAGAGAGGAGCAGCCTTACCCTGTGCATCGCGTGTAAAATTAATCCCTTTGCCAGTACCATTGCCGTACCCATAAAAGAACATAGGTTCTACAGCATAGCCAGGTGTACCACCTTGATAAAGACTTCGTCTCCAAGCTAATTTATCAGCGTCCCAGCCAAGTACCACATCACCATTTACATAAAACATATTCTCTCTTTCATCTGAATATTTACCACTGCTATATCCATCAAAATCACTCGTTTTATTCATAATATCAACACGACCACCAGTATCAAAAAGTTCAACCTTGAGGTTCGCAGTTGTATTCATAGCCTTAGATGAACCTGATGTATTTAAAGTATGAAGTCCTGTACAACCAGTGGTTAAATATACAACCCCTCTGGTACAGGTTATCTCATTTGGTGAACCAACGCTCGACTTAATATTAAAGATAAAATTTATATCAGCATTTCTGCCAAAAACCATCCCAACACCACGGGCCGGGATAACTGTATTGGTGTAACCGGTAAAAGCTCTAAGACCTGTCTCAGTAGCGCCATCTACTTTTATTTTATAATTTTTTGCATCAATACTTTCATCAGTATTATTATATAACTCGATATATTGATAATTCTCAAGTGTTTGAGAAACACTCGACCCTATATTAATAAGTCCTGAGGTTTCAAAACCCGTGTTTATACTCCCAGGTGTATTAGTGGTCAAAACCCATCCACTGCCGTCATCACCATCAACATTATTAGGAGCCTGTAAGCCATTAGCACCTCCTGCTGGAGTTACGTGTAAATAATTAGATTGAGTAGGCGAACCGGTCCTTGTAAGTCCCGGATAACTATTCGGTTCACTTCCCCAGGCCACAGCATCAATAATATTACCGGCAGCATCCTTAAGTACAATATAATCACCCGGACCATCCTGTAAGTTTGTTGATGAAAGAGTAGCATCTGCATTAGGAGTGCCTGCATCCCCGGCAACATAAAATCCAAGCTGATCACCTTCATTATTGGTAATGCCATCATTAGGTATAGTAAATGCTGCTATAGTATGAGTAAATTGCAATGCAGCGTCTTGGTTATAATGTATAATTTTATAATTCTGCAGATTGATGCCGGTTATACCAATAAGCTCTACAAACTCTTCGGTACCAGC
>JBFMHD010000175.1:0-5813 GCA_040752395.1 Candidatus Hydrogenedentota bacterium
AAACTATTTTTCTCAGTCAGTTTTCTGAAAAACCTCCTTTTTGAAAAAATGGGATTTTTTAAAATATCCATTCGAATCTGGAGTTAAAGCCGAGCGTGTATTTATCCTGACCGCTCCTTACTTTATCCTGATAATAGCCGCCATTCCCGCTGAAACTTATGTTTATATTCTGCCGCACCCTGTAACTCGCTCCTAAATCGAAATTATAATTCCGCGTATCTGTTGTCTTTTTATTATTCTCCTTATGCGTTGTAAAATCGCCCGAGGTTCCACCGGATATTGTAAATTGATTCTGTATCTCAATCCCCTTCTTCTTTAATGGCACTTTTATGAAGAACGGTTTATCCATTGAATAGTTGAACCTAAGAGATGGAGACAATTTCTTATCAATTGTTGGAACAGAGTTAGGTGCTTTTGACAGAGACTCTGACCTTGAGTAGTTCATATTATAAACAGTATTAAAATTCGAGGTCCATTGAAAGTTCCAGGTCAGTGATGGCGTAAAACTCTTGCTCTTACTTGAAACATTCTCATTCTCAGAGAAACTGAATCTACTCGATAGATACGTGGATTGCGTCTTCCTGCCAAGCCATTTCCAGACCTGACCAACATTAAGATTTAAACTCATACCATAATTTAAAGCATCACTAACAGATTCACTACTTAGATCCAGCAAATTATTGGTTATTTTAGAGACATTGTATGAGATACTTAATGGTTGTATCGTATAAATGTTGCCATCATAATTGTGTGTTATAACAGTGGATGCACTCTGCCTGTTTGATGAAATATAATCTGTATTAAACTCTATTTTAGACTCTTCAAACGGGAATAATCTCTTTCTAATATAATCTTTGTAAATAGAGGAAAAACTCACTCCGCCCTGTAAATTATTATATGAAGCTGATAACGCTCTTTTGTAGCTGTATCTTATATCAATAAATTTAAGAAACTTTATTAATTCTGCCGGATAGATCCCGAGTGAAAAATCGAAATTACCAGTAAGCCCGGCACTCTTTATCTTATATTGAGCACCAGTAACTCTGCTAAAACTCTCATTATAACCACCTGTTATATTTACTAAAGGGTCAAAGCCTTTGTATTTCATAAAATCTAAAGAGAATATAACATTGTGGTTTCTGTTTTTAAGTCCATCATACCCTAAAGTTAAATTAGATATAGTCTTCTCACTATTCTGAGAACCTGAATAACCGTATGTTAGCCAGTTAAAAACCCTGTTCTGGAAAGAGTAAGAATAGTTCTCGGTAGCTGTTTTAGTAAATTCTATCTGGTTAGTTCTTGAACCGGTATAATAATGGGTTCTGTTATCAGAGTTATTGTAATTACATGATGTATTGAACGATAGTTGTTGACCTATAGGAATAATTTTAAACATTTTTTTATTAAAAGTATAACTATAACCTGTACTCAGAGATAGAGTGGAATTATCACTTTTTTGTTTATCTTTTTTATAATTTTGTGAGTTATCATTATCTGAGTATGAAGCAGATACAGTCGGTAGTCTCCAGACTGTGAGACCGCCTGATAAAGACCTGTTTATACTTTTAACCTCACCGAGATCAGAGCGTTTCACTGTTTCTATATTTTCCTCAAGTTTGGATTCGTTTTCTTGCCATGAGAAATTGAGAGGTAAAGATATACGCCATTTAGACGGGATAAAATTCTCTATCGCTGTATTCCCTGATAGAGATTTTGATTTTTGATCTGTATTCACATAAGTATTTGTAACAGGATTATTTATCATCCCAACCCCTCTAAAATCACCGCCTACGTTTCTAAAACCGCCACTCAGTGACAAATACTTTCCAAATTGCGTAGAGAAAGACAACTTATTAGCACTCCCATCATCTTTTATGATATCTGTTAAAACTATCTCATTCAGCCATAGTTCCCCACTTGTTATAGTGACAGCTGTATCTTGATTTTCGAGGATAATTTTAATCTGTTTTATTGTATGTAAACTCGGGTCCCCTAATATGGTATAATTACCTGAAAGAGTTGTATCGGTGCTTATAACACCACCCGCAAGCCGCTGAGTTAAAATGTTTTTTACATCATCGAGTTTTATCGTCTCTTTTGTCCATGTATTAAAAGCAACATTATTTAAATCTGTTGTGTACTGAATATAATTATTATTATCTGCACCGAATTGTAGATGAAGGAGTGGTTCTTTAGGTAATGCACTGACTTTACGATAAAGATAAAACTCAAGTATCCTATAGTCTGAGAAATCCATAGAACGACTGAAACTAAACCCGCCACCAAGATTTGAGAAATCACGTGTAGCGCTCCCTTTTGATGATGGCGGTAGCGAATAAGAAATCTTAAGCGCCTGTTCTTTAACACCAGCTTCTAACCCGTGAATACTCCTGAAATAATTATTCTCAACATAGTCTGCATCCTTCTCTGAATTAACAGAAAAGATGACCACGCTATCCTTTAAATCGTCATCCTCAAAATTTGAACCTATGATGCTAAAATAATCAAAATAAACTGATAACTGTCCGAGGTTTACTGCGGTATTTTTATATATTGTAATTCTTACATCTTTTACAGTTGTTAATGTTGGAGAATTAATTTCTGCGGTATCACCATCAATCGGTATCAAAAATCCGAACCACCTGATAGTACCAACACTGGTAAAATTAATATCCACTGTTCTGTTTAAATACGTTTTCAGTAAATCACCGTAAACAAAATATTTGTTAATACTATCAAGCGAGCCATCATTATCAAGGTCTTCAGAATCAAGGATTCCATTGGGTTTCCCACCTATCATCCCCTTCACAATGCCACCAACATTTATTCCCACATCCTCACCTGGATTTAATATATCGTCTCCATTAATATCTTCATCATCGAGTCCATCGTTATCAGCATCTTCCTGAATAAGTCCGAGTTCTATATAGATTTCAAGATTTGAGGTATCTGTACCTGCTGGTACGCCGAGCCAGAATTCAATCGAGGTATAATCAGAGATATCCTGAGTATATCTACCTATCTGGGTTCTGATAGAAGCCCATTGGGTATCAGTTGCATTTGAAAAATCCATCCTGAAACAAAGTGAATTCTGGACTTCGCCAGCAGGCAGGGTTGCATTATGACCAATATCTTTTATTACTTCTAAATAAGCATTCCCGAAAGTACCTGCTCTATTTGATTGCGGAAGAATAGTTCCTATACTCGGGATATATGGTGGTGGTGCCGGGATATAGGGGTCTTCGCTTACTGATAAATTTATGTCTTTATCAATATCTTCGAAATCTTCTACGCTCGCAGAGCCATAAGTATTAGGTTCGCGAATGCTTTTTGCATACTCACCCTGTAATGATATATTAAAAAAATCAGCCCATTTATACGAAAAATCTTTTTCTCTGAACCTGTTCAAACCATCAATAAGTAAATGCAAGGGTCTCAATGAACCATTAATATCAAAGAGCGATAATTCATCAGGCTGGGTGAATGCATCTGGTATCTCATCTGGTTTACTTGAAAAATCTTTTAGTAAAGTAGCACCTAAATTTATGTTGCTATTAAAATCGATCTCTGTTCTTGAACCGATGAGCGTTCTTTCATAAATGCCGCCAAAAGGTGAGTATTCATAGTGTATAACAACTTTACTTGTGGGTTTAATAAGATTAGGGTCAAAAAATTGTATAAGACCTACATCATAATCAATAAAATAATCAACCTCTCTCTGTTTCTTTACGCCGTCAACTAAAACTATCTCACTCCCCTCGATTATATCAAACCCGAGAATAAATGTATTTCTTGCGCTTTGGAATTCTAAATGGAAATCATATTGGTTCTGGTTTATATCCGGGAAAGCCTTATCGTAGATCTCAGTATCAGAAAGCGCTCTTACCACGGGGTCAGCGTCATCAGTAAGGTCAAATGGTCTTGTATCACCAAGCGGATTATTAACATCGATCCCGCGAAAATCAATAATCCCGAGTTCATAATTAATAAATTCAGGGTCGATATGTTCATCCTTATCCTTATCAAGCCCGAAATGCTGAATATACGGTACATTAAGCGAAGAAATATCAGAACCATTTCTATCTCTTATCTCGAGCACGAAATTATTGGGATTAATAAGAGTGGCACCGATATTATAGATTGTTCTTAACTGATATTTTAAATATTTAGAATAGTCAGTAAGTATCTCTGGTTTAATAAGCAATGGTGTATCTGTTCCTACAGTGGAACCACCCTTTCTTGAAAAACTTACAGCTATAACATCATCCTGATCAATACTTTTCTGCATAATAATAATGCCGTCAGAACCATCAACAGTAAAATCTATCCCATTAAATAAAATGTCGAAATTGCCCTGATAAACATCGGTATCATTCTGCACTTTAAAGTTATAGAGAGTACTTGTTTTATCTGTTGCAGCGTTTCTATCATCAAGATATACATTAACATTTGAGATAGGTAATTTCGTGGGGTCGAACTCAAGAACAAAATATTGCATAGAGACAAAATTTCGAGCAGGTATATTAACTTCCTGGAACTCATTCTGTCCTGTGAATTCTTTTAATGCAGAGACACCCTTAGTCTTTGTTCCGGCAGCTGTAAAAAATAATCTATCAGCCTGGATACCCATAAAATCAAAGTCTCTTACAGTAACGCTACCAAGCACACCGAACAAACTCTTATTGAACATAGCGAACTCGGTGCTGCCAAGATTCATACTAACGTCACCGAATTGAGCATCGTATGTTACATCGCCATATCTTGTTGATCGTTCTCGACCGACATAGTTTATACTTATCTGCTGTCTATTTTTATTTTCCTGTGAATCATCAAAATTAACGCTTATATCGATATGGTCATCTTCAGGTGGTCCTATTCTTCCCTGTACTCTCACCTGGAGCTGTTGTTTTATGTCAAGGTCGCCCTCAACATCTTCTCTACCTTCCTGCTTTTCTTTGTATTTTGTAACAGAATAAGCTGCCTCAATAGTTTTTCTACCTGTGATACTTAGCTGTGATTTAAAAGGCAGTTCCCATTCAAGTCTTTCGCCGACCCTGCGTTTTTTTTCAGCTTCTTTTTTCTCTTTAAGATAATCTTTAAATCTTCTCCATACGCTCTTATATTCAATTGGCGGTTCTTCTTCACCTTCAGGGAGACGGCGATAGAGCGGTGGGATACGATTAAATTCAAGGTCTATTTCTGATGGTATGAAGATCTCCTCTTTATCTTTAAGCTTTTCTATCTTTAAAGGTTCTGGTTCTTTAAATTCTGGCAGAGGTTCCTTTATTTCTTCTATTTTAACCTCTTCTTTAACTTCTTTTTGTATCTTCTCCTCTTTTTTTTCTTTATAAAATTCCTCATATTCTTCTTTTTCTTTTTCTTTGGTCTCAGTCGGTTTAATAGCTCTCATTTTAAATTTTAATTCACGTTGGTCTTCAAGGAACTTATTCTGTATCTCATCGAATCGCCTGATTTTAGCGGTTCTACACAGGAAATATATTTTTTCATATATCTTATTGAGTTCTAACATTAATTCATCTTTATATTTATCATCATAAATCCTGCTTTTGATTGATTTAATAACCTCAGAATATGCGTTGATCGCTTCTTCTAAGCAGTTTTCATATTCTTTTAAATCCTTGTCTTTAACCATTCGTCCCGTTTCTTCCCACGTTTCAGCAGTTTGCAACCATATTTTCTCGAGAGCAGTGTAAATAATACGTTTATTGTTAAATGGAAAAAGTATTTCGGGTATAAACAATAAAAATATTATTAAAATTTTTAGTCTTATATAATAAAATAACATAAATTTT
>JBFMHD010000176.1:0-5803 GCA_040752395.1 Candidatus Hydrogenedentota bacterium
AGGCTTGCCGTGGGAAACAAGCACCAACAAGGACGCAAGGTGCTTATTATAAAAATCGGGTTCTCAGAGTTTCTTGATAATCGGGTTGAAACAACGATAAGTTTAGGAGACATTTTAAGAAGTACCTGTATTTTACATCTTTTTAGAAACGATGATGTCACTCTTCTAACAGCTAAAGAGGGGCTGATCCTGTTAGAAGGTAACCCTTATATAAAGCGACTCCTTACCTATGATTTAACAACAATTCTCCAACTTCAGGCTGAACATTTTGATATCGTCGTTAATCTTGAAAAAGTGCCTGGTATCTGCGCATTTTGTGATTCTATTACCGCATGGCAAAAATATGGGTTCAGATTTAATGTGATAACAGGTAATATCGAAGCTTATCAGGGAGCAGATACTGTTCTCTATTTAAGTCAAAGTATGAGATTGAAAAAAAGAACCACAGAATATTACCAGTACTTTTTATTCGATCTTGTTGGTAAGAAATGGAATAAAGAAGAATATATTTTAGGATATAAACCAAAGTCTAAAATAATATATGATATTGGCTTTAATTATGCGGTTGGACCCAAATGGCCATCAAAGGCATGGAGTATTGAAAACTGGAAGCAACTTGAAAAACTCCTGCAGAATAAATATTCGATATGCTGGCAGAAAGGGTTATCAAATCTTGCGGAATATATCGAGTGGCTGAACTCCTGTCGTATCATTATAACAAACGATAGTCTTGGTTTACATCTTGGCCTTTGCTTAAAGAAAAAAATTATAGCTCTTTTTGGTCCTACCTTTGATACAGAAGTTTATATGTATAATTGTGGTATAAAATTACTACCAATGACAAATAGAAAATGTCTTCCCTGTATGCAGCCTTATTGTAAATACAAAATTAATTGTATTGATTTAATAAAACCTGAAAGAGTAGCAACGGCTGTATCTGATATTACAAAAATATAGATTAAAAATTCAAAATTCAAAATTAGAAGTAGTGAGGGTCACAAGACCCTCACCACTTCGAAAAACGCTGTAACTCTAATAATTCGGGCTACAGGCTACGGACTACAGCCGGCTGGAGCCCGAAGCGATAAACAGGGTTTTAAGAAAACTAAATAAATGTTAAAATCCAAAATGCAATAGACGTTATAAAAAAATAGACAACAAACACCACAAGTAGCCATCCCATAATTTCCTTGAACTCAAGTTTGGCAACTGCAAGCATCGCTATCGCCCAGAACGGCTGTATCATATCTGTAAGCATATCGCCCCAGGCATAGGTTATAACTGTCTTCCATAACTCTATTCCAAGTTGTTTTGAAGCCGGGATTAAATACGGTGCTGTAACAGCCCATTCAGAACCGCCAGAAGGTATAAGATAATTAAGGCCACCTGCATACCAATAGATAATTAAAAGAAACGATTTTGATGAACATATTGTTACAAAAAGTTCTGTAAAAAATGTTGCTAAAGCTGTGAATTTGAATAGCCCGAATATACCTGCATAAAAAGGGAACTGTATTATCACACCCCAGACTGTTTTCCCAGCTTCCTCACAAGCTTTAAGAAAACTCCGGGGGCTATAGTGTAAGAGTAACCCGATTATCAAAAAAATAAAATTTACTGTATTTAATGTAAGCCCGCCTTTTTCTATAAAAAAATAATTCACAAGCCAGATAATACCAATACAGGAAAAAATCAGATTAAACCCGGGCCACCAGTTGAGCCACTCTGAAGGTGTAAGTTTTCCTTTTGGTTTCTCAACAGCTTCATAAAGTTTTAATTGTTCTAAAAGTTCTTGTTTTAAAATAAATGTATTCTCCGGTTTGGGATGCATTCCTGCCATAAGTAAAGAAATGACCACAGTAATTATCAAAGTTAGAATTAAATTAAAAAGAGAGAATATGGTCTCTGTTGTTGGAATAACATTTTCCAGGATGTTTGATTTTATAAGAAAATTATCCGGGGTTGCAACAATAAGTGTTGCAGAGCCGGAAAGACCTGAATGCCAGGTGCAACCAAGCCCAAGATATGCTGCTGCAATTAGAAGTCTGTAATCCACTTTTGGATTTCTCTTTACTATAAAAAGTGCAAACATTGCAGAACCGATCAGACTTAAGCCCCAGTTAAGCCAGGCCAAAATCATAGAAAATAAAGCCATTAAGAGAACTGCTTGATACGGTTTATCAGGGTTAGGGATTGCTGAGACTCTATCCATAATTCTTCTTACTGGTGGTGAGACAGCAAAGATATAACCAGTCATCATTATAAGACACATCTGCATAGCAAATTCCAAAAGAAACCAGAACCCATCACCCCACGCTTTTATACTCCCCATTAATGATGTATCTCCCCATATAAGTGCCAGGATAAATGTTACGACACTTAAAATTATTACAATAACAAAAGAATCCGGCATCCATTTCTGAGTGAACTTTGTGAACTTATCACCAAGTATTCTCAAAAAATCAATAAACACGTTTTGCTCCCATTAAAATATCAGAATAAATAAAAATAGAAAAAGGGTCAAACATTTTTTCTTGCTCTATATTATCCAACTTTTGTAATATATAAATGAGAGTAAACCTCACATCTATGTACAGATGTGGAGGTAAAATATGAAGACACTAATCCTCAGTCGTAAGGACATAGAAAAACTTATTTCTCCTAAAGAGGCAATTAAAGTTATAGAAAAAGCTTTTTATTATTACGGGAAATCTCAAGCTATGATGCCTGAAAAGATTTACCTTAACATCGAAGAATATAACGGTGATTTTAGAGCAATGCCCGGATATATAAAACCGCTGGGATCTTGCGGCGTAAAATGGGTCTGTTCATATAAAAAAAACCTGAATTTCAAGCTGCCATCCGTTATGGCTGTACTAATCCTTAATTCACCTAAAAATGCATATCCTTTATCCATAATGGACGCTACCTATCTTACAAATTTAAGAACAGGGGCAGCTTCAGCTGTTGCTACTAAATATCTTGCAAGAGCCGACGCTGAAGTTTTGGCTTTTGTTGGTTGCGGTGTTCAGGCAGAATTCCAATTTTGGGTCTTCAAGGAAGTTTTTAAAAGATTAAAGCTGATAAAAATTTATGATATAAATTCAACCGCGATGCTAAGCTTTGAGAAAAAAATTAAAATGTCAAAATTCAATGTAGAAACTTCAAAAAATATTGAAGAATGTGTTAAAGATAGTAATATAGTGATTACAACAACCCCTTCAAGAAAACCTATAATAAAATTTTCATATCTGAAAAACGGTATACATATAAATGCTATCGGTGCAGATGCACGCGGAAAACAGGAACTCGAAATAAAAATCCTTAAAAATGCAAAGATAGTCGTTGATGATTATAAGCAGGCGATGCACAGTGGTGAGATAAATACCGGTGTGAAAAAGGGTATAATTACCAGAAAAGATATTTATGCAAGTTTAAGTGAAATTATAACCGGTTTAAAGAAAGCTCGGGAGAAAGAGGATGAAATTACTGTTTTTGATTCTACGGGTTTAGCAATCCAGGACATAGCTGTTGCAAGTTTTGTCTATAGAAAAGCTAAAAAATTAAAAGTCGGCTTACAGATACAATTGATTTAACCCATTTATGGTAAGAATTATGCGTTTATTGATTTTAATAATACTTATTGTATCATCTATTTGGGGCTGGAAATTCTGGAGTAAATCTTTTAGAAATTCTTTAAAGTATGAGTCCGAATTAAGTAGACTCCTGAAATCCCATGTGATCACTCTCTCACACCAAATAGGCGATAGAAACGTTTTTTCTATTGATGCATTGAATCAGTCCGCGGATTACATAACTAAAACTTTTAACTCCATCGGATACAAGACAGAGTTTCAGTATTATACTTGTAGGGGAGCTAAAATAAAAAATATTATTGCGACAAAGATCGGTGTTTCGAATCCTTCTTTTATAATAATAGTCGGTGCTCATTACGACACCTGTTTTAATGTAGGTGCTGATGATAACGCAAGCGCTGTTGCCGCTCTTCTTGAACTTAGCCGGTTTATGTTTAATAAAAAGACTGATAAAACTCTAAAATTCATTGCGTTTGTAAATGAGGAACCACCGTTTTTCAAGAGTGATAATATGGGCAGTATGGTGTACGCAAAAAAAGCAAAAGAAAAAAATGAGGATATAAAAGCTGCGATAATACTTGAGATGCTCGGGTTTTATAACGAGAAACCGTTTTCACAGCGCTACCCACCTCTTTTCGGTTTCTTTTTCCCAAGTAAAGCAAATTTTATCGCAGCAATTGGTAATTTTAAATCGCAGTGGCTCGTTAAAATGGTTGTAAAAAGTTTTAAGAAAGCAACCTCTTTCCCTATTGAATATCTAACAACATTCAGCTTTGTACCAGGCGTCGATTTCTCTGATAACTGGTCATTCTGGAAAATGGGATACCCTGCTATAATGATTACTGATACAGCATTCTATAGAAATCCCCACTATCACACAAATTCCGATACTTACGAAACGCTTAATTATGAATACATGGCAGAGATAGTTAAAGGAATAGCCGAGTCATTAATTGACCTTACTTCTGATGCCCCTCCCCTATGAAAAAGTAAAAAGTGAGAAGTAGCATAATGTATCTTCCAAAAATATAGAAGTGAGCCTTTGTAATAAGCACCTTTAGGTGTGTCTTTAAGATGAGGTATTTATATTATTTTTAAGAGATTATTAAAACGGGTCTTGGGACCCTCACTACGTTTAATATATTTTTTCACACGTTCTCAGTTATAGAAGCAAGAAGCAAGAGACATTACCTTTTTCTATGTTTGAAAAATGTAGATTATGTGGGTTTGAATGCGGTGTTAATAGAATAAGAGGAGAGAAAGGAAGATGCAAAGCCGGGTGTGAACTAAAAATAGCTAAATGGCTGCTGCACTTCGGTGAAGAACCACCTATAAGCGGAAATAATGGTTCAGGCACTATATTTTTTTCCTGTTGTTCCCTTCAATGTGTCTTTTGTCAGAACTATCAAATAAGTCAGGAAAGGATGGGAGAATTATATTCTATTGAAGAGTTTGTAAATATAATTTTTAGTCTACAGAATAAAGGGTGCCATAATATTAATCTTGTATCTCCTACACATTTTACACCTTTGATTAAACAGGGGATTATTAAGGCTAAAAATAATGGCCTTAAAATTCCTGTTGTTTATAATACTAATGGTTTTGATAGCAGAGAAAATATTAATATGCTTGAAGGCATAGTTGATATTTATCTGCCTGATTTTAAATATTTTAATGATGGTTTCGCATTAAAATATTCTTATGCAAAAAATTATAGAAAAACCGCTGAAAAATCTATACTTGAAATGTACAGACAGGTCGGTCATCTACAACTGGATCCTGATAAGATAGCTTATAAAGGTATATTAATAAGACATCTGGTATTACCAGATTATATTTCAGGAACTTTTGAGATTTTAAAATGGATTAAAGATAAATTGTCTAAAAAAACTTATATAAGCATTATGTCTCAGTATAATCCTGTATATAAAGCAAAAAAATATCCTGAAATAAATAGAACAATAACAAGAGATGAATATGAGAAAGTTATAGAGTTTGCAGCTCATTTAGGATTTTCTAATTGTTTTATTCAGGATTATGATAGCCCAGATTATTATCTACCTGATTTTTCTAAAGAAAACCCATTTAATTGGACAACCAGGGTTCAAAAGAATTAATTTCTCTGAAGAAGAATTTAAAAGATTTTTCTATTTTTTTCAAAAAATATTAATTCAGAAGCACTTGACGAAGTCTGGCCACCGAATTTT
>JBFMHD010000177.1:0-5744 GCA_040752395.1 Candidatus Hydrogenedentota bacterium
TTTTTCTTTATAATCAAATATAACCTCGAGGTTTCCACCGCATCTCTTGCATACGAATGATTCTTTTGGATCATTTTCAGTGTTACATCTGATACATTTTGTAATAAATTCCATATTATATTATTAACTATAGTATATTATACTATCACAAATAAATTTGCAAAAGATTTTATTTTACTTTATTCCAGTATCTTTTTATCCTGTAGATTGATACAAATATTTTCATTAAATCAAAGACCGTTAATTTTGTTTTGCCGGATTTTCGCTCACTGAAACAGATAGGTATCTCTTTTATTCTATAACCTCTTTTACAGAAAATATAGAGTATCTCTTCAAGTATAGAAGGTGTTGTTGAGAATAAATTATCAACGGGTATATTTTTTAGACATTCAACCCGCAAACATCTGTAACCGCTTGTATAATCTTTTACAGGAAGACTGAATATCAGTTTTACATAAAAGTTAGAAAGATATGTTAATATCTTTCGGTAGAATTTTCTGTGAGTCTGGTCTGATTGAGCATCGAGTCTGGAACCTATAACCATATCACAATCAGTTATGTTTTCCAGGAAGCGTGGTATATCAGAGGGATTATGAGAAAAATCAGCATCAAGTTCAATAAGATAATCACATTGCTGTTTTAGAATGTATTGATATGCCTCCTTCTGTGCAGAACCCCTACCGCGAATCTTTCGGAAAATATAGTGAAGATTTTTATAGGTCTCTTTTAGTTTAAGGATCTTCTCCTGTGTCCCGTCAGTTGAGTCATCATCAACGATAAGTATATTAAATTCTGGATCAATTTTAAAAATAGTAGTGATAAGCTCTTCTACGTTCCCAGCCTCATTAAGCGTCGGTATAAAAATAAAGACTTTACTCATAATTTATATAATTATATAGTAATCTTTTATAATGCAAAAGACAAGCTAAATTTATGGCGAAAAGAATTATTGTATTCTTAGTCCTGATTACATTTTTTTGCTCTTGCGGCCGAAAATATGAAAAGCCACGAACTATTAGAAGTAGTGATGTAAAAGATAGAAAAAATCTGTTTAAAAAATTAGATTCTGATAATATAAAAATAAAACCAGCTTGTAATAATGATTATTTATCAGTTTTATATAAATTAATCAAAGAAGCTGAAAGATCAGTTGATGTTTTGCAGTTTGAATTAAATAGAGACGATGAAGTAAGCAACATATTTAATGAACTTATAAAAGCAGTAGAAAGAGGCGTTGAAGTGAGAATATTAGCTGAGGATTCCATAGAGTTTAATAAAGAACAAATCTCTTTTCTTCTCTCTAATGGCATAAAAGCAAAGCTCGATAAACCTTATAAAAAAATTCATTCTAAACTAATAATTATAGATGATAATAAAGCTATAATTGGTTCTACTAACTGGAGTTATATGTCTTTGAAATATAATAATGAGACAAACGTGTTTATTGAGGGAAAAATTGTAAAAACTTACAAAGAATATTATGAGAGGTTGTGGAACAGACAAATGAGTGATGATATTATAAAATTTTATACCGATAGAGTTAAACCCCTTATTGAAAAAGACTATTATCACCATTTAATAGAACAATTTAAAAACGCAACCAGAGAGATCGATGTATGTATGTATGGGATAAAATATTATGAAGGTAATACTGATGTTTATTCGCCAGACAATTTATTAATAGGTTTAATAGCTGCAAAACAAAGAGGGGTTAAAGTACGGATGATACTTGAGCAAAGCGATTTTAATGATGTAACGAATGAGAATAACAGAGAAGCAGAAGAATATTTAGAAAATAATGGTATAAAAGTAAAGTGGGAGACGTTAGATACCATAACCCATGCAAAGCTGGTGATAATAGATAATGAAGTTATCGTTGGGTCGACAAACTGGGGTTTTGATGCATTAAGAAACAGGGCAGAGACAAATATCAGTGTTAAAGATGAAGAGATATTAAGATATTTTAAAGATTATTATAATAAAATATATCAGGATTCTGTTGATAATATCTTAATTGAGTAAAATAGAGTTAAAAGATGATACAAATCCCCATCCAGATAGAGAAATAGCTGAATCGACCTCAAGAAAACAAAAGTTATGTACAAAAAAATGACAGGACAGTATGGTATTAAGAGGGAAATGTTTGCTTTATTGTAAACTGCTATCTGTTTCGTAACAATTTATCAAATGTTTTTATATCTGATTTTTATTTTTTAAAACTTGAATTTTGCTATTTTTATAGCAGGATGGGGAATTTCTAAGTTGTCTTAAAAAATTGGGTCTCGAAATCTGCCAAAACACTTTTTCCTGGATGTGTAACTAACCCGCTCGATTGATAAATAAGGGGGTAGATTCGAAAATCAGAAAGAGGTGTTAGCTTAGTAAATTCGAGCTGTAGTTAATAGTAGAAAAGGGTAGGGGATTAAGTTCTGAGATCGAGTACCACCGAACCATCTTAAAAAATACTTCACTTGTTGAGAGACAATCTATCCAGGACTTATGTCGCGAAAACGGGACCCTTATTTTATTTTCTTTTAATAAACCATCAAGTCTGACTGATTTACCGTATAATTTTTTGCCTATCTGAAACGTATCAAGAACAGGGTTCGAGGGCCTCTTAATCTGTAATTTATCAAAATAATGGTTTAAAAAACCCATATCAAAATTCACACGATGAGCAACTACAAGTGAATGGTCGATAAACTCTAAAAATTTAGGCAATACTTTTTCTATTGAAGGACAGTTTACGAGGTCTTCAGATTTTATGTTATTGACCTTTTGTGCTATCTGAGAAAAAAAGTTAGTTTTTGGTTTTATACGCTGAAAAAATATTCCATTAATATCAACACTTAATTTTTTCTTTATATTATATTTTAAGCAGCCTATCTCTATTATCTCTCCGCCTTCTTCTAAAAAACCAGTAGTTTCGATATCAATAAAAACAATACTTTTAAATCTTCTTAATTTTTTTAAAGTCTCTATAAAATATTTTTCGCTTATTAAATGTTTTTTCGATTTATTTAGATTATTAAAACAGGTTTTGCATACAAAAAATGTCTGATGCTCTTTATTGATTTTACTTTTTGCTGTTATGACTTCCTTGCATATTATTTTTGCGTCGCATATAGCACATTCTTTTCTGGAGCCGATCTTAAGATAAGGTCCAAATAAAGAGTCATAAACAACCTTGCATATATCTTTCGGAGTCATTTGATCAATTATTTTTCTATCTAAAATTACACAGGGTTTTTTGTTTTTACTACCCTGTTATTCAGGATAAAATTCTTTTATTTTTGAATATTTTGTCAAGTAAAAAACACCAGCCATTTTTCATTGACATAAATTGTAAAAGTTTTAATATATTTTGTTTTCTGATACTTCTTACTTCCCACTTCTTGCTTCTACTTGATATTATTATAGTTACAAAGTTTTCCAGAGGAGGTATAAAAACTATGCCAAGGATTGTAAAAGCAGGTCTTGTACAAACTCAGTTAAACACACCTGTAACCAAGCCAATCAAGACTATTAAGAAAAATATGATTGATTTAAATGAGGACTTGATTCGACAGGGGGCAAAAAAGGGTGTGCAGATTATTTGTCTGCAAGAGATTTTCTATGGGCCTTATTTCTGTGCCGAACAGAATATAAGATGGTATGAATCTTCTGAACCTATCCCGGATGGTCCGACTACGCGCTGGGCTATGGATCTGGCTAAAGAACTTGGGATGGTTATAATACTGCCAATCTATGAAGAAGCGATGACCGGTGTTTATTACAATACTGCTGCTTGTATAGATGCTGATGGTACTTATCTTGGGAAATACAGAAAAAATCATATACCGCATTGCGGACCCGGGTTCTATGAAAAATTTTATTTTAAGCCCGGGAACCTCGGTTATCCTGTATTCGAGACAGCGATAGGTAAAGTTGGTGTCTATATTTGCTATGACAGACATTTTCCTGAAGGCGCAAGATTACTCGGGCTTAATGGAGCTGAGATAATTTTTAATCCTTCTGCAACTGTTGCTGGTTTATCAGAATACCTCTGGTTATTAGAGCAGCCTGCTTGCGCTGTTGCAAACCAGTATTTTGTCGGTGCCATTAATCGTGTCGGCTATGAAAAGCCCTGGAATATCGGCGAATTTTATGGACAGTCATATTTCTGCAATCCACGAGGACAAATACTTGCTAAAGGACCTAGAAATAAGAATGCGGTTGTTATTGCTGAACTTGATTTAGACCAGATTCTTGAAGTGAGAAACGTCTGGCAGTTCTTTAGAGACAGAAGACCTGAAACATACGGAGATATGGTGAGGCTACTGCCGTGAGGACCCACAATGGTTAAGTCAATACCTGCTTCCAAGATAGCAATGTTAGCTGATAAGTATCGAAATGATATGGTTACATTTATGCGTGATTTGATTCGGATACCAGGTGAATCTACTAAAGAAGAAGAGGTGATAAAACGGACAGAGGAAGAGATGAAAAAATGCATCTTCGATGATGTTTTTATTGACCCTATGGGCAATGTGATTGGAAGAATAGGTAGTGGAAAAACTATTATTGCGATAGATGCTCATATGGATACTGTTGGCGTAGGTGATAGAAGTTCGTGGCAATGGGATCCCTATGAAGGTAAAGTTGAAAATGATATCATTTTTGGTCGGGGTGCAGCAGACCAGCGGTGTGCTATGGTTGGTATGGTTTATGGTGGACGAATTATTAAAGAACTTGAGCTCATTGATGATTACACACTTTATATAGTCGGTAGTGTTCAGGAAGAGGATTGCGATGGCCTGCCCTGGTTATACATTGTAAAAGAAGATAAAATTATACCTGAGTGTGTCATGATAACTGATTCGACGAATATGAACATCTATCGTGGCCAACGCGGTAGAATGGAGATACGCGTGACGGTACAGGGTAGATCCTGCCATGGATCAGCACCAGAACGCGGTATCAATGCCATATATAAAATGGTACCCATCATTGAAGGGATCGAAAAACTTAACAAAAAATTGAAAAAAGATAAATTTCTTGAGAAAGGCACAATTACTGTAACCCAGATTTTTTTTCAAGGACCTTCACAATGTGCTGTTCCTGATTCCTGCACTATACATATTGATAGACGTTTAACCTTAGGCGAAACTAAAGAATCAGCAATTGCAGAGATAAAATCATTAAAAGGAGCAGGAGATGCAACTGTTGAGGTACCTGTTTATCGACAACCTTCCTGGCGGGGAGTGGTATATGAAATGGAAAAATATTATCCCACTTGGGTATTACCAAAAGACCATATCGCTGTTAAATCTGCTACAAAAGCCTTTAAAAAGGTGCTTAAAAGAAAACCTGTAATAGGGAAATGGACTTTTTCAACTAATGGTGTTGCTGTGATGGGGATTTTGGGTATCCCTTGTGTTGGGTTTGGGCCTGCTGATGAGATTTATGCCCATTCTGTTCTTGATCAGGTACCGATACAGCATCTTGTAGATTCAGCGAAAGTGTATGCAGCATGGCCGCTTGCTTATTTAAAAGAAAAATCGCAGCATCGAATTGAAAGTTGAAGTTAGAGCACAAAGGCACCTGCCTGCGCCGCACTCCGCTGCGGCAGGCAGGCAAAGGCACAGAGGCACAGAGGCACAAAGTATGAAAAGAGTCACAAGTCGCAAGTCGTGAGTCAAAACAGGACTCGAGACTCAAGACTCAAGACTCAAGACTTTTCAGCAGGCTTTGGGCTTTTGGCT
>JBFMHD010000178.1:0-5731 GCA_040752395.1 Candidatus Hydrogenedentota bacterium
CCTGTTTTGACTCACGACTCTCGACTCCCGACCCCTAATATACCCCATCCCCTATGACCCATCCCCTAATATCCTTTGTGCCTCTGTGCCTTTCCTTTAAATCTTTCAATCTTTCAATCTTTGACTTCTAATTTACTCGATATGAAATAGTCTGAACAATACCACTATTGGGGTGTAGTATGATTTTATAGCATCAGCATTACCACCATACGCTGTAACTATAGCAGGGTATTTATCACATAATTTGAAATAATTTGATGCTTTATTTAGAATGAGCTGTGTTTTCTGCATTTGTTCTGGGGGATAATTTTTTACGGTTTCCGGATCAGAGCTGATGGATTTTAAGTGTTCAAGAATTTTTATTACGATATCACGTTTTATGTCTACTAATAGATCAATGAGTTCTACTGGATATTTTTGTGAGACAAGGAATCTACCTTCTTCAAGGAGTAGTTTTATACGGTTAGCAATGCTGAGTTGTTCAGCGATTTTTTCATAATCTCTATATTTTATTTCTTCTTCTGGTTTCTTTTCTTTTTTAGGCAGTTCTTTTTTTTCTTCGCCAAACATCCATGCGTTCAAACATCTACGAGTTCTTTTCGAACGAGAGTCATAGATTTTAAGTCTGCCGTCCTCAACACTATAGATACAGGTACGGTTTTCGCGTGATAGTATAGAATCGAGCTCTTCTTTTTGTTTTAGAAAATCGCTTATTGATTCATCGGTATCGATTAATTTTAAAATCTCGGAGATTGGTTTCTTGGATATAGTGGTCGCTGAGCTATAAATAGATTTGAGGTACTCGGTATATAAAAATGTAGAGCTTGTTAAAAGAGGAAACTTAAATAATAGATCAGCTTTTTTATTTAATCCCGCTTCTTTTATCTCGCATAGCTTAATTAATTTTTCATATTGAGATGGTAGTATTAAATGGATAAACTGGTAATCTTTAAATTCTTCGAATCTGCCAGTGAACTGCATTCTTTTACCGCCAATGATTTCCGGTTTACCTGAATAATGTCCCTGAAACGAGCCAGCAGAGTTGTATAAGATATACACTTCAAAATCGCGCATCGATTTCGATTCAGTTCTAAAACCTGCTTCTTCAAGATAGGATTTAATCTCATGGTCTATATTATGTAATGTTATTTTAGAAGGGGAGGGGTATCCATATATATCTCTTATAAAATCGCAATCAGTTCCATAAAAGTTCATTATGACTTTAGTTTTTAATCCCTCCTGCAGCCCTTCTATCTCTTTATAAAATTTCCATAAATAATAAACTATAAGATAATCTTTCATGGTAGTTGATACTCCTAGCCACTACCTACCACAAATGCACCGTCGATTATTTTTATAAAAAACGGTGATTGTTCTGTGGAGATTTTAATACTATTTTTTGGTGAATAGAACTCAGTGCCCGGATAAATTTTCTTTGCAGATATAACCGAGGCATAGGATTCGTTAATTTTAAACGAAAGTAATCTTGTTTCAATTATAATAGCTAAAATCTCACCAATAGACTTTTTTCTTAGAGCAATTAATGCATCATATAGTTTAAGTTTTTCTTCATCAAGTTTACCCTCTTTTTTCTGCGATTCAAGGATATTAATATTTTTGTCTGACTCAATATAACTTCTGCGATTTTTAATAAATTCCTTCTCAAGCTGCATAAATCTTGCAAACGCCTCGTAGGGTAGTCCGCATTCTATCACAGTGCGTGGATATGCCTCAGCTCCGATAACATTCGCAACAACACCTTTTGTAGCAGTAATTTTACCACCTATAATTGCACCTTTCCCCTCCTCAACTTTTAAAAAACCACCTGTATATATTTCGCTATGCATTATAGAATCGTGAACTATACAATCTTCTTTTGAATATACTATACCCTGATTGACAAATAATACCTCAACTTTTTCAGCGGTGATAATCCCTTTTTCTTTGCCATTAAAACCACCTTTTATTGTTACAGATTTTCCAGACTCAATGTTTGCAGCACCAACTGCTCCATTAATCACAATTTCTTCATTAGCTTTTATAATATAACCATCTAAAACAGAGCCCTGAACAATTACGCTACCAACAAAATGTATGTTACCGGTTGCTGAGCCAACATCTCCACTAACAATATACACAGGGTCAACTTCTATACGATTTTTTCGTATCACTACCATTCCGTCACAGGAAGCATATAGTTCGTTCCCATCTTGAGAAAAATAAGTATTCGTGCCTCCAAGAAGTTTGACATCCGCAACTCGGCTTGGATGAATCGTGAGACGTTTTACAGATATACCTGTCCGTCCGTAAACAGGTGGTATATGAACAGCTAACAACTGATCCTTAACAATATTCTCAATTTTATGTAATTCTTTAAGATTAACTCTACCGTGTTCATCTACTTTTGGCATGGTTTCAGAATCAATTCTGAATTTATAATCGATATAGCCATCTTTCCCCTCAACCGCAGGTTTCCCCCATGCTATCTCCACCCATTGTTCTTCTATCTTTTTACTGATAACATTTTCAAAGATTGACTCATCTATACCGTATTTAATACCTTTTGAGTTTATTATGGCTTTTATTTCTTCGGCAGATGGTCTATACTGAAGAAAGGTACTTGCATCGATACGAATATATCCTTTAAGGTCATTATCTCTGAAATCAACAGCAATATGTCGTTTCAAAGCATTCTCTCTTGGGATATCTTTTTCATCTTCTATATCAGCCACTTAAGAACCCCTTTGAAAAACGTTAAAAAGTTAAAAGTAAAGAAAAAATATCTTGTTTTTTATACGTTATGTGGGCAGAAGAAACTTGAAATATATATTATATTTTATAAAATAAAAAATCAAGGATAATAAATCAAGATAATAATTGCAAAAAAAATTAAAAATTGATATAATAGACCAGAGTATAAAAATTTCATTTAAGCACTTGCCTCTGGCTTATTGCATCTCGCTTCTTATCACGGGAGCCAACTCTTGAACTCATGAACTCATCAACTTTTTCGAAGGAGTCCTTACGATGGAGATGAACAAAGAGTATTTAGATAATATAGTGATAATAAAATGTGAAAAGATTATGGATATAAATGTGCTTAAAGATCTGGATAAAGTATTTAAAGAGTGTTTAAATGCAAATGATATATATCTTGTTCTTGATTTAATAGATACTAAATTTCTCGATAGCATAATAGCAGGAAAAATACTGGCTATGCTTAAACTCTTCCACGCAAAAGGTGGAGATATAAAATTATTAAACCCACAATTAAATGTTATTCAGGCTTTGAAAACACTCGGCGTCATCGGATTGATTGATATCTATGACAACATTGATGAGATAAAAAAATCATTTACTCAAAGAGAACTTGAAAAAGAGGAACTTGAGTTTATTAAAAAAGAAGTTATAAAAAAAATTTTAATTAAATATGATGGGTTATGTACTGATATAACTATCGAGGACAGATTGCAGGCTGCTATTGAAGGAAGATATGTACCTAATATTGAAAGAGACTTAAATATTGTGGATATGTTTAGCAAAAAAAAGATGGTTCTTTTTGATAATGTAGATGAGTTCTGTGAACATCTTGAAAAATATTTCAGGGCAAGAAGTCTCTCTTTTGAAGATATAAAAAATATGAAAAATGAAATGATAAAACTTAATGAATATTACTTAAAAGCTCTTAATAAAGAGATTAACATTGAAGAGTTATATAAAATTTTTGATATTGGTAAATTCGATGCTATAAATAGAAAACTCGAACAGTTAAAAAAAATGATTGAAGAATAATAAAGAAATGATATAATTTTTTGATACTTCTTACTTTTTCGAACTACACTATTGGGTTCTTGGGTTATTGGGTTATTGGGTTTTTGCGTTTTTGCGCTCTACACAACGTATGAAAAACTAAAGATGATATGAAAAGAGTCGTGAGTCAAAACAGGACTCGAGACTCAAGACTCAAGACTTTTCAGCAGGCTTTTGGCTTTTGTCTCCAGCCGGCTGTAGTCCGTAGCCTGTAGCCTGTCCTGATACCTCTCACTTCTTCCGTTATCTTGCTTCTTGCTTCTTGCTTCTTGCTTCTTTCGTTATCTTTCTTTCCGTTATCTTGCTTCTTGCCTCTTGCTTCTACTTGATATTATTAGAGTTACAATGTTTTTCAGAGGAGGCTTATATGGATACCATTGATAAAGTTTTCCCATGGGAAGACCCGTCACTTGACATCTGGCAACGATGTATTGAAACAATAAAAGGCGTGCTTTTTCAACCCGCTTCCACATTCGCTAAGATATCTCCTCAAACAGGTATAGGTAAATCATTATTATTTGCTGTTATTTTCGGTACAATCGGGAATGTATTTGCAACAATTTATCAACTTGTTTTACAAAGTTTCAGTATGCTTGGGCCGTTTTTCGGGACCAGACCAGATATAAAGGAAAGTGTTCTCGGTTTTATCGCGATGCCAATTGTCCTTGTATTATTTATTATTATATCGCCACTTTTAGTTATGGTTGGTGTATTTATCTGGGCAGGAATATATCATTTATTCCTTTTATTATTTCGAGCCGCAGAAGGTGGTTTTGAAGCTACAATAAAAGTTGTAGCTTATACGATGGGTTCCACGATGTTGTTTAATATCGTTCCTTTTTGCGGTTGTATTATTGCAGGTATCTGGAGTCTCGTCTGCTACATTATAGGTTTTAAAGTTGTTCATTCTACAGATACATCAAAGGCTGTTTTTGCAGTATTGCTGCCTCTTATTATTGTATGCTGCTGTTGTATAGCAGTTATTATGATGATAGCAGGGATGGGTGCGTTTGCCGGATTTACTGCCTATCAAGGACAAGGCTTTTAAGTCGGGTACTGATTCTAACAACACAGTGAATAATTACAAAGCTATATCGTTTGACCTTTATAATACAATCCTTGAGATAGAGACTGATGAAGAATCAGCTGAAACCTTTGATACATATTCAAAACTCTTAAGCGAGAAAAAGATATTTATTCCACCAAATACATTAAAAGAAGATTATAAAAATATCTTGCAAGAAACAATAAAGACAACAAAACAAGGAAGAGAGATCGATATAAAGAAAGTATTTAGAAAAATATTTATCAAAAATAAAGTGGTAATAACTGGTGATAGAGTTGATGAATTGATCTATTTATTCAGGATCGCATCAAGAAAAAAGATTAGATTAAAGATCGAATTAAGAGATTTTTTAAAAGAATTGAAAACTTGCTATAAACTCTACATCGTAAGTGATGCTCAAAAATATTTTGCTTTTCCTGAAATAAAATTATTTAGTATAGACAAAATTTTTAATAGAATTATTCTATCCCAGATTATAGGTTATAAAAAGTCATCAGGTAAATTGTTTGAGTATCTTATGAAAGAAGAGCATCTTGGTAAAGATGATATTATACATATAGGTGATGATGAGGATAGTGATCTACAGGGTGCGAGTAAAAGCGGTATAAAATGTATAATTATAGACTCTGTCGATGAAGTTATACAAGCTTTTCAGTCTATAGACTATGAAATCAGTCGAGGGATTGAAAGATTCAAAGATTGAAAAATTAAAAATTCAAAATTAGGAGACAGGAGACAGAAGACAGGAGGAGAAGACACAGAGGCACAGAGGCACAAAGGATATTAGGGGATGGGTCATAGGGGATGGGGTATATTAGGGGTCGGGAGTCGCAAGTCGTGAGTCAAAACAGGACT
>JBFMHD010000179.1:0-5727 GCA_040752395.1 Candidatus Hydrogenedentota bacterium
TTTTTCATGCTTTGTGTAGAGCGCAAAAACGCAATAACCCAATAACCCAAGAACCCAAGAACCCAATAGTGTAGAGCGCAATCCGCGCTCATGAGTACTCCTTTTGAAAACAGACCGGCTGACTACAAAAATTTTACTTTTAACTTTTTAATTTTAACTTTATTATATTACTTATGACTGAATTTGATAAGTATTTTTATACACTAAATAAATACTATCGTGAATTATTCGGCTGCCGAACCCAGCGAATAGCTATACGAACAGAATCTACCTGCCCCAATAGAGATGGTACAAAAGCAAGTGGTGGGTGTATATATTGTTCATCTGAAAATCTTATGCCACCAGGGTATTATAAAAACAAGCCTGTGAAAGAACAAATAATTGATAGTATGAATAGAAATAAAAAAATAAAAAAATTTATAGCTTATTTTCAAGACCATACGTTTACTTATAATTCGATAGAAAGAATGCAGGCATCTATTAAACCTGTTTTTGAGTTTGACAGGATTATAGGGATCTCTATAGGTACAAGGCCAGATACTTTTAATAAAGAGATAATCAATCTTTTGGTCGAGTTAAAAGAGAAGAGATATTTAGAGATCGAGCTCGGACTCCAGTCTGCAAATGATAAAACACTTGAGTTTATAAACCGCAAACATACAGTAGCGGAATTCGTAAATGCAGTTAAAATGTTAGCAGATTTCAATATCCCTGTTATCGCACATATTATCATAGGGCTTCCTTATGAAGATAAAAATGATTTTATTAAAACAAGGGATTTATTAAACAGGTTGCCTGTAAAAGGTGTTAAATTTCATAATCTACATATACTTAAAAATACTTATCTTGAAAAATTATATAAGGAGAACAAAGTTAATGTTTTAGAGATGGATGAATATATAGATATTCTTGTAGAACTAATCAAAGGTTTACGAAAAGATATAGTTGTTTATAGATTACTTGGCGAGGCATCTATGCAATTAACAATAGCTCCTCAATGGATTCACAAAAAAGATGTATTTATGAATAAATTATTATATATTCTAAGAAAGCAGTTCTGCTGACTCAACTTTGTTTCAGCCGAAAAACTGCCAGGACAAACGAGCGACTCCCGAGCTATTGCTTAATATTTACACAAGGATTTAATATTCAGAGAAAATAATGATTAAAATAAAAATAATTATGCGTTTCATCAGCTGATCTTGAATAATCGACTTAATTTTTTCAATATTTCAGGTGAACCCTTTACTTCACATAAAGGCTTTAATTGTCTAAATATATAGCTAACATCAAGACCCTTTTTCTGGCGTTTAATAATTCCTTCAATATCCACCCAATCCTGTGGTCTTTCTGCAAAAGCTTTTAATATTATGAGGTCCTCTGCTGAACAAGTAATGATAGAAAAATCTTTTATATACTCAAATGTAGATGCCCTTTTAATCATTTTTTTTTCAAAAGGTAGAGCAGCAAGCGCGATATCCGCGGATATACCATTCTTTGCTTTTAGAAGAAGCACCCTATTTTTTAATGCAAACTCTTTCGGATTAGCTATGCGTGATTTATATCTTTTTAACAATGCATCAATATATTTATGTTCCGACCCAAATCCAGTCAGCAGGCTGATATCTATATCCTGGGTCATTCTGACCTCCCCCCATCGTATTACTGCTAAACCACCTATTATACAGAAAGACCATTTTTGTGATTTAAAAAATTCTTGAAAATCTAAAGCTGCTTCAAGTAGTAAACTCATCGAGCTATTTCTATAAAGTATTTTTGCTGTTCAACTAATCCACTATATTTTCTCTCTTTAGAAAATTTATAAGCTAATTGAAGCATATCATCCACTATATGCTGATTTTTCTTATAATCAAATAACTGTAATTCCATATTCTTTAATTTATCTAAGTTTTTGCCTGCTCTTTTCCAGGTATTAACCCATAGTTTAATATCATTCTTATCATCTTGTTTTATAATATCACGTTTTTTCATAGTTATTACCTTACAATATTAAGTTGATATTGTAATGTCAATATGAATTTTAATCTGAAAGATCAAATATGGTTTTAATGCTGTAATAAAGAGTTTCAGCCTGTACTTCTCATTCGGCCAACTTATACTCAATTAGCTTTCCTACAAACGAACCTACTGCAATCTTTGCTTTAACATATACAGGTATCTTAAGATAATCATCAGTTAGCCAGACCTCAACATCACCCTTTCCCATAAATATGCCTTCTGATTGTAATCTTGGTATAACAAGGATAGTTTTAAATCTTCCAGCTGGTACACTGATAAGCTCTTTTTTAGTAACATCTATACGTAGATTATAATTTTTTCTTCCATCAAATACAGGTATCTCTATATACTTACCCACCTGTAAATCCATTGTTCTTATGTTATACAATGCGCCGAGAACATCGGTAACAAAGGGTTGGATATGCATTGGTTGGTATTTTTCATTGTTTTTTGTTCTTATCGCTATGCCTTTAACAGGCTCTATCTCAACTATCTCGTCCTTCTTTTTTAAAGCCTCTCTAAGATGTTTTTCATAGCGATAGGTAAATAAACCCTCTTTATCAAGATATGTTTCAAGTATATCCTTAACTTTAAACCAGAATAAAGATATACTCTCAGTACGCATTCTTATGTAATATGTTTTTCTGTTATTAAACAGCTGACCCTCTGCAACACCAATCTCAGAACGACCTGCCGGGATCCCGAAATAAGTAATTTTATATTTTAAAACTTCTCCTGGCAAAAAGGCATTATTTACTTTTACAGGATATACAATCTCAGGCTCCTTTTTAGCGATCAGGGGTGGTGGCGGCGGTTTGGGTTTAACAATTTTTTCAGGTGGTTTAATTACACCTTTATATACCCAGACGAGTTGACCTGATGCCAAAATAATTGGGTTCCAGAGCGCTGTCTCTTTAAGTACAAAATACGTCTCGCCTATATTTATAGTATCGTATTTTAAATTCCAATCAGGTCTATCAAAATAGAAGTATATACTCTCAGCTTTTTGTTCGATAAGGTATCGTGTATCAATTACTGTTACTTGTTTAATAATTATTACAGTTTCAGTCAGAAGTGATGTTGTTTCCAGTGTCTCGATACACTTTATAATTTCTTGAATGGTTGTATCTTCTTCTGGCAAACCAGGGGTAGTTGTATCTGTTGAAATCTGCTGTGGCTGTTCTTCCCAGGTATCTTCGATAATGATCTCTTTTTCTCTTACACAGGATATGGTAAAAAATATACACGTAATTAAAAATAATTTTTTCATATTATTAATGTTATTTTTAACTATAGTTAAGCAGAAAATACAAGATAAAAATTCATAGTTTTGAGGCACAAAGGCACATCTGTCTCCTGCTTCTTCATTCCACCTATAACTGAGAACGTGTGAAAAAATTAGACTTTTTTAGAAAATGTGGACTGATAATAAAAAACTTAGCAGGTATTAATGTTGATTATTTCACACGTTCTGAGGCATTACCATTTTATCACATTGATATTGACTTATTCTAAATAATAATATATAAAGAGAGCAGGTCTTTACAACATTTTTCTTGTAACTTCATAAAGGGGCTGTATTGTAATAACTATGAGCCAGGAATGGAAGGATTTTTCTAAAATATTTCCAAGAGTATTGAATAAAGAAGAGAGACGGATAAAAGCTTACAAAATACGGCAGATTATAAGCGACTATACCTCGAAAACAAGCGGTTTTACACCGCAAACGATGATCGATATTGGGTGTTCAAGCGGTATAATTACATCTGAAATCGCTGAGATTTTTGATAAAGCAATAGGATTTGACGTAGACATAAATGCGTTAAGATACGCTAAAGATTCACTTTGCAGAAGGGTTTTATGGGTTGTATCGAACGCTCAAGCGTTACCTGTAAAGAATAACTCCGTTGACCTTGTAATCTGCAACCATATTTATCAATATATGGGAGACCCGAAACTTATGATGAATGAGATAGAACGGGTATTAAAGCCCGGAGGGATCTGCTATCTCGCTGTAGCAAACAGGTTTGCGCTTTTTTTTAAGAATTATCCGCTTATAGGGATTCTCCTGTGGCTGCCTCCGAGATTATTAAAGAAGATCAAATTTATTTTTCCTGAAAAATTTTTTTCTCAAAAACTTGTTGATAGGACGGAGCATCTTAAATTGATCTCAGGATTTGACTTTACGGAATACACGATTGATATATTAAAAAGACCGGGAAAGTATTTTACCGAGATACCGCTTTTTTACAGTATCCTATCAAAAGTACCGGAGTCTATTTTAAAAAGCTTAATATACTTTTCATTCAGTTTCATCTGGATTCTTAAGAAGAAAAAATGAGTATCATCAGCCACTTTTTATCATATAAAGACAGACTGCGGTCATATCACCTGCATGGCCTCAAAAGTTGCGGTATAAAAAAGATTAGTAACATACTGCAAACCGAGTACTCAATATATAAAGGCGAGACCATCCTCAAATCCAAACCCTATATCGCCAACATAGATATAGGAAACGTCTGCAATTACAAGTGCAGATTCTGCCCCACGGGCGAGGGAAGAAGGGGAAGAGAAACTATTATTATGTCCTATGATAGATTCAAGGATATTTTTTTCAGGCTCCACTATGATTACTTTCTGATACTCTACCTTCATATCTGGGGCGAACCGCTTTTAAATAATGATTTGGGAAAAATCATCAGACTGATAAAAGAGAAGAACGTTTTCTGCGGGTTCAGCACGAATTTAAGTCTTATGACTTACGAAAAAGCCTTTGAAATAGTTGAGAGCGGACTTGATTTTATGGTTCTCAGTCTTGACGCGGCAACAGAAGAGTCATACAGGAAATTCAGGACAGGAACTTTTGAGAACGTGATTAGAGGGCTTGAATATCTTATCAAAGCGCGCGGCAAATTAAAAAAGAGCAAACCATATCTGGAATGGCAGTTTATACTTTTTGAGCACAACAGATCCGAGCTTGAAATGGCAAAACGATTAAGCGTGGAATACGGCGTTGATAATTTTACGGTTCTTGAGCCTTATGTTGAGGACAAAACGTGGATTCCATTGGGGAAACAGGACAAATCGGTTTATAAACATTCATCCCTGCGTTTCTGCAAACGTCCCTGGACGCATATAGCGATCCAGTCTGATGGCGGAGTCTCGCCCTGCTGCTGGGTTTATTATAAAAAAGACGATTTTGGAAATATACTCGATAAAGATTTTGACGGTATCTGGAACGGCGGTCAATATATAAGCGCAAGAGAAATCCTTTTGAATAAAGATGGTACAGGCATAAAGAATGTCTGTCACCTATGTTCCAAAACCAATGTATCGCCGTTTGCATCGTTAAGAGATAAAGATGGGAATGCTTGAGAATATTTTGTCGATCATATTTACGGAGTAATATGGATTAACATAGTACGTATTGCGTCACCACAGAGGATATATGTCCTGAGGATTCTTATCTTTTGATGCCTTCTTATTATGTTCTATTATCTTTATCACCAGAAAAATAGCAGCAATCAGCAGCAAAACAATGATGATATACCACATATATATTTATAATCACCTCCTCTGAAAAACGCTGTAACTCTAATAATTCGGGGTACAGGCTACGGGCTACGGACTACAGCCGGCTGGAGCCCGAAGCCCGGAGCCTGTAGCCAACATATCATCTTTAGTTTTTCATATATTGTGTAGAGCGCA
>JBFMHD010000018.1:0-20568 GCA_040752395.1 Candidatus Hydrogenedentota bacterium
TTGGATAACAAATGGCTATCTTGGTGATATAGCTGTTGGTGATATAAGAAATACCCAACCCGGATTTATGAAGGGACCTGTTTTAGACGGTATTTTAAGCCGCATATGGGAACATATTACTGAGACCTGGTCCGACCATCCAGTTGATTCTCCAAGACGGGTTGTTCTACCAATAGTAAGCGATTTCCCTAACGGCGCAGATGGCCGTGAGATACTTGCATTTGGTGAATTTTTTATAAATAGAGTCTATGATGGCAATGGTGTTGAGGTACCCTGGAGCAATTGTTTCAACCCAGATGGTTCCCCTAACCCAAGTGCTGTTACTGGTTCTCAACCTTATTACGAATTTATCTTCCTTGAATACGATTATGATGTCCAATAGATGTACTTAGCAGACCACTTTGTGCCTCTAACCACTCAGAATATGTGAAAAAATTGTAGTAAGCATCTTTAGATGCGTCTTTAAGATCGAGGTATTTATATTATTTCTAACAAATTATTAAAATTTTAGTCATTAGTCTTTGACTTGTGACTTATGGCTTAGATTCAAAGATTCAAAGATTAAAAATTCAAAATTCAAAATTAGAAGTAGTGATGGTCTTTAGACCCGTAGTATAGCCGGGTTTACCCATCCATAGACAGGCACAGAGGCACAGAGGCACAAAGGCAGAAAGTTAAATTAAAAATTCAAAATTAGGAGTTAGGAGTCAGGAGTCAGACTTCTTGCTTCTTGCCTCTTGCCTCTTTCGTTATCTTTCTTTCCGTTATCTTGCTTCTTGCTTCTTGCCTCTTGCTTCTACTTGATATCATTAGAGTTACAATGTTTTTCAGAGGAGTTATTATGGAATGGGTTATAACAATGATAACGCTTGTAGCAGGCTGTGTCACAATAGCCTGGTTTATCCGTGATGTAAGAAAAGAGAATAGTAAAATATTAAAATCTATGCTTGATGTCCAGAATACATCACTTGCTGTTCAGAAAACATCACTTGATGTTCAGCGAGAAGTGGTACAAATACTGGTAAAGATAGAGGAAGGACAACGAGAAGGGTTCAGAATGTTAAGTGAAGATATGACAAAATTAGGTGCGATACTTGAAAGGGTCTCATTTGCACCCAGATAAAAAGATTGAAAGATTCAAAGATTCAAAGATTAAAATTTTTTCTGATACTTCTTACTTCTCACTTCTTACTTTTTAGAGTAGGCACAGAGGCACAACGTATGAAAAACTAAAGATGATATGAAAAGAGTCGTGAGTCGTAAGTCGTGAGTCAAAACAGGACTCGAGACTCAAGACTCAAGACTTTTCAGGAGGCTCCGGGATTCGGGCTCCAGCCGGCTGGAGTCCGTAGCCCGTAGCCTGTAGCCCGAATTATTAGAGTTACAACGTTTTTCAGAGGAGGAGACCCCAAGATGTTAATCCAAATGTTTAAAAGAAAAAATAAAAATACGGGTCAGGCTATGGTCGAATTCGGATTACTTATCTGTCTTTTAACATTTGTCTTTATTGGCCTTATTGATTTAGTGATAGCTGTACATAACTATTTAGTCTTTGATCACGCAATAAAAGAAGGCGCAAGAATCGCAGCAAGAGGAGGAACTGATACTGATGTTATAAATACCATCGCTGACTCTTTAATTAATGGTTATTTAGATTCTGTTTTTATTGAGGGTACTATTGCAAATAATATCAATGTATCTGGCTCCAGAGAAGTTGGCTCATCAAGAACAATAAGTAGTGACTATAAACTTTCACTTGTACTAGGACCGCTACATACTGATTTGTTTACTTTAACTATACCTTTTAAAGCAGTATCAGTTGTAGAAAGTGAAACACTTACAATGTCAGGCTCTGGTACTGGAACTGGCACAGGAACCGGGACTGGTACTGGAACAGGCACCGGTACTGGTACCGGTACCGGCACAGGAACAGGGACTGGTTCTGGCACTGGAACCGGAACAGGCACCGGAACAGGCACCGGCACCGGCACTGGAACCGGTACCGGCACAGGAACAGGGACTGGTTCTGGCACTGGAAGCGGAACAGGAACTGGTAGTGGTACAGGAACAGGAGCCGGGAGCGGGTCCGGTATCGGCTCTGATTCACCACCTACTATTACTAATATTAATCAATCCGGTTATGTCTCTGCTTACTTAAATGTAGGTGACCGATATTACGTTGATAGATCTTATACTCTTACGAGTATCCCTACTTCTATTACTGGTGGTAATTGGATTAAAACAAAAAATAATGATAAATCTAACAATAATGTTCCTTTCTTAACCTTCACAATTGATGAATCAGCCTGGATATATGTAGCTTATGATTCAAGGGTTGGTACAAATGTTCCTGACTGGTTAGACCCGGCTCTTGGTACTGGCTGGGAAGCAACAGGTGAATCGGTAGGAACAACTGATGTAACGTTAAATCTTTATAAAAAGTTTTTCTCAGCCGGTACTGTAGAACTGGGTGGTAATAAAGCCGCGGGTCATGGAAACCCTGGTAGTAATTATGTCGTGATAGCGAAGTGATAAGTGTGGTTTGCACTCTACACTATTGCGTTTTTGCGTTATTGGGTTATTGGGTTATTGCGTTCTAAATTCTGGCTGTTGACTACAGATCTCATCATTCCGCATTTTTTAAAGGATGTTGGCTTCAGGCTCCGGGCTTTTGGCTCCAGCCGGCTGTAGTCCGTAGCCTGTAGCCTGCTGAAAAGTCTTGAGTCTTGAGTCCTGTTTTGACTCACGACTTACGACTCACGACTCTTTTCATATCATCTTTAGTTTTTCATCCTTTGTACCTTTGTGCCTCTGTGCCTCTTGTTTCTTCCGTTATCTTGCTTCTTGCTTCTACTTGATATTATTAGAGTTAGAATGTTTTTCGAAGGAGTCAACATGAGCGCGGTTTGCGCTCTACACAATCTATGAAAAACAGGTTTTTTTCCCTTACTTTTAACTTTTGCCTTTTAACTTTTAACTTGTCATAGGAGTTAGAAGTTAGGAGTTCGTAATAATAGATCCGAGCTTCGAGCTCCGAACTCCGAACTTTTTCAAAGGAGGCGATGCCTATGTTTAAAACTAAAGAACGTGGTTCGATGATGGTATTTATCGCATTTATGATGTTAGTATTCATAGTATTGCTCGCTTTAATTATTGACATCGGTTTTAGATACGCTGAGCGACAGAACCTTGTTAATCTTTGCGATGCTGCTGCGTTAGCAGGGGTAAGTGATTTACCTGATAGTAAACCCCAGGCCATTGGTGATGCGATCAAGTATGCATTATACAATAATTATAACGGCGAGATAAATATCGGTGGTTTCCTCGATACGAGTATCGCCACACCACCGCTTTCACAATATACAGAAGCACAGCTTAAAACGTTTCTTATTCAATCATTAAACCAACCTGCAGGCAGTTACGGTTTATACTATGACAATTTTATTTCGATACCATTAGAGAATTTCACACAAGCAGAGTGGACCAGCTCACTTGTAGGCGACCTTGTAAATACTTATACTGACCCTGACTCAGTCACGTCGATGTATAATCCGTCCAAACATTTCACATTGACACTAGTTCCTGGCTGTCCTACGCCAGAAATATTAAGTCAGGGTGCGGACCCTGAGCGGGCGTTCTTTGTCGGCGCTATTGAGAAGAGTGTCAATCTTTTTGCAAGCTCATTCTATGATTATTACTCCTCGCTCGGTGCTCATGCAGTTGCTTATAATAATATAAATTATGAAAATGATATGGAAAACTATTCTGACTCAATAAACCTCCAGGCCCATCTCCATGGCACACCTGTAATCGCTAATGGGAGATTGTATCAAGGGACCGCTACAACGAGCGGCGGGCTGATGTTTTGTCTAGATCCTGAGACCCTTATGCCTTACTGGTATTTTGATACTAAAGACGGTACGCTTGTAACATATGATATTGTTACAGGTGAGGTCCTCTCAACTACTAACTATGCAACCTATGGTCATGGCGCAGGTTCTCATGGTATCCAGACAACCATCGCTTATGATAATGATTATATTTATTTTCAATCTACCAATGGTTATATGTACGCGCTTAATGCTCAAAATGGTCAGCCTGTATGGCAGACCCAATTATCATCGGGCCAGGAATCTAATGTCTGGGTAAACTCTTCACCAGCTGTATGTGATGATTATATAATCACGGGCCAGGTAGATGGCACTGTACAATCTCTAAATAAAGCTACAGGTGCTGTTGTCAGTACTTATACCACTGGTAATGCTGTTATTTCAAGTCCAACTGTTGTTGAAAATAACACAGTTTATATTGGCAGCAATGATGGAAAGCTGTATTCATTAGCTGTAGATCAAAACAATGGTACTCTTACTCAGAACTGGAGTTATACAACAGGTGGTAGTGTTCGTGCCAACCCCACATATTATAACGGTTCTGTATATTTCGGTTCAGATGATAACAAGTTTTATAAGCTTGATGGAACAACAGGAGCACAGACGTGGGAATATAATACAGGTCTGAACCCGAGTTATCCAAATTTTAGAAATGGTGCTGCAATAGAAGAAAGGTATAATGCAAGCACTTTAAGTTTAGATAAGTATGTTCATGTTGGAGATTCGTATGGAAAGATATATTGCATCCAGGATAATGGTAGTTCTAATACTTTATCCTGGTCAGTACAGCCGCCTGCGGTCAAGGATGGTTATCCTGTATGCAGCAGGGTCGAATCAACACCTACTATAATTAATAATGTGGTTTATTATGTAACCCGGAATGAGGGTGGTGGTATAAAGAGTGGTGCTGTGTATGCTTATGACACAACTAATGGCTCTCTTCTTGATAGCTACTGGCTCGCTAATGACTCTCATGCTACACTTATAACACAGGAAGGCTATGTTTATTTTGGTGGTTGTGATAATTTATTACACAAGCAGACTGACTTACAAAACTTATCATTTCTTTGTGATTGGTATTTGATACAATGATATACTTTTAACTTTTTAATGTTTTTCGAAAGAGTGCCCATGAGCGCGGTTTGCGCTCTACACTATTGGGTTCTTGGGTTATTGCGTTATTGCGTTTTTGCGTTATCTTGCTTCTTGCCTCTTGCTTCTTTCGTTATCTTTCTTTTTCGTTATCTTGCTTCTTGCTTCTACTTGATATCATTAGAGTTACAATGTTTTTCAGAGGAGGAGTACTACAATGAAAAGAAATCTTACTTCTTACTTCTTACTTCTTACTTTTATAATATCCTGTGGTTCGAGTGAAGAGCGCGATTTTAAAAATGTCAAAGAAAAACTGCTTGAGCAAAAAAAAATGGGCGAGTTAGTAAAGCATGATGCTCCGGCTCCACAGCCCAGGCAACCAGTACCAAAACCACCCCAGAACAAATACACGATTTATTTAAACGGTGAATCGTACGGTCCTATAATCGCAGAAGAAGTAATCCAATGGATAAAAGAGAGACGCATCTGCCCATCAACATATATCTCTAAAAATAACTCTGAATATAAACCTCTCAGTTATCAGACTGAATTTTACGATATTCTTGTTGAAATCTTCCCGGAAGAAATGGGACGTGATTCTCTGGTTTCAGAAAAACAGATAAAAAGTAGTTCGGCAACTGGCGCCAACATTGTAGAATACAGCGACAGACCATCTCAATCTCAACCGGTTATCCCAAAATCAAAAATAGTCACAGGCCCTGTTCCGCCAGACGAATAATATTATAGAGAGCTCTTAAAAAACCTTGTTCGTAAGACACAAGGATTGAAAGATTCAAAGATTAAAAAATTGAAAGATACGGCAAGGAAGAGTATATTTATCTTGCTTCTTGCCTCTTGCTTCTAAATTAAAGAAGACCTCTATGCAAAGGTTGTTATTTTATTGCTTTCTTATTTTATCATTTATATTTGTAGATTGCGGCAAAAAAGAAAAGATCCATTATCTTGCAGACCGTGATAACCTACAAAATAAGCCTGTCAATAAAAAAAATATCCCTGATTTTATGAAACCACTGCCATTTTCAAAAGAAGAAATAACAAAAGTTATATATCCAACAGCTTACAAAAAAAATTCTCAATACTATTATAAAGAAAATGAGATCGAATACAACATCATTCTTCGTGAGGTCCATAAAGGGAATGTCGATAATGATGATGACCTCGAGTACGGAATTGGAACAGATTTAATCCCTGTTAAGGATAAACATAATAAATATGGTTTTTTTACAATATTTAAAACGACACCCTCTGAATTAAAAGTGTTTTATCAGATAAAAACAGCTTTTGAATCTAAAAGAAATATAATTGATCTCAGTCCGAATGATAATTTCGGAGAAATCTATATCTATGAGATCGCCAGCGATATATCCAAGAATTTAATAATAAGTAAACATATAATTTATAAATATATTAATAATGAATTTAAAATCATCTGGGAATATGCTGATAAATACAAAGATAAGCCATCTGTTCAATGTTATTTTACTGACTTACCCGAGATCGCGGGAGAAGATAATTTCTGGGAAATCGTCATCAAAACCGGTAAAAAGGATATAATTTACAGATGGGACAGCGAAAAATACATCCTTGAAAAAACTATAAAAAAATAATCAGAAACCCACTATTTATTTCTGTTGACGTTATCTATATTATGGGTTATACATTTATTTTGAGGTGATGAATATTGATAAAATATCCTGTTATTGTTCATAAAAGCAAATATGGGTATGATGTTGAATGTCCAGTGCTTCCTGGATGCTGTTCCCAGGGTGATACATTTAAAGAAGCTATTGAAAACATCAAAGACGCTATAAAAACCTATCTTGCAACTATTGAAGAACTTAATAAAAGAAAAATCAGTAGAAACAAAACTCTTAAGTACGTGGAGGTAGCTGTATAATTTGTTATTTACTGATTTGTCAAATGAACGTATAATTAGAGTTCTACAAAAAATAGGATTTGAAATCATCAAGCATGGAAAACATACCAGTATGGCCAAGGGGAAATATATTGTCACTATTCCGCGGCATAACAGGACTAACTGATAACGAATTTGAAAATCTTTTATGAGACTGAATATAGTATTAATATGTTTCTTAATAATATTGCCAAGACAAATAAGGTACTTAATATAAAATTAAAACATTTTAAGATTATAAAAATTGTTTTTTTATCAATACCTGTATTATTTAATCTCTCTGTTATATTAAAATTGATATGGGGGTTTGAAATCTATGGCGACGATAATTCGTATCATCTTGCTGTATGCAGATACAATGAACAATTGCTAAAAAATGGTTTTAACCCATTAGATAGTTTTATTCCTTACTGGAACTGTGGGTTCCCGATTAATCAATACTACAACCCGCTTGCACGAATCATTGTACCGCTTGTGCACCTCGTATTGTTTTATCTGCCTTTGTATATAATTTTCAATTTATTTATTGTGATATTATATTCGACTTTCCCCTTAATAATATATTATTCAGCAAAGAAAATGAATATGAACCCTGTTGGTAGTATCTGTTCAGCACTTGTTTCTACGCTCATACTTGGTGAACAATCATTTGGTATAGAATATTCCTCTACATTTTATTCGGGTCTTTTCACTCAATTATTTGGTGTCTATTCTCTCCCGCTTGCAATCGCGTTCTCATATAAATCTTTATTCAAAGATTTCAAAAAATGTTATCTTTTACCTGTTTTACTATTGTCTCTTACTCTGCTTTTTCATTCGATAGTCGGTTTCATAGCGATAATCTCGATTATATTAATTGTGTTTATAGATTTTTCCCCGCAATTAAATAAAAGATATCAGCTACCAAATTATGTATTACAAACTAAAAAAATATTAAAAATAGTTATAATAATAATGCTCTCTTTTTTAATAACCGGATTTTTCTTTATTCCTGCGATTATTCATTCCAATGCCAATGGTGAGGAACCATTTGCTCCTTTGTATATGCAGGATTCTTTCGGTACCATTCCTGTACTTAAAAAATTATTCACAGGTAAGATGTTTGATAATGGCCGTTTGCCTGTTTATTCTTTATTATTACTTCTCGGTATCATCTCTTGTATTTTAAGAAAGAACAGGGTTATAAAATTTTTACTACTCGGATTCTTTGTTTTTCTTCTCTTATATTTTGGAAGAAACAGCCCTGTGGGTAAAATAATAAACCTGCTCCCGCTATCATCTTTCCTCCCTATGTTTAGATTTGTCATCGGTGTTCATTTCTTCTCTATCTTCATTGTCGGTTATGCGTTACAGAGAATAATATTTTTCAATCTACCATTCCGCACTGGCCAGCGTTTGAGAAGATGCTTTATTATATTGCCACTTATTGCTATCATATACCTCTACACAAGTAATAAAAAAAGTATGTTCTGTGAAACTTTTATTAACTATAGAAAAGAGCTAAATTATAGAAATATTCTTTTAGATATAGTAAAAAAACTCAAAACCTTACCGGTTGCCCGTCTATATATAAGTGATACTTTTTGTGATGGCAGCCATTTTACCTATGGTTTATTGCCTATGTATTCTGATAAGCCTGTGTTATACGGTTATACAGTAGCAGCAGGCCTTAACTCATTACCATTCTATTATTCCCAGTATCTGGCACTTGACAACGCTTCTGAATTAAATTTATTTAACGTTCGATATCTATTATCATTCAATGACAGACGACCACCCCTTCTTTTTAATAAAATATATTCGAATAAAATATATTCGTTATATGAATTCAACACAAGCGGTTATTTTGACGTATGTTATTCTGATATCGCAATAATCGGAAACAAAAAGTCTGTAAGAAAAACCATACTTAATTTCTGGTCACATTCTTCATTATTACAACAAAAAAGATTTATCACTATCTTTGACGAGAAAGCTGATTATAGTAAAAGCATAAGTTTTAAAAACAGGATATATGTAAATAATAATGGTGACATCATTGAATTAATCTGGAACAATTGTAAAATACCTGTAGATCAGCTTAATCATCTATTATTAAATACCACTAATCCTGTCCCTGTAATACAGATTATTGAAGAAAAAATAGATTATAACAAGTATTCTGCAAAGGTCTCTGTGGATACCGATGCTATTATATTATTAAAAGTTTCTTATCATCCCTATTTTAAATGTTTCGTAGATGAAAACAAGACCGAGATAATACAATTGTCACCAGGATTTATAGGTGCAAAAATCAATCAGGGAATACATAACGTAACATTTATCTATAAACCGGGTATGGAAAAATATATCCTTTATCTAATCTCTATAGCTACTATTTTATTTTTAATAATTATACCTCACTTTTCACACCGGTGATAACCTCCATACAGAATTTACTTGACATTTATTCTTTGTTGTAATATTGGTTTTAATAAAGCCGCTACCATCAATTGCCAGAAACAAAAAACTGTCCGGTAAACAATTGGTGTGATGTTAATACATAGATAATTACAAAATAAATCAATAGATATATCAATGCGATAACTACACTTCTATCCATAATCGCTACATTACAAGGAATATATTCTTTTATATTTACAGGAATAACGAGAAGCAGTAAGAGAAATACAGGCATAACAAAATAAATAAATCTCTTCTTAAATATCTCTATTTTTGTATCAAGAAAAACAAAAGGAGAAAGATAAAGAAAAATTAAGGATACCAATTTATAATTATACGAACAAGATGGCAGTATATCCATTACTATATTTAAAATTACAAGCTCAAGCAGAATAAGTTTATCCCTGTTTTTATTCTTTATAACGATTACTACGTATGCTGATATCATAAAAGCGCTTATAATCTTGTATAGGTTTAAGAGCGCTGTCTTGTTTAATGAAAATAACTTAAGAAAATATAAGAGTGAATGATTCACCCACGAATCAGGTACACAACCCGAAAAAACCGGTAAAACATTAAAAATATAGTAATACCAGTTATTTAACCCTGTAAGTATGATTATAATTATACTCAGTATCAGAGCCATTATTAATATCTTGAATTCTTTTCTTATCAAAAAGAAAAAAATAAAAATACCAGGATAAAGCTTGAGCATAAATGCAAGGGTAAAAAACAGAGCCGTTAGATATTTATTATTTTTTAAAAGATAAAAATAAATAAAAAGAACAATGAATAGCAGAACCAGAATGTCGGTCTGACCTCGTTCTAAATGAAATATTAAAAAGTGTGATTGAAAGTATAAAACAAACAATGATATGAATGACATGAACTTAAACCGCGTTAATTGTGAAATAAAATATATAGATACTATAAGAAGTAGCAAACTTATAAGAGTCCATAAATAATAAGCGGTTTTGAAAGAAAGAAAAGCAAATGGTATAAAAACATAAGCGAGTAAAGGAGTACCAACAAATCTGCTTCTTTCTTTTAAATAATAGCATTCATCAGCATAGATATCATAATATTTCTCGCCTTTATCCCTGTTATTTATATATATATTGTAACTATCTAAGGTGGTAGTGCCACCAACCAAACTTCTATTTGAGGATTTTTGACGCAATGTAGTTAAGTTAAAATTCTGCTCGAATTGCACAGATCTCACAATATAAGAATCTAACAGAGTAAGCCCAGCTATATAATTAGCTAAATAGTCACCACCTGGTCTCGGATCAACTGGCATATATCCAAACCCGAGCGGTTTCGTATACTTATCCTGCGTAATACCATAATAAAGCGGTATAAAAAAAGATGATATTAAACTAAAAATAAATAATAGAAATAAAAGATAAATCACTTCCTTCTCTTTTAATTCGCTCTGGATTTGAGAGTATAAACTTTCCATAATCATAATAGTAAAGAAATAAGATAATAGAGTATCAAAAATATACATATTGAGAAGAAAAAAAAGAGACCCGAAAAACAAGAATTGACTTAAAAATAAAAAAATAGTAGCTTATAGCCGATAAACCAAAAGAGCATTAACAAATGGTGATAAATCCTTACGAAAAGTATAAAAAGGCTCAGGTCGAGACAGCTAATCAGGGTAAACTTATTCTGATGCTTTATGATGGTGCGATACGATTTTTGAACTTAGCTCTGGTCGCACTATCAAAACGCATACTTGATCAGGCAAATAATAATATCATTCGTGCACAGGATATTATCTGGGAGTTACTCGGTTCTTTAGATATGGAGCGTGGTGGCGAAATCGCCGCTAACCTCTTTAAATTGTATGATTATATGAATAGAAGATTAATACTGGCAAATATAAAAAAAGACCCGGCACCTGTAACCGAAATAATAAATATCCTCCAGCAGCTACGCGAGGCATGGGCTGTAGTATTTAAAGAAAGCACCACTTGTGGGATACGAGAAAATTCACCACTTTCAAATCTACCTGTCAACGGAGGCCAGATATCATTTGAACGATAAAAATCATATCATCAATCTTTTAAATACAGAAATAAAAATTCTTCAACAAATAATAGATAAAATAGAATCATTGAAACAATCGTTTAATATTAACGATATAGAGGCTATAAATAAGATAATTGAAGAGATAAATAAATTATATACCGAGCTTTCCAAAGGAGATGTCTTCATCAGCCGGCATAGTCTTAAAAAACAACTCAATACCCAAACAGATAACTGGAGCGATATTATACCAGCAGCAAAATTAGAGAATGAGCCTTCTGTCAATAAATTAATAGAGATTTATAATACTCTGAGTTCTAAGACCAACGAGTTATCTTTAAACATTGTTTCAAGAATTAAAGATATTAATGCGGGCTTGAATAATATCGAGGTATCGCGTAAGATAAGCAATAAATATCGGAGTTTATCTAAGATGCCAAAAATAAGTATTTTTATCGACAAAAAGAAGTAATGATAACCTGTTTCCCCCGCCCTTCTATAATAACTTAAATTTAAAAGTGAGAAGTGAGAAGTATCAGGACAGGCTACGGGCTACGGACTACAGCCGGCTGGAGCCCGAAGCCCGGAGTCTGCTGAAAAGTCTTGAGTTTTGAGTCCTGAGTCCTGTTTTGACTCACGACTCACGACTCTTTTCATACTTTGTGCCTCTTTTCCTCCCCTTTAAAGTGTCTCACGTTTCAGGGAAGCAGTATAAAATATTAAGCCGCTGAAAATTCTTCTTCTAAAGAAACTATCTTTGATGCGTATAATAATACAGCTTTTATATCTTCTTTGCTAATAAAAGGATACTCCTCTAAAAGTCTTTCCTCAGTGTATCCGTAGGCTAATTTTTCAAGGAGTAAATCGACTGGTAAACGGGTTCCCTTAATAACGGGTTTACCAAACATTATCTCGGCATCTCTTTCGATGCGGCATAAAAGGTCTTTTTCATTCATTTTATCACCTCTATTGGAACAATTCTAAATTTTTCTTTCGTTATCACAACAAAGTGATCTACGATCTTTTTCGCATAACGTTCCAACAACTTATTTAATAGGTTAATCTTTTCAAAGGAATTCTGTCCTTTAATGCGTAGTAGTATAATCCCATAGGCTATTTTTTTCTAAAGAAAAACGATTTCGCCAAAATCCTTATCATTAGTGATAATTATCCTTTTCTCATCATATGCAAGTCTACACACTTCATCATCTTTCATTCGTTTGTTAATTTCGGCCACCCATTTTGTATCAAAACCTTTATTTCTTAAAAAATCTACAATTTGTTTTTCTACATTTACATTGGCAATAAATTCCATGGAACACATTCCTAAGTAATCATTGTAAGCAAGCATTAAACCCGGTAATATATATTTAAATTATAATAATTTTTTCATCAAGAAAGATTTTTTAAAAATTTAAGATCGATGCTGATGAGCAATTTATGATTGGTGATTATAAAGAGGAATCTGTCTTCTGTCTTCTTGTAAAATATGGGATGTGCCATTAATTAAAAAGAAGTGATGATAAACTCTTTTAATTTATTTTTTAATACCTCAAATTCAATATTCTTATTATTCATATACTCTTCATAAATAAGCGTTTCAAATATTCTGCCGGTATCTTTATCTTCTATAATCTCATTTATATTAGTTGCTTTTTCTATATCTTTTATTTTTTCGATAAAATAATCCTTTATTTCTTCATAAGGCAATAGTATTCTCTCTTGCTTTAATATTATTCTTTCTTTTATTTTTTTGAATGAAAAATCACTGATTTTTTTGAATTCTGTATTGGATATTCTCGCTGATTTTTCATAAATCTGGTAAAATTTATTATTTTTATTCTCAGATACTATTTTCTCTATCTGCCTCCTGTAAAGGTCAAGATTGTATGTTGTTTTTATTTTAGTCCCATCCACAGCCTCTACTTCAAAAGTCTTGATTCGGGATAATTGTGTAAATATATAACTATTATATTTATTCAGCAGATTATAATCATAAATACCCCGGCTGTATACTTTTTTAAACGGGAATCCTGAATCTATGCCTGCAAGAATAATGTGCTCAAGTCCGATACGGAGCACTATATTTATAAGAGGTATAACAACGCTGCCACCCTGATTAATAAAAACTCCTTTTATATAGCCATGATTAGCTAACCAGAGATTAAGTGGATGGTCTGATGGTATAAGAACGATGTTATTAAAAAATGTCAGTATATCAGCATTAGAGATTGTATCACATAACAGAACAGGCATTTTCTCGTTATTTTTCTTGTTTTTAAAAAAGGTCGATGTTTTTCTTTGCGGGTCAACACTGCAGACGAAATCTATATCCACACCTTGTTCAAGACATGGCTTTAATGCTGAATCAGCTACAAAAGTATAACAATATTTAGATTTATCTCTTATCTCTTTAATATCTTCTTCCAATGATGGGCCGCTGCCTATTATTATCCCGGTGCCTTTGATTCTTGGAAGACTTGAGGTAGTAAAAAACTTTTTATCAGATTTTAAAGTTTTAACAAAATTATCAAACCATAACCTGCCAAACTTTGAAACAACAATATTAAATGTTGTTCTTTCATCTACTGCATATTTAACATCTTTAAAGATTTTATCTAATAATTCTTTATCCTGTAAAAATTCATTTTCATTAACAATGGTTACTACTTTCCCATCAAGAAGCGGGTCAAAATTATTCATTATAACGTCGGTAATGTTCTTTATATCTGTACAAAATATGAGATGTAGTTTACTTAAAACATCTTCGTAATCAACGACATTCATAGATATAGTTATGCACTCTAAGAATGGTTCAATAACAACGACTTTTTTCACTATCTCTTTCAACAAAACCAGGGTATAACCAGCACCAAGACCAATGACAATGACAAACGTATCTTTATCTATATTTAAACTATCTATCTTTCTTTTTGCTTCCTTTATCGGATCGTAGATAGAATGAAGATAATTTCCATTATTATCCGATAAAGTGATTAACCCATTCTTAGTTTTTAGTATTTTGAATTTTTTATTTGTTGAACAGATAAATGGTTGCACGAACTTTTTTTTAAAGAACAATTTATTTTTATCAAACAATCCCATAAAAAATTTTTGTGTTATTGGCCAAGTTTTAACAAGTCGAGACCTACTTAATCAACTCTGGTAAGGATTGATGGGTTAATATCTCTGATATGTTTACATCCTGTAAGAACCATAGCTTTAGCTAACTCTTTTTTTATTTTTTCAAGATAATATTTAACCCCATCGGCACCGCCGCCATAAGCATATATAGCTACTGGTCTACCAATAAGCACGGCTTTAGCTCCGAGTGCCAGACATTTTAATACATCCTCACCGCCTCTAATCCCACCATCGATAAGGATTTCTATCTTGTAATTCTGCATTGTTTTGCATATCTGCGGTAATACCTCAAGTGTTCCTGATAGCGAATCAAGTACCCTACCGCCATGATTTGAGACAATGATAACTTTGGAGCCTGATTTTTTAGCTTTAAGAGCATCAGCTGGTGTCATTATTCCTTTCATCACAAAAGGCAATTTAGTAGATTTAATAATCTTTTTATAGTCTTCAACATCTCTTGCACCGACAGCCTCTCCTTTTAATACCATTGTAACGAATGAGATAGCATCAACATCCATGCCGACAGCGATGGCCTGAACTTTTTCCGCAGCCCGAATTCTTGTTATAATCTTTTCATCGTCAATGCGTGGTTTAAAAATAGGTATGCCCATACCACCAGCTCTTCTTATCGCTTCAATACCCACAAGATATTTTGTAGGTGTGGCACCATCACCAACGAATGCAATTGTACCTGCACTTTTTGCACCCTCAATAACGGCATTTACATACTCTTCTTCAGACATCCCACCTCCCATATTTGTTGTAGTGCCAGTTATAGGAGCAACCATAACAGGCATACTTAATTTATAACCTAAAAAGTTTATTGACAGATCCGGTTCTCTAACAGAGTGTATAACATTGATATTCAAATTATATTTAGCTAAAGCCTCAATATTCCTTATAAACGCTTTCCCACTACCGACGCTACCCATCCCTGGCATCTGTCCTGCACATTTTATCCCGTTGCAGATAGGGCATATAAAACAGGTGCCGTGAAATTTTCGAAGCGCTGTTTTTAAGATTTCTTTTTCATCGATTAGCGAAGGTGGTCCAACCTCAATTTTTATAGTTCTGAAAGTTTTCTTCATAATATTCCGTGCCTTTATATAATTATCTGCATACACAATTATATTCCCTGCTTTATCCATATTAGATTGTGGATAATATACTTTATCACCCTCTTTGTTTCTTAAATAAATTTCAGCCACCCCTCTAATTTTTAAAGCTTCGTCTATCCCTGTTATAGATTTAATCTCGCCTGGCACAGGGATAATAGCTCTTTCAATACTTACTTTATTAAGAAATTTTTTAGGTATTTTAGGTTTCATTCCGAGTGCGATTTCTATTGCAGCCTTGATTGAGCTGAATCCTGAGTGAAGTGGATAAGTGTATGCACTCATAAATCCACCGGATAATCTTGCTCCGATCTCACCGATTTTAGGACCCTCACTTGTAAGTTTTATATCACCTTTAGCAGCACCGATATCTATCCCGAGTGAGTATATACCTGCCTTCATAATCGAGCAGGCCTGTTTAATTATATCTTTTGGTTGACGGCTTGGCATATCATGTCCTATCTCTACAAAAAACGGTGGATAATTTTCTGGATTTTTAAGAATCTCCTCTTTTTGGGGATAGATAGGTTTAGCAAGCGGGTCATAACTGCCAGTCCCTCCCAAAGTAACTCTATAGCCTATAATTCTATCAGCTATACCTACAAAAATTATTTCTCCATCAAATATTAATGCATCAATAGATAATTCAGGTCCATCCATATATTCTTCGAGTATCAGTTCACCGCTTGGCGAATTTGCTTTAGCGTGTCTAAACGCTTCTTCTATACCATCCATCGAATCGATTCTCATAACCCCGCGTGCACCCATATTGTCACTCGGTTTTATAACAAGCGGGAACCCGAGTTTATCAGCTATACGTTTAGCATCTTTAACACTCCAGACCTCACTGAATTTAGGTGATGGAATTTTATGTTCTTCAAATCTTCTTCTCATTTTAAGTTTATTACTCGAAGCTTCGGCATTCTCAAATTTGATACCCGGTAATCCAAGTGCATTAGCAACTGCTGCAACTGTCATAGAAGCATCTGTGCCGACTGTTATGACACCATCTATCTTTCGCTGTTGAGATATCTCTCTTGCTATGCGTACAGTCCCTTCAATATCTTTTGTGCTCATAATAACAGGCATATCAGCAAGCGGCATCCCTTTTGCCAAAGGATCATAATCAGTGATAATAGTAAATAACCCCATCTCTTTGGCTTTTTCAATAGCTGGAACCTGTAGTATACCAGCTCCGATAATCATTATTGTTTTTTGCATCTTTTATTTCCTCTCTTTATTTGCCTTCCTTTGTCTTCCTTTGTAATTACTTTGTCGTTTTGCTCCACATTGCAAATTGCTTTATTTAGAAGCAAGAAGCAAGACCTGTCTCCTGTCTTCTTTCTGCCTCTGTGCCTCTAACTACAATTTTCGGTTCTACATTCGCAGAATATTGTCTGACTTCATTTCCCTGATTTTACAATGTATTGGACAGAAGAAAATGGGATTATAAATGCGTGACCCGTTGAATCAATTAATATGAGCTCAGGTAGACCTGATAACCCATTATCGATACTTTTAATCTTGCCTATTAATTCTCGTTCACCGACAAGTAAAAGTCTAACCTCAGCCTTCTCATTAATTAAATTAATCATTCTCTCTGCGCTTTCAGATTCTTCTTTTTTGCCCCATACAATTTCATCCATTAATTTCTGATTACTTATTCTTAATCTTTTAATTATTATTTTTGTAATATTCAGCAAAATTTTAAAATATTCAGGGTTGTTTTTCCAATCAGATTCAAATTTTTCTTTGGATATTTTTACCAGTTTTGCATTATTTATTGTTCGTGCGGTTGCTGATCGTGCTTCAGGGTCAATCATAGTGAGTTCACCAAAGGTCTCGCCAGCATCAAGAATAGCTACTTTAGTCTCCCGATTTGTAGAGACATCCTTTTTAGAGATACCAACCTGCCCCTCAAGTATAAAATAAAACCCATCAGCTGTATCGCCTTCGGAAAAAATTTTAGTCATCTGTGCCAATTCTTGTACCTCACCTGATTCAAGTAGTTTCGTTATAGTTTCTTTGCTTACACCATCAAACATCTGATGTTTTAATAAAATTTCATAAGACATCATAAAAAACCTCCTGACCCCTGACTCACGGCTCTTTGACTCTATAGAGTGATTTACAATTCGACATGCGCAGCATGACACCTAACATATGGGTTAGTTACTTCCTTGCAATATAAATAAGTGGGTCCAATGTTCTATTGTATCTTCTTACTTCAAAATGTAGATGTGGTCCTGTAACTCTACCTGTACCACCTGACCTGGCAATAACCTGTCCCTGATTAAGTTTCTGGCCTTGTTTAACCTCTATTCTTGATAGATGTGCATATAAAGTCTTATATCCATTTTTATGTTCAATTATAACTGTTCTACCATAACCGCCAAGATAACCTACAAATCTGACCACCCCATTTTGCGAAGCTTTGACTTTTGTACCACAACCACAACCTATATCTATGCCTCTATGAAAAATGTATCTTCTAAAAATAGGGTGAAGTCTTATACCATATCGTGAAGTCAATCTTCCTCTCACAGGCCAGATAAAACTATCATAATTTTTTAATTTTTTTGAAACAGGTTTAACTTTCTTTGGTTCAGGTATATATATCTTTTCCCCACTTGTTATTAAATCAGCGTCATTAATATTATTAATTTTTAAGATATAGTGAGCAGAGGTTCCATACATTCTTGATATTTCCCAGATACTTTCACCTTTTGTAACTTTATGGATAATAACATCAATAGATGGTATTTTTAACTTCTGTCCAACCTTTATTCTTTTTGGATTAGTAATATTATTGATATTTAAAAGTGTATGTAATTTAATACTATTTTGTTTAGCAATTTTAGCCGCGCTATCTCCAGATTTTACTATATATTCTTTAAAAACAAGTTTTTTTTCTACGGACTCATTATCCTCACCCTCAGAAAATATTAAATTTTCTATAAAGTTTACATCCTCATTTGACAATTCAGACAGCTCAGATATTAAAAATTGCGTGTCTCTTATAACATTATCTTTACCTACATATTCAGACAAAATAATAGCTCCATCTATCATTCTTTCAGCTGGTAATATTTTCTCAAATTTGAAATAAGAAGAATATACCTGATTAGTTATAAAGATAAGCGAACCAAATGTTATTAAAATAAAAATCAAAGATAAAAAAAACTTTTGTCTGTAAATAGCCACTTTTCCCCCTTTATCTTTAATAATATTATTATAATTGTCGGCTAATTTAAAATAAGTCTTTAATTTTTACAATTTTTAGTGTCAAGTCATTGATTCAAAATTTTGCGTTTATGGACATTCGTGAATCATTTATTCATTGATTCTAAAAAATCGGCGTTAGATTTAGTATTTGCCATTCTTTCTATGAGTAGTTCCATTGCTTCAACAGGTCCGAGAGGCTGTAATACTTTTCGAAGTATCCATACTTTATTAAGTTCATTTTGTTTTAAGAGCAGTTCTTCTTTACGGGTTCCTGATCTATTAATATCGATAGCTGGAAAAATTCTTCTATCAGCAAGCTTTCGATCAAGTACAAGTTCCATATTCCCTGTACCCTTAAACTCTTCAAAAATAACCTCATCCATTCTGCTGCCGGTTTCAATGAGAGCCGTAGCCACGATGGTTAAACTTCCGCCTTCCTCAATATTTCTTGCGGCACCAAAAAACCGTTTAGGTTTATGTAAAGCATTTGAATCTACCCCACCGGATAATATTTTACCGCTTGTCGGTACTACCTGGTTATAAGCTCGCGCAAGCCGGGTTATAGAATCTAATAGAATCACGACATCGCGCTGATATTCTACCAATCTCTTTGCTTTTTCCAGGACCATTTCTGCAACCTGAACGTGTCTTGATGCGGGTTCGTCAAAAGTAGAAGATATAACCTCGCCTTTAACAGTACGCGCCATATCCGTGACTTCCTCAGGTCTCTCATCGATAAGTAAAACAATAAGCACAACCTCAGGATGATTTGTTGTAATAGAATTAGCAATTTTCTGGAGTAGTACGGTTTTGCCTGCACGTGGTGGCGAAACTATCAATGCGCGCTGGCCTTTGCCAATCGGGGCAAGTAGATTGATTATTCTCGTTGAAATATCATCACTTTTATGCTCTAAATCAAGTCTTTCATGCGGATATAAAGGCGTAAGATTGTCAAATAAAAGCCTATCACTAGCTCTCTCAGGACTTTCGTCGTTTACTTCCTCAATCTTTAAAAGAGCAAAGAACCGCTCTTTTTCTTTTGGTGGTCTAATTAAACCACAGAGACAATCACCTGTCCTTAATCCAAACCGCTTTATTTGTGAAGGGGATACATAGATATCATCAGGACCTGATAAATAACTATAATTCACACTTCTTAGAAACCCATAGCCATCTGATAATACTTCAAGCACACCCTCACCCTCTATCAACTGGTTCTCTTCAAGATGTTTTGCCTCAATAATAGCAACTATTAAATCCTGTTTCTTCATACCACTATAATTTGGTACTTTTAGCTCGCGCGCTATCTGGGCAAGCTCACTAATGGTCTTCTTTTTAAGTTGTGTCATCCCGAATTCTTCAACTGCTTCTGCATCTTTTAATTCTGCCTCATTATTATTCTCAACAACCTTATTTGAGCTGTTTTTTGATTTTACCCTGCTATTACTTCTCTGGCTTCTCAAGTTAAATACCTCCTCTGAAAAACGTTGTAACTCTAATAATATCAAGTAGAAGCAAGAAGCAAGATAACGGAAGAAGTGAGAGGTGTCAGGACGGGCTACAGGCTACAGGCTACGGACTACGGCCGGCTGGAGCCAAAAGCCAAAAGCCTGCTGAAAAGTCTTGAGTCTTGAGTCTTGAGTCTTGAGTCCTGTTTTGACTCACGACTCTTTTCATATCATCTTTAGTT
>JBFMHD010000180.1:0-5704 GCA_040752395.1 Candidatus Hydrogenedentota bacterium
ATAAGGATGCTATCATTTACGAACTTCACGTGAAATCGTTTTTTGATAGTGTAGATGACGGCATCGGTGATTTTCGCGGGCTTATACAAAAACTCGATTATCTTGAGGGATTAGGGATAAACTGTATTTGGCTCCTACCATTTTATCCTTCCCCACTTAAAGATGACGGGTATGACATAAGTGATTATTTTAACATTCATTCCTCTTATGGCGCACTCCGTGATTTTCGCCTGTTTTTAAAACAAGCACACCGTCGTAACATGCGAGTTATTACTGAACTTGTATTAAACCATACTTCAGACCAGCATTTATGGTTTCAGCGTGCACGGTCTGCTCCCCCAGGCTCTATTTACAGAGATTATTATGTATGGAGCGATACCCCGGATAAATATAAGGATGCAAGGATAATCTTCAAGGATTTTGAAAACTCTAACTGGAGCTGGGACCCTGTAGCAAAATCATACTACTGGCATCGGTTTTATTCGCATCAGCCAGATTTGAATTTTGACAACCGTGATGTACAGAGGGAGATATTTAATATTATAGATTTCTGGTTTAAAACCGGGGTTGACGGACTTCGATTAGACGCTGTACCATATCTTTTCGAAGAGGAAGGGACGAACTGCGAGAATTTACCAAAAACGCATTTGTTTTTAAAAAACTTGCGAAAACATATTGATAAAAAATTTAAAAATAGAATGCTTCTCGCCGAAGCAAACCAGTGGCCTGAAGATTCAGCAAAATATTTCGGTTCGGGTGACGAATGCCATATGGCGTTTCATTTCCCGATTATGCCGCGTATGTTTATGGCTGTTCAAATGGAAGACAGTTTCCCTATTATAGATATTTTTGAACAAACTCCCCAAATACCTGAAAATTCTCAATGGGCTCTTTTCCTGCGTAACCACGATGAACTGACGCTCGAAATGGTGACAGAGGAAGAAAGGGATTATATGTATCGGGCTTATGCACAAGACTCACGAGCAAAAATTAATCTTGGTATCAGAAGACGGCTTGCACCTTTACTGAATAATAACCGAAAAAAAATAGAACTTCTTAACATATTACTCTTTTCTCTCCCCGGCACACCGGTTATTTACTATGGTGATGAAATCGGTATGGGTGATAATTATCATCTTGGTGACCGTAATGGCGTTCGCACGCCGATGCAATGGAGCCCGGATAGAAATGCTGGCTTCTCCCGGGCTAACCCTCAAAATCTATATCTCCCTCTAATCATTGACCCTGAATACCATTATGAAGCAATTAATGTTGAAAATCAGGAAAAAAATCTATCATCACTTCTCTGGTGGATGAAACGGGTTATTGCTATGAGAAAAAAATTTAAAGCTTTCAGTAGAGGAGATATTTCTTTCGTCTCCACTAATAATCCTAAAATTCTCGCATTTAGCCGTAAATTTCAGGACGAGATTATATTAATAGTCATAAACCTATCGAGGTTTTCTCAGGTCGTAGACTTAGGCCTCTCTCAATTCGCAGGTTTTGTCCCAGAAGAAGTGTTTAGCCAGAACAAGTTCCCACCTATTAGAAATTCACCCTATACTTTAATTCTTGGTTCTTACAATACTCACTGGCTATTATTGACTGCTGTTAACGAAAAAATAGAATTACATAGAGAAGCTATTTTAAAAAAGTTAGTTCCTGAAATTACTATAAAACGACACCAGCTAAATTTTCAAGATAGGGAATTTAAAAATATTATACAGAAGATTATCCCTGATTATTTAAAAAAAGTTCAATGGTTCACAAACCGTTTTAAGACTATCTATAAAATCAGGATTGTTGACCAGATAAACATTGTTAAAAATACCTGTATTTTTATCTTCGAAATCGGTTTCACTGAAGGCCCCCCTGAACTGTATCTCATCCCTGTCTCTATTGTTTCAAAAAGCGATGGCCTTAAGCTTCAGGAAGAAGACCAGAACAGCATCATTGCAAAACTTCTGCCCGGTAAAAGAGAATACTTTTTATGCGATGCTTTTTACGATGAAAAGTTCCGCAAGTCTCTTTTATCAATTATCTTAAAAGAAAAGAAAATAAAAGGTGAAAAAGGAGAAATTATACCACACCTTAAAAAAAATAATAAAAACTTCATCACTGATAACTCATTACTATTATCCTCAACAATTTTAAAAAGCAAACAGCATAATGCTTTAATAACTTACGGTACTGAACTGCTCCTGAAATCTTTCCGTCGCCTCGATTATGGGCTTAATCCTGAACTTGAAATTGAAAGAATTTTGAAATTTTCAAATATACCACAATATGCAGGAAGTATTGAATACAACCAGGGAAAAGAATTAAATATTACGCTATGTGTGTTATCAAAACTTATCCCGCACCAGGGTGATGTATGGTCATATACCTTAGACGCAGTAAGCAGGTTTTATAGTCATACGCTCTCAAAAAAACAGGAGATTAAGATAATCCCAAAAATATCAGGTGTATTTTCAAGGGTAGACTCTATTCCACAAAACATAGAGGAGCTAATCAGAACGACTTTCCTTGGTATGATAAAGTTATTAGGGATACGCACTGCGGAATTACATTTAGCACTTACTTCTGTTTCAGATAATCCTGATTTTGTGCCTGAACATTTTTCAATGCTCTACCAGCGCTCGGTTTATCAATCAATGCGAAACCAGACCCGTAGAGCGTTCAGTTTACTCTTAAAAAATATAAATGATCTGCCGCGGGATATACAGGATGACGCACAGTTTGTATTAAAATCAGAAAAAAATATCATCAACTATTTCCAAAAAATATATCAGAATAAATTATCAGTATTAAAAATGCGAATACACGGGAACTATCATCTTGAGCAGATTCTTTTTACAGGTAAGGATTTTATCATTGCGGATTTTGAAGGAGATACAACACGACCGATTAGTGAGCGCCGATTGAAACGTTCCCCACTCCGTGATATCGCGGGTATAATCCGTTCGTTTCATTATGTTGCACTTAAGGTTCTTTATCAGCATCCATCTATCAGGAAGGAAGATATGGACTATCTTGAAGATTGGGCTAACATCTGGTGGTATTATGTAAGCAACGCTTTCCTTAAATCATATATAGATACCATAAAGGATAAACCGATTGTTCCAGAACAGAAAGATGAGTTCGACCTTTTGCTTAATCTCTTTATTTTGAATAAAGCAATCTACGAACTCGAATACGAACTCATCAACCGTTCCAGCTGGGTAATTATCCCGATTAAAGGCATCAAGCATTTTATAGAAAACTATTTAACCTGACCGCTATGTAGGTAGTCAAGTCTAATGTTGTTTCATATCACGAAATGCATTCTCTAAACTCTAGCGACCTGATATTCGGGTTAACACATCTTCAATGGATAGATTTATATCAGTGCAGAAGAAACAAGTAATCCCTTTCTTGTTCGGATATTTTACAATGAATACTCGTATTATCGAACCAGCTGGTTTCCAATATGCTGTAAATGTCTGCAACGAAATAGTAACTTTTTTACGAATGAACCGAAATATTTGACCCCTTAGATTTTCTTGCAGCCGTAACTCAGCATATCCCCAACAAGGGCGACCACCTCATCAATTACTATGGGTGGTATTCAAATAAGTCTCGAGGAATGAGACGCAAACAGTCTGCTGTCTATATACCGCTGCAACTTCAAAATCAGGATGAGCAGGATATTTCAACCAAACAAGCAAAAATGTCCTGGGCAGCACGCAGTCCACCATTGCCTGAAGAATAGGAGAGAAAATTATCTTGTTCCAGTTGTAGGAAGTGGAATGTAGAGGATTATCCCAAAAGCTCAAACTGAGCAACAGAAATGGGCAAAAGAACTTATATTAAAACTCGCTTTTAAAGAAAATGAGTGGGTTGCCATCAAGAAAAACTTTATGTAAAATCAACTTGACAAAAAGTAATATTATTTGTATAATATAATTATGATTAAACCCAGATTAATCTTAGGGAAGATTAAACCCTATCTTCTTTTACCTGAAGCAATTATTATTACCGGAATGAGACAAACAGGTAAAACTACACTCTTAAATTATATCTATGACCAGATTAATTCTCGTAATAAAATTTTCTTAGACCTTGAAAACCCTTTAAATAGGAGGTATTTTGAAGAGACAAACTATGAAAGGATAAAAAAAACCTTAGAGGTTTTGGGTATAGATTTTACTAAACAAGCCTTTATATTTTGTGATGAGATTCACTTTGTAAGGAATCTACCTTCTGTAGTTAAATATTTTATTGACCACTATAAAGTAAAGTTTTTCCTCACTGGTTCAGCCAGTTTCTACTTAAAGAACCTTTTTACCGAGTCTCTTTCTGGGAGAAAATACATCTTTGAGCTTTTTCCGCTTACCTTTGGTGAATTTCTTCTGTTTAAGGATGTAACTTTAAAGATACCACAAGAAGCAAAAGATATTACCCCTTCAATCTTTGAGACTATCTCCTGCTGGTATGAAGAATATATTTTATTTGGTGGATTTCCTGGTGTAGTTTTAAAAACAAATCCTTCTGAAAAGAAGAAGATGCTTGAGGAAATTTTTACCTCCTTCTATCAATTAGAAGTAAGACAAATAGGAGATTTTCGCAAGAATGAAATAATCAGGGATTTAATCTTACTTTTGATGCAACGCGTTGGCTTTAAATTAGATATTCAAAGGCTTTCCAAAGAATTAAGGATTTCTCGCCTCACCCTGAATGAATATATCTCTTTTCTTGAAGGGACTTATTTTATAAAAAGGGTCCGGCCTTTTAGTCAAGGTAAAGATACAGAGATCAGGAAGATGCCCAAGGTTTATCTTTGTGATAGTGGTCTTTGTAATCATTTTGCCAGATTAGATATGGGTGTTATTTTTGAAAATAGTGTTTTCCAAAATTTAAGGACAAAAGGCGAGATTAATTATTACCAGAGAAAAAGCGGGACAGAAATTGATTTTATCCTGAATAAAAAAGAGGCATATGAGGTAAAATTAACGCCGCAAGCCCCTGATTTAAGAAAACTAAAGGAGGTAGGAGACAAACTAAAATTAGAAAGCTCTAACATCATCTGCAAAAACTACTCTGAACTAAGTGATATTATCTATGCCTTTATGTTATAATTTTGCCATTATGCTATAGCCGAAATGGTGAGAAAAAGCAGTTTGGGGACTTTACGATATCTTTGTTAGAGCAAAACTACCTAAAGAATTGATGACTTTCACCCCACCTTATGATATACTTATTACAATGTCGAAAGGGATGAGAGAGAGCTTTATATACTGCTCCCCTGAAACGTGAGACACTTTAAAGGGGGAGGAAAAGAGGCACAAAGGCACAAAGTGACACAGACACAAAGTTTTTTCTTGTGTGTGTCTTTGCCTGCCTGCCGCACCGAGCGCGGCGCAGGCAGATGTCTTTGATACCTCCTCCCTAAATTTTTTGTAAAATATAATATATCTTTTTCTCCTTTTATTATAAACACAATTTTTGGGTCTTTCGTAATTAAGTTGCAATTTAAATTAATAAATTGTATGGGAGGCGGCCGGTGGACAGCGGTTTTTGGGAAGGTTTTAGGAAACCTTTTCTTGAGTTTGACAGTTTACGGAGTGGCAGATATCAAAAAAGTCAATTAAACCCCAATAAATGCACTTTATAGGCAAAAAAGATTTTAAAATTCTAAAAGCGTAGTGAAAACTATTTTATTAAA
>JBFMHD010000181.1:0-5613 GCA_040752395.1 Candidatus Hydrogenedentota bacterium
TGCTGATATATTTTATTAAATGGATCTTTATCAAAGTAGTTTAAATCACGTGCTATATAAAAAATGCTCTGAACTTCAGCAGCAGATGCTTTAGAAATAAATAAAAAATTTGATTGTCTTGAGAAGTCTTCTGGTATATTAGACATTATTGAAACCTCAGCTCGTAAACCTTGATCTTTTCTGAACTTTTCACTATTATTTATAGTTTCATAAATCAATTTCACAAGAATTCTTGCCTCTTTCCAGCAATCTAAATCTTCAAACCTCTTTATTCTCATTCCTTACCTCGCTCCTTCTTTCTTAACGCAAGAACGCTATAACGTCATTAACGCGGCTTCAACAACTGCGGACAGCTGTTCCAGCTTGAAATTTCTGACAAATATTCCGCGTTTCGGGCAGGTTGCCATACAGTTGCCGCAACCATGACATAATTTTATATCCACCTCAACAGTCTTTTTGACAAGGCCTTCTCTCATGTATTCTATCAACGTGATAGCTTTATACGGGCAGGGATCAATACAGTATGCGCAGCCATCACAATTAGCATCTATGACTTCAGAGATTCTTGGTTCTATTTCCATTTTGTCTTTGGATAAAATAACTCCGGCACGTGTTGCAGCAGCCATTGCCTGCAGAATTGTTTCAGGAACGTTTTTCGGACCGTGTGCGGTACCGCAGACAAACACTCCCTCAGTTGCAAAATCAACGGGTCGTAACTTCATATGAGCTTCAAGAAAAAAGTTGTCGGCATTAAGCGGTACTTTTAATTTCTGGGCTATATCATTGTTGGTTTCATTGGCTTCAATAGCTGATGATAATACAACAAGGTCAGTTGGTAAATCAAGTGTGGTATTGAGTATTATATCCTTTACCGACACGTTCAAGGTATCGCCATTAATGTTAACACCTGGTTTCTCTCCATCAAACCTTACGAATATAATGCCTGACTCTCTTGCTTTTCTGTAAAGTTTTTCATAAAAACCATAAGTTCTGATATCTTTATGCAGGATATAAACATTTATATCAGGACTGATTTCCTTTAATTTTAATGCGTTCTTTATTGCGGTAGAACAGCAGACGCGGCTACAGTATTCTCGTGGTGCTTCGCGCGAACCCACACATTGAATCATAACTACGGTATTTGCGTTGTTGCGTTGTTGCGTTATTGCGTTGTTTGATAATTTTTCTTCGAGTTCCATCTGCGTTATAATATTTTTGTTTTGACCGTAGAGATATTCAGTTGGTTTATATTCTTTAGCACCTGTTGCAACGATTATAACGCCGTGACTGATCTTCTTTTCACCATCTGGAGTTTTGAGAGTCGTTTCAAATTTCGGTATACTGCCTTGTATGGCAGATACTTCGGAATTAAGATAAACGGATATAAGCTTGTTGCTTTTTACTTTGGAGATAACATCGTTCAATTTATTTACGATATCTCCATCAGCGCTGTAATGAATCTTTTTAGTCAGACCGCCGAGTTCACCGGTTTTTTCAACAAGATGCACGGAAAACCCGCTCCCTGCAAGTTCGAGTCCAGCGGTCATACCCGCTATGCCGCCGCCTATTACAAGCGCAGATTTTGTGATCTCAACAAACTGTGGATATAAACTATCATTAAACTTGACTTTGGTAACAGCCATTCTTATAAGGTCTTTAGCTTTTTCAGTGGCTAAATTCGGCTGATGCATATGTACCCACGAACACTGGTCTCTAATATTAGCCATCTCAAAAAGATAGGGATTTAATCCTGCGGATTTTAAGGTATCCATAAAGAGCGGTTCGTGTGTTCTCGGTGTGCAGGAAGCTACCACCACGCGGTTTAAACCTTTTTCTATAATAACGTTTTTTATTTTTTCGCAGGTATCAGCTGAACAGGTGTATAGATTATTCTCGCAATAGACAACGTTCGGCAGAGTTTTAGCGTATTCAACAGTCTCAGGAACGTTTACCACGCTGGCGATGTTTGTACCACAGTGACAGATAAATACACCGACTTTTGGTTCCTCTTTGCTCACATCTCTTTCAGGTGGGTATTCTTTTTGGGTTAAAAGCTGGCCTCGTACGTCACTTAACAGACTTAAGCACTTTGAAACAGCAGCATCTGATTCCATAACAGTCTCAGGTATATCTTTAGGTCCTGTTGAGACACCGGCTACGAAAACGCCATCGATATTGGTCTTGACCGGATTCAGAGGGTCAGTATCAATAAACCCGTCATCATTTTCTTTAAGATTGAGTAAACTAGCTAACATTTTTGTAGGTCCTGAATATATGCCGACGCAAAGCACAACAAGGTCAAACTCTTCTTCAATCACTTCTGCTTCTTTACCTATATATTGAAGTTTAAGGTTTTTTGTGCTTGGGATCTGCTTTAGCGTTGAAGGGCTTGCTTTAATATAGCGAATACCTTGTTTCTTTGCTCTTTCATAATATAATTCATAACCTTTGCCGAAGGCGCGTATGTCTCTATAAAAGATAGTGCATTCAAGGTCATGTTTGTGTTCTTTGGCAATGACTGCTTCTTTTGTTGCGTACATACAGCATACCGAAGAACAATACATTCTTTCAGTATCTCTTGATCCTACGCATTGTATGAATGCTACTTTTTTAGGTTCGGTTTTATCATAAGGACGTAGTATATGACCTGCAAAAGGACCGGAAGCTGAAAGTATTCTTTCAAACTCAAGCGAGGTAATAACGTTCGGATACCTGCGGTATCCGAATTCACCAGCGGCTTCGGGATTAAATACTTCATAGCCAGGTGTTAGTATAACAGCACCGACAGAAAGCTCGCTTGTTTTATCCTGGTCATCATAATTGATAGCTTCAGCCTGGCATACCATTTTACAAATTCCGCAGTCATCATAGTTAAGGTGGATGCAGGCGTTTTTATCAATCACTGGTTTATTGGGCACCATCTGCGGATACATAAGATAAATAGATGAACGACTGTCAATCCCCTGATTAAAATCGTTGGGGATAGGTTTTGGTTTTCGATTGCTTGAAGATGTAGAGATAGTTTTACCTGTTGGGCAGATAAAATCACAGGCTCTGCAGACCCAGCATTCCTCACTGTTTTTACTGAACGGTGTTTCAACTTTTCTTCGAGGGCCGCGGCCGATAAAACCGAGTGCTTTTCGTCCCATTCGTTCTTCGCACATCCTCACGCATAATCCACAGTAAACACAATCTTCATTCTTCTTTTTTATTCTGACCTCTTTCACGCCTAAATCAGAGGCTATCTTTTGTATAATTGGTGAATCTGGACATCTGGCGAGCAATAATTCTGCAATTATTTTTCTTGCATTTTTTACCCGGTCAGTATCGGTTTGGATAGACAGGCCATTTAACGCGGGGTAAGAGCAGGAAGCCTGAAGCGATGGGGCTCTGCCTTGCTGATGCACCTCAACAAGACATAGTCTGCAAGCGCCATAAGGCACAAGCGCTTTATGATGGCATAAGGTCGGGACTTTTAATCCCATCATTTCAATGCATTGAAGCAGCGTTTTATCTTCAGGGAACTCTTTTTTTATACCGTTGATAGTTAATTCAACCACAAAGCTCTCCTAAATAGGCACAGAGGCACAGAGGCACAAAGTTAAGAACCTCTTATTTTCTTTATTAAACTACCGAGCATACGTTCAATCTCACGAGATAATTCATAAATTTTTTCAAAAGTTTCTTTGTTAATATAATTTAAATCAAAAGCAATTTCTATTTGGGTCTGCATTTCATAAATTGAACTTTGAGACATTACTCATTGATTTTTGCCAGACTATCAAATCTTTATAAGTTTTCATACTCTGTGCCTTTGCCACTTTGTGCCTTTGTGCCTTGTTTAATCACATAATCAAAACTCAAATTCACCTCGGGATGGGTTGCTCTCAATACTTTCAGAGTTTTCTCTATATCTCCGATGGGTTTCATATCGATATGATCCATCTTAAACGTTGCAATAACCTTTGTGCCTCTGTGCCTCTGTGCCTCTGTGCCTTCCCCTGTACAACTTTCAATCTTCATTTCGCCTTCTGCTTCCCTGCACGCCTGAGAAAGCATCGATAACCCGAGTCCAAACTTCTTCCCTTGTTTCGTTGTATAAAACGGATTTGCTGCATTTTCTAAAGATTCTTTATCCATACCTTTGCCGTTATCCTCAATTTCAAGTGTCAGAAAATCATCTTTCTTGTTTTCTATCATTCTAATATCGATCCTGCTTGCGCCTGCTCTTAAAGAGTTTTCTACGATATCCATAATATGTAACGATAAATCTTCCATCTATAAAACTACCCTTCTTCCCTCCTCTCCAAGAAACGACTTTTTTATTTCTAAAAAACTCGGTTCTTTTAAGTAAAATTGTGTGAACCGCTGACCGATCTCATCTAATCTGTGTGCATCAGATGATATGATGACAGGTAATAACAGGTTTTCATACTCATATACTTTTGGGGTAGCTATTACTTCAACAGCATCAAGTTTTACATTTGTGGGTATAAATCCAAGTTGTCCTATAATGCTGAAACTTTGCCTGTCTATGTGTGAAGCAATCGCAAGACCATTAAGTTCGTGTATCTTTTCAACTATATCATCAACTGATAAATTTGTAGCACCGATCAACAATTTCCTGTTAAACTCAACCACCTCGTCAAACTCGTTGACAACCACCTGCTCACCATACAATTTCTCGTTGTTTTCGCCTGATAAATTGTCGTAAACTATCTTCTGCATATATAACATATTCTCATCGTCATCAAATAATGCAAGTATATGCACTTCTTCTCTTGATGTTACCTCAATACCCCTGATCACGGTCAACCCGGTTTTTTGAGCACACTTACGTACAGCGGAAACGTTTTCACAGGAATTGTGGTCACATATACCTATTATGTCCATTCCTGTCTCGATTGCACGGTTGACAATCTTTCGTGGAGACATCTCGAGTTCGGCACAGGGTGATAGACAGGTATGTAAATGTAAATCTGTTTTAAACATCTTCATCTTGTCCTCTTATACCGAGTTGATATAATTTACCAACAACCTGAAACGCATTCATTTCAGTATTTAATACTGGTATTTTTTCATCCACAGCCTTCTTCAATGTTTCCTCATCAGGTCGTCTGTTATTAACAATCAATATAGCGGATAATTCTTTCATACTTGCAACCGCAATAATATTTAAGTGTGTTTGTAAAGTCACCCAGAGGTCACCTTTGCTTGAGTGGGCAATGACATCGCTCAGCATATCACTCACATAACCACCGCTGACCTCTCTATCAAGTAAACTATCACCTGCTATCACGTTTAATTTTAAATTTTCTACAATGTTTTTAAGTTTCATACTTTGTGCCTCTGTGTCTCTGTGCCTTCTCCTCCTCTGAAAAACGCTGTAACTCTAATAATTCGGGGTACAGGCTACAGGCTACGGACTACAGCCGGCTGGAGCCCGAAGCCCGGAGCCTGAAGTCCGGAGCCTGAAGCCAACATATCATCTTTAGTTTTTCATACGTTGTGCCTCTGTGCCTCTTTCGTTATCTTTCTTTCCGTTATCTTGCATCTTGCCTATAACAATCTTAATTTAGTAACCCGTGGATCAAGAATAACCTCATCATGTTC
>JBFMHD010000182.1:0-5599 GCA_040752395.1 Candidatus Hydrogenedentota bacterium
AGCAAGAGGCAAGAAGCAAGAAGCAAGATTATGGAATCCCACTGAAGACCGAGGGAATACAGTATACTGCTTCCCTGAAACGTGAGACACTTTAAAGGGGAGGGAAAGAGGCACAAAGGCACAAAGTATGAAAAAAATAGGAGTTAGGAGTTCGTAATAATAGATACGAGCTCCGAGCTCCGAACTTTTTCGAAGGAGTTTTCATGAGCGCGGGTTGCGCTCTACACTATTGTGTTATTGGGTTCTTGGGTTATTGGGTTCTTGGGTTTTTGCGCTCTACACAATATATGAAAAACTAAAGATGATATGTTGGCTTCAGGCTCTGGGCTTTTGGCTCCAGCCGGCTGTAGTCCGTAGCCTGTAGCCTGTAGCCCGAATTATTAGAGTTACAGCGTTTTTTGAAGGAGAGATTAATTTTTAATGTTTTATTTTGGCTTTCGGATAATTTATAAGAATTTTTTTGTAGGTCTCGAGTCTTCTTTTAATTAAATCGAGTTTGTATTTTGCATCCCAGGACCAGGGACTATCTGGAAAATTATTAACAACTTCTTTATAATACTCTTTAGCTAAAGTCAAATCCTGATAACGTTCTGTGTATCGTTCAAAGATAGAAATCAATCGAATATGCTTTTTACTTTTTTTTCTTTTTACTCCGATAGAGCCGGCAGATTGAAATGGTCTTCTAACAGGACTTACTCTGTGTAGACTATGATAAAAAATATGACCGAGTTTATAATAATAATAAGCCTCGTCACCGCCTGCCTCATATCTCGTTCGTGCAAATATATCTTTCTCGTAGTAATATTGACCAAGAATTGATTTACCATTATACGCACCTGGTTTTTTAGAAACAACGGCGAGTTGAGAAAGATGTTTATCGAGGAGATGATAGGCTTCAGTGATTTGAATCATACGTTCACAACATTCTTTAGATAACTCATACGGGTTATTGTCAGGATGATTTTGTTTCACAGCATTTCTATACGCATTTTTTAAAGTCTTTTTGTTATACGGATAGGATATTTCAAGCAGCTGGCAGGCCTCAACAATTTCTGGAGAGATTATAGTTGTGCTCATCATTTTAAAGAATAATCCCCTGAATACAGAGAACCAAAGACCGAACTTAAGAACCACACCACAAGACCGATGGAGGATACTTAAAAATTTATATTAAATGATAAAGAAATGCAATATAAAACACTCAAGAATTATGTAAACCTTGTCGATATTTAATATTGTGGTTTCTTCTGTAAAATAAAGATGATGAGACCCTAATTTTTATCACTTGAATAGAAAAGAGAAACTACGGAGTTAATTAGACTGTGGATAAATTTGTTATCACAGGTGGTAGAAAGCTTGAAGGCGAAGCAGAGATTAGCGGCTCTAAGAATGCTACCTTGCCTCTTATAGCAGCTACTTTGTTATCGCGCGATAGATTCTTACTAAAAAATGTTCCTGATTTAAAAGATATATTAACTATGACTGCTGTTTTAAGAACGCTTGGAGCTTTATGTGAAATAGATACTTCAAAAAAAATACTTGAGATTAATACCTCTAAAATTAAACGATACGAAGCTCATTATGACCTTGTAAGAAAGATGAGAGCCTCTGTTGTTGTGCTCGGACCACTTCTTGCAAGATATGGGAGAGCAAAGGTATCGTTACCAGGGGGTTGCGCAATAGGTACAAGACCAATTGATATACATCTTGCAGGATTACAAAGGCTGGGTGCTGATATCTCAGTTAATCAGGGATATATAGAAGCTTTAGCCCCGCGTGGACTAAAAGGAGCGGAGATAGTATTAAAATTTCCTTCAGTTGGTGCAACTCAGAACATTATGATGGCTGCTACGCTTGCTTGTGGTAAGACCGTTATAAAAAATGCAGCTAAAGAGCCTGAAAATAAGACTCTCGCAGAATTTTTAAATAAGATGGGTGCCAAAATAGAGGGGGCCGGAACTCATATTATAATGATAGAAGGTGTTGACGAACTTAAAGGAGTTGATTTTGATATCCCACCGGATCGTATTGAAACAGGGACTTTTCTTATGGCTGGCGCTATCACAGCAGGTAAAGTGAGTGTGAGACCAGCTATCCCAGCTGAAAATAAAGCTTTATTAGAAAAACTCCGGGAGATGGGTTATGAGTTTGCACAAGGAAAAGATTTTATAACTATTCTACCAGAGAAACCAGCTAAACCAACTAATGTTAAAACAGCAGTCTATCCTGGTTTTCCCACTGATTTACAGGCACAGTTTATGGTTCTTTGCTGTTTATGCAAAGGTAAATCTGTTATGACAGAGACGATTTTTGAAAACAGGTTTATGCATACAAGCGAGTTAAAAAGGCTCGGTGCTGATATAAAAGTTGAGGGTAATAAGGCGATAATAAATGGTGGTAAAAGATTGATAGGTGCACCTGTTATGGCTTCTGATTTAAGAGCAAGTGCTGCTCTTATACTTGCAGGTCTTGTAGCTAAAGGTAGAACTGAGGTAATGAGAGTTTATCATATAGATCGCGGTTATGAGAGGTTTGAGGAGAAACTAAGTAAACTTGGTGCGAGTGTTAAACGCATACAGAGATGAGCAATGACGGAGGTATCTAATCGATGATACGAGGTCTTTACACAGGCGCTATCGGAATGTATATGAGAATGAACCAGCATGACGTTATTGCTAATAATATTGCCAATGTCGATACTACAGGTTATAAAGCTGATAGAATTATCTTTAAAGCTTTTCCAGATAAAGTAGCAAGCAGATTAAATGATGATATAGAAAGATTTATAGATGGTTCTATTATTGATAAGGCGCCGAAAGTTGGTAAAATTGGTACCGGTGTAGAAATTAACGACCTTTATTCTAATATGGCACAGGGACAATTACAGGAAACAGATAGCCCGTTTGATTTAGCGATACTTGGTAATGGGTTTTTTGCTGTTCAGACACCGGATGGTATTAAATATACTCGGAATGGTGCGTTTACTGTTAATAGTGAGGGTATTTTGATGACAGAGGCGGGTTATTCTGTACTTGGTGAGTCAGGATTAATTGTTGTTTTGGATGATAATAATTTTGTTGTACGGGATGATGGCAGTATTGTTGTCAATCTTAATGATGATAAGCGGCCACCAAACGAATTTGAACAGACAATTGTTTCGGATAAAATTAAAATAGTTACATTTAAAGAACCGCGACAACTTGATAAGTATGGTCATAATCTTTTTGAACCGACTGAAGAGAGCGGTCATCCTGAACCTGCGATTGATGTGAGAATAAAACAGGGAGCAATAGAAAAATCAAACGTTAATATTGTTGAAGAGATGGTGTTACTTATAGATGTTATGAGGGCTTATGAGGCTAATCAAAAGAGTGTCCAGGTACATGATGATTTGTTAAGACAGGCATGGAGTGAGGTTTCAAGGTTTGCCTGATTTTAGTCGATAGTTTAAGAGAGGTAAGATAACGAAAGAAGCAAGAAGCAAGATAATTGGGTTATTGGGTTATTGGGTTATTGGGTTATTGCGTTATTGCGTTATCTTGCTTCTTGCCTCTTGCTTCTTTCGTTATCTTTCTTTTTTGTTATCTTGCTTCTTGCTTCTTGCTTCTACTTGATATTATTATAGTTACAGCGTTTTTCAGAGGAGGTACATAACCTATGATGAGGTCATTATGGACTGCAGCAAGCGGAATGACAGCTCAACAATTTAATGTTGATGTTATTTCTAATAACCTTGCAAATGTTAATACCACAGGTTATAAGAAAACAAGAACAGAATTTGAGGATTTATTGTATGAAACATTAAAACTGGCAGGCACACCTGCCTCAGTCGGTTCACAGATTCCAACAGGTATTCAGGTGGGACACGGGGTTAAACCTTCATCAACCAAGGGGTTGTTTACACAGGGTGATTTTATGCAGACAGATGACCCATTAAACATTCTTATTGAGGGCGAGGGATTTTTTCAGGTGGAACTTCCTGATGGTACTATAGGTTATACGCGGGATGGCTCGTTTGAAATAGATTCAACGGGTCAGATGGTTACAAGTCAGGGTTATAGATTAATCGATTCTGAGATAGTTATACCTGAAGATACACTGGATATAATGATTAATGCAGAGGGTGTTGTGAATGTGAGGATTGCGGGTCAGACTGCGTTGCAGGAAGTAGGGCAGATTAACCTTGCTAATTTTATTAATCCCTCGGGTCTTTTGAAGGTAGGTGAGAACGTGTTCAAGGAAACAGCTGCAAGCGGTGCACCGATTGTTGGTGCGCCTGGTGAAAATGATAATGGTGTATTAAGACAGGGGTTTCTTGAATTATCAAATGTCAAAGTCGTTGAAGAAATGGTTAATCTTATAACCGCTCAACGAGCTTATGAATCTAACTCTAAAACAATACAGGCAGCTGATAATATGCTTGCTACCGCGGTTAATCTGAGAAGATAGCAAGGAGACTTAATCCGTGAGATTTAAATTGTGTGCTGTTTTATTATTGATTTTTATCTCTTTTCAATTAGATGCTGTAACTATTAAATTGAAAGACTCTGTAGTTGTAAGAGATGACAATATCTATCTTTCTGATATTTGCGAGTCCATTAATGATAAGAATTTATTAATCTGCGAGTCACCAGCTCCTGGAACGAAACGTATTATACCGTCACGTCTTGTTGAAATAAGATTAAAACAAGCGCATCTACGTGATATAAAATTTGAGGATAGCGACAGGTGCGAGGTATACAGGTCTGCTGATATCGTCTCTGATGAAATGATTAAAGACAATATATTAGAATTCTTAAACAAAAACAGACCCGAAGGCGTTTTTAATCCTGAGTATAGATTCATAAAATTACCAGGTAAAGTTTATGTTAAAGAGGGTAAGATAAGATTAGAGGTTCAAGCAAAGAATAGAAAAATTAATTTCTATGGGAGTAATTTTCTTGAAGTGAAAGTTTATGTAGATGATGAGATACAAAAAAATATAAATATATGTGTTGATATTGAGAGTATGGTTGAAGTTGCAGTTGCGGCAAGAGAGATTCCGCGTGGAAAAATTATAAGCGAGGAAGATATCTTTCTTACACTTAAACGATATAAAGAGATCCCGAAGGATGCTTATGACAAACTTGAACTTTTAATCGCTAAGAGAGTAAGACATTTTATTGATAAGGATATCTGTCTTACTCCGCGAGATGTTGAGATACCGCCTGTTGTAAAGAGGGGGGATGAGGTTACTTTAATTTCAAAGATAGGGAATATAGTTATCTCTGTTAAAGGCGAAGCAAGAGAGGATGCCAGATTAGGAGACAAAATCTGGGTTAAAAATATACAATCAGGTAAAATGGTTCAGGGAGTCGTAACTGATTGTAATAGAGTTAGTGTTGGAGGTAATTTATGAAAAGAGTTATAACATTAATTGGATTTATATTTTTATATTCTCAAATCTGTTATGGGGTATCTTTATGGGAGCCAGGCGGTTCGCTATTTACTGAATTAAAAGAAAGAAATGTGGGTGATGTTATCACGATAATTGTTACTGAGCGTGCTGATGCTCAGCATAAATCTAATGATGAATTTGATAAAGAGGTAAAACTCGATG
>JBFMHD010000183.1:0-5596 GCA_040752395.1 Candidatus Hydrogenedentota bacterium
GGGTTCTTGGGTTATTGCGTTTTTGCGCTCTACACAAAGGATGAAAAACTAAAGATGATATGAAAAGAGTCGTGAGTCACAAGTCGCAAGTCGTGAGTCAAAACAGGACTCGAGACTCAAGACTTTTCAGCAGGCTCTGGGCTTTTGGCTCCAGCCGGCTGTAGTCCGTAGCCTGTAGCCTGTACCCCGAATTATTAGAGTTGCGAAGTTTTTCAGAGGAGGTGAGAGAGGTGATAGTATTAAGGATTATTTTTTTATTCTTATTCATATTTAGTGGTATTTTGATAACTGAAAAGTTTAGACCACAACAGGGGATATCTATTATTGGTATATTTGCAGGAATATTTATAGCTCTTTTAGCATGGGGGCTTGAACTGGCTTTAATGAATGTTCCTAAAAAGAAGATATTTTTAGGAATGATAGGGTTATTTTTGGGTATACTCTTTTCGCGATATATAACATTATGGCTAATTTCAGGTCTCTATGTATTAGGTATGGAGAGAGCAGAGTTTAATTTATTATCCAATGTCTTAAAGGTGCTAATAAGTATACTTGTAATATACCTGACAATGATATTTGTAATAAGAAAGGTACCGGAGATTGCGAATATCCTTGATAGTTTCAAAGAGAGCAGATTTGTAGAAGGCAGTCCAAAGGTTATTGACACCAGCGTGATTATCGATGGCAGGATATATGATATTCTTAAAACTGGTTTTATTGAAGGGAATGTAATTATACCGAGATTTATTCTTGAAGAGATACAGCAGATAGCAGATTCGTCAGACACGATTAAACGTAATAGAGGCCGGAGAGGACTCGAGATACTTAATCGCTTACAGAAAGAGCTTGAGGACAGGGTTCTGATAGTTGAGGACGATTATGAAGACATAAAAGAGATAGATTCTAAACTTGTTAAGATCGCTCAAACTTATCATGCTAAACTTATAACCAATGATTATAATTTAAATAAAATTGCTGAGCTTCAGAAAGTGGTTGTACTTAATGTTAATGAGTTGACCAATGCAATGAAACCCGTGGCAGTTCCTGGTGAAGAGATGAGGATTCAGGTTGTAAAAGAGGGTAAGGATGCGGGTCAGGGTGTCGGTTATTTATCTGATGGCACAATGGTTGTTGTTGAACAGGGCAAACGATTTATAGGTCGTGAAGCACGAGTTATTGTTACAAGTCTGCATCAGACCGCAGCTGGCAGAATGATATTTACTAAGTTAAAAGAGATGTAGAAAGTTATCCCCTGAAGTCTTGTAGTAGAGTTCTTAAATTCGGTGTTCGGTTCATCCAACCACCAATTATTTATTAGACAGCTATTATTTTCTGGCAATTTGTGGGCGGCGCTTGCATCTTGCCTCTTGTTTCTTGCTTCTATAACTGAGGAATTCCATAAGAAAGATATTATGGGGTCAATTAATGAAACATGGACTTGTGATTGCATGTGGTGGGATCGGGTCACGACTATATAAATCTATCCCTAAACAGTTTGTTTTGATTAAAAACAAGCCCCTCTTGTTCTGGACCCTGAAAAATATCCTCAAGTTTAAGTTTAATGAAATTGTTGTAACTTATCCCAGAGGGTATAAACTGCATACCGAAGATATCTGTAAAAATTTTGAGAATATACTTTTAGTTGAAGGTGGAAAAAGAAGACAGGATAGCGTTAGAAATGCAGTCAATTGTTTGAAATCATCAGATGTTCTTTTTATACATGATGGAGTCAGACCATTTGTAAACAAAAGATTAATCAATTCTCTTCTTAAGTCCATTGGTGACAATAGTGGTATTATACCTGTTTTAAAAATACCAGAAACAGTAAAAGAGATTTGCTCTGATAGAACGACTAAAACAATAGACCGCAAGAATTTATATCTTATTCAGACCCCACAGGTATTTTACCTTAAGCATTACCTTAAAGTTTTGGATAAAGTTGATTTTAGCATTGAATATACTGATGATGCTCAGATGTTTGAGATGCTCGGGGAAAGTATTGCTACTATCGAAGGATTGAGATATAATATAAAGATTACATATGACGAAGATATTATTCTGGCTGAAAAGCTACTTGAGATATTTATATGACCAAGATAAGAACAGGTATCGGTGTAGATGTACACAAATTTAAAAAAGGGAAAGGAATTATACTTGGTGGAGTTTATATTCCCTATATTAAGTCATTAAAAGGTTATTCTGATGCGGATGTTCTCATACATTCTATTATGGATGCATTACTTGGGGCAGTTTCACTCCAGGATATAGGTTTTTATTTTCCTTGTTCTGAGCCGGAGTATAAGAACATATCGAGTTTACTATTACTTAAAAGAGTATGTAGTCTGATAAAAAAGAAGAGATTTAGAATAATAAATATAAATAGTATGATTTTAGCTCAGGAACCTAAACTCAGTACCTATAGAGAGGCAATGATAAAAAATGTTGAAGAAATTAGCGGTAAAGATACGTTTTCTGTTCAATTTTCAACAACTGAGCATCTCGGGTTTATTGGTAGAAAAGAGGGGATCTTGAGTATAACCTCAGTTTTAGTAGAGAAGATATGATACGAGTCAGGTTTGCACCTTCAAATACAGGCTATCTTCATATTGGTAACTGCCGCGTAGCATTATATAACTATCTCCTATCGAAAAAACATAATGGAACTTTTATTCTTCGCATAGAAGACACTGATAAATTACGTTCCAGCGAAGAGTTTACGCATAATGTTTTAGATTCATTAAAATTTCTTGGTATCGAATGGGATGAGGGACCGTATTTTCAGTCACAAAGATTTAACAGGCATCTTGAAATCGCAAACAAACTTGAAAAAGATGGTATATTAAAAAGAAGCAAAAAACAGGGTGGAGATATGAAAGAAGCGTTGGCGTATAAGTTTCCTTACCAGGACGTAGAATTCAAAGATGAGTTAAGAGGTGTTATAAAGAAAGATAAGGAAACAATAAAAAATATTGAAGAACTTGTAATACTACGGAGTGACGGGACCCCAACATATAATTTTTGCTGTGTCGTTGACGATTATGATATGAAGATTACAGATGTTATACGCGGGGAAGACCATATTGAGAATACCTGGAAACAGATTTTATTATACCGCGTACTAGGGTGGCAGATACCACGATTTGTGCATCTCCCACTTATACTTGGTAGTGATGGTAAACCGTTATCAAAAAGACACGGACACACCTCTATAGATGAATTTAGAAAAGAAGGATATGTAAAAGAAGCATTGGTGAATTATCTTGCGCTTTTAGGCTGGTCACATCCAGAGGGAAAAGATGAGTTCGAATTAAATGAACTTATTGAAAATTTCTCGATTGAAAGAGTTAACAAATCAGCCGCAATATTTGATGAGAAAAAGTTAAAATGGCTGAATGGCATAAAGATAAGAAAATTAACCCCCAAAGTATGGGCTGAACGAATTAATGAATATAATAAAGATAACCCTGTAATAAAAAATTTTGTTGTTAAACCAGAATTTTATAATGCATTTAAAGACCATGGAGAGACTTTGCCGGAAGTACTTGAAAATATGAAAACTCTTACATCTTCTAAAATAGAAGATTTAAAACTTGTGGATGAGATTAAAACTAAAAAAGTGCTCTTTGATAAAGTCTATGATTATTTTAGCAACCAGGAGAAACTTGATCCTACTTCTATAATGACATTATTAAAAGAAATTCAAAAAGAGACAGGGATTAAGGGTAAGGAGTTGTATCATACTTTTAGAATATTGATAACAGGTAGAGAAAAAGGACCTGAACTTGATAAATTAATCGGTATAATGAATATTACTTTAATAAAAAATAGACTCAATAAGTTTAAAGAGTCAATCCAATGAGTATCAGGATATTTAATACTCTCACAGGCAGGATAGAAGAGATACACTCATTAAGAAACGATAAATCGATAGGAATGTACGTTTGTGGTGTTACTGTATACGATTATTCACATATAGGCCATGCACGGGGTGCTATACTCTTTGATGTATTCAGGAGATTTTTAATCCAAGAGGGGTTTAAAGTTACCTATGTAAGAAATATCACTGATATAGATGATAAAATAATCAATCGGGCTATTTCGGAAAAGACGCCCTGGGATGAAATAGCAAAAAAATATACAGAAGAATATTACAAAGATATGGAGTTATTACGGGTTGATAAAGCAACGATAGAACCTAAAGCTACAGAACATATTCCCGAAATGATAGAGATAGTAGCTGGTTTGCTACAAAAAGGGTATGCATACGACTCTTGTGGCGATATATATTTTTCAATAGATAAATTTCCTGCTTACGGTAAATTATCTAAAAAAAATTTACAGGAGCTGATAGCAGGGGCCCGGGTGGAGGTAAGCGAGAAGAAAAGGAACCCACTTGATTTTGTTTTATGGAAATATTCTAAAGAGAACGAGCCTTCGTGGGATAGCCCCTGGGGCAAGGGACGGCCTGGCTGGCATATAGAATGTTCAGCTATGAGTATGAAATATTTAGGAGAGAGTTTTGAGATACATTGTGGAGGTAGTGACCTGATTTTTCCACACCATGAGAATGAGATAGCACAGAGCGAGGCATATACAGGCAAAGAGTTTGCCAGATACTGGGTTCACAATGCGTTTGTAACTATTAACAAAGAAAAGATGTCTAAATCTTTAGGTAATTTTTTTACTATACGTGAGGCGCTCAAAAGATGGTCACCTGAAGCTATTAGACATTTTATATTAAAAACAAAATACTCCCACCCGCTTAATTTCTCTATCGAGGATCTCGATGCATCAGAGTCAGCGGTTATGCGCTTAAAAGATTTAAAAACAAGACTTGATGAATTGAATGTTTGTTCAACTACCAAAGAAACCGCTGAGATCGAGGAGTTTTATAATAGTTTAAAAGACGATTTTAATACTGGTAAAGCTATTGGAATAATGTTTGAGCTGGTATCTGAGATAAATAAATGTATAGAAGCAAATAATTTAAAAGAGATTGCAGAACATCGGGACACTTTGTATAGAATGGACGATTTATTCAAGATAATACCTGTTATTAAAGACGAGATCACAAGCGAGGATGTGGCATTAATTATGGAGCGAGAGCAGGCAAGAGAACGTAAGGATTATAAATGTGCTGATGAGATCCGATTACTCCTTGAAAAACGAGGGATATACCTCAAAGACACCAAATCTGGCACCAAATGGTATAAAAAATAATAAATTGAAATTCTGCAAAAAATATATCTAAAAACTTAATATGAGTGCCAGACGCACAACCATATCAATTGATGGAAATAGCAATTTGAAAAGAAAAGAGTTATTCGATTGGTACAAAAATATAAAAACCGGAAGGAGCCAGCCTGTTCCAAGACATACTGAGATTGAAGACGGTCTCAATCAAAGAAACGGCGTTTGTGGGTTGGAGGTTTTTTTAACACGGGTTTTATATCAGGCTTATAGTCACCTACTAAATAATCTTTGATGGAACGAAATAACAAAGGATATAGATTTTGTGAGGGTAGATCAGTGTGAATGACAATCGCGGTCATAGAAGTATGGGTTAATAAATAATGGCTTTCAGCTGAATAGGTAT
>JBFMHD010000184.1:0-5584 GCA_040752395.1 Candidatus Hydrogenedentota bacterium
AGCCTGCTGAAAAGTCTTAAGTCTTGAGTCTTGAGTCTCGAGTCCTGTTTTGACTCACGACTTGCGACTCACGACTCTTTTCATATCATCTTTAGTTTTTCATACGTTGTGTAGAGCGCAAGAACGCAATAACGCATTTATTCAGGTTCGTTTGCGCGCAGGACAGCGAGGAAGCCTTGTTGCGGGATCTCGACCTTACCGATTTTCTTCATTCTTTTTTTACCCTCTTTCTGTCGTTCGAGCAGTTTTCGTTTACGAGTCACGTCACCGCCATAACATTTTGCTGTCACGTTCTTGCGAAGCGCTGATATGTTCTCCCGAGCTATCACTCGACTGCCTGTGGCTGCCTGGATCGGGATTGTAAATAGATGTCGTGGGATGACCTCTTTTAATTTCTTAACAAGATTTTTGCCGTATCTATAAGCCTTTGTTTTATGAACAATGACACTTAATGCATCAACGGGTTCATCATTAACTAAGATATTAATTTTAACCATATCTGATTTTTTGTAATGAAGGTTGCTGTAATCCATTGATGCATAACCTCTGCTAATTGATTTTAGTTTATCATAGAAATCAAATATCATTTCAGTTAACGGCATCTCATATTCGAGCATCACTTTCTCGCAGTCAAGATATATCATCTCTTTTTGTATAGCTCTTCTGTCATTTAAAATATCCAGTATAGAGCCAACATAAAAGGAAGGTGATACTATCTTCAGGTCAAGATAAGGTTCTTCGACGTAATCAATCATAGCGGTATCTGGGAATTTAGAAGGATTTTCACAGTAAGCGGTCTCGTTATTTTTCATAACAACTTTATATTTTACGTTAGGCGCGGTAACAATCAGATCGAGATTAAATTCTCGCTCTAATCGTTCCTGAATAATCTCCATATGTAATAATCCGAGGAATCCGCATCTATATCCAAAGCCGAGTGCATTAGATGTTTCCTGGCTGAACTCAAACGATGTATCATTTAAGTGAAGTTTTAGAAGCGCTTTTTTTAATTCTTCGAAATCAGTGCCTCTTACAGGATACATACCACAAAAGACCATAGGCTTTAGTTCTTTATAACCTGGTACAGGTTTTATTTCAGGGACTGAGACATTATAAAGCGTATCACCTATCTTTATTTCGCGTAAACTTTTAAACCCGGCGATACAATAACCGACCTCACCTGCTGTAAGTTTATCAGATGGGGCTCTTTCAGGCGTAAGATAACCTATCTCCTGAACCTCATAAACTTTCTCTCCGCTATAAAATTTTACTTTCATCTTTTGTTTAATTTTACCATCAAACACTCTGATATAAATGACACCTGCAACGTAATCATCATATTTAGCATCAAAAACAAGTGCTTTGAAAGGGGCGTCAGTTGAGCCAGAGGGTGGTGGAATCCGCTCTATAATACTACAAAATACGCTGTCAATTCCCTCTCCTGTTTTGGCACTTATATAAAGTATCTCATCTTTAGAAAAACCAAGGTCTATAATCTGATTTCGTATTCTATCAAGATTTATGTTTTTAACATCTATTTTGTTAATGACAGGTATGACAATCTTACCTGTATCCATAGCGAGATATAAATTAGCAATGGTCTGGGCTTCAACGCCCTGTGTCGCATCAACAAGTAATATGACGCCTTCGGTTGCCCCTAAAGATCTTATAACTTCGTATGAAAAATCAACGTGTCCTGGTGTATCGATAAGATTTAAGATATATTCTTCATTACGAAAATTATATTTTAGTCTTGCGGTATTTGCTTTAATAGTTATGCCCCGTTCTCTTTCTATCTCCATATCATCCATAATGAGTTCTATTTTTTCTTTTTTTTGTAATAGTCCTGCTTTTTCAATGAGTCTATCAGATAAAGTGGATTTACCATGGTCTATATGAGCTATTATGGCAAAATTTCGAATATTGTTCATTAATCAAAAGCACCTATTTTTTTGAGTATAGGACCGATAGTTTTTTTCAGTTTTTTTTCTACTAATTCATGGGAGGGTAGTTCAAGAAGTGGTGGGATTATATTTTTAATCGTGGTTGTATCTAAATGCATAATTATATTTTTCACTTCAAGTAAAGAGGCTATACTGACACTGAATTCTCTAATCCCAAGACCAATCAATAGTGGAATGAACTCAATTTCAGAAGCCATCTCGCCACAAATCCCCACTTCAATACCTGCTTCATTAGCTGCGTCAACGGTTTCTTTGATTAATCTAAGGTTTGCGGGGTGAAGCGGGTTATACAAATGTGCCACGTGTTCATTACCTCTATCAACCGCGAGAGTATATTGCAGCAAATCATTTGTACCTATTGAAAAGAAATCAACAATTTTTGCAAAATGTTTAGCTAAAAGGGCGGCAGCTGGTATCTCAATCATTATACCCACTTTTATATCGGTCTCTTTTTTTAATTCTTCTTTTGCCTTCTGTAAGCACTTTTTTGCTTCCTGTAACTCATATATATTCGATATCATAGGAAACATAACATAAACATTACCGTGTTCAGAGGCACGCAGGATAGCCCGCAGCTGAGTAATAAACATATCTTTGTTAAATAAAGAAAATCTTATTGCGCGTAACCCAAGGAATGGGTTCTGTTCTCTTATGTATTCACCGTCTTTGAAAACTTTATCTCCACCAACATCAATAGTTCTAATCACCAATGGTTTATCTTTTAATAATTTTACAGCCTTTAAATATTCCCTGTATTGTTCATCTTCTTTTGGGAAGTCAAGTCTATCAAGAAATAGGTACTCAGTTCTAAAAAGTCCGACACCTTCGGCACCTGTTTCAAGGGAGGGCACTATTTCATCAGGGTTCTCAATATTTGCCAGAATTTTTATTTTTATGCCGTCAATAGTGACAGTTCCTCGGTCTTTCAAAGTGATAAGTGTTCTTCTATGTTCTTCAATTTCGAACTGTTTTTTTATATATCTATTTTCAGTCCTTTTTAGAGGATTTAAAATAACTAAACCTTCTTCACCATCGATAATCATTTTATCGCCAGGCCTGGCATATATCATAATATCTTTTATTCCAACAACAGCTGGTATATTCAGTGATCGACCAAGGATGGCGGTATGCGAGGTTCTGCTGCCAACCGCTGTAGCGAACCCGAGAATAAAAGTTTTATCCATACCCGCACTATCAGAGGGTGTTAAATCCTGTGCAACTATAAGTGATGGTTTTTTAATTTTATGTTTTTCATCCCATTTTGTTAATTTCTTTAATATTCGAAGGCCTACGTCCTGGATATCCATTTTCCTTTCTTTGATATATTCATCATTAATATCTTCAAATCTTTCTTTAAATTTCTCTATGGTTTCAAGTAATGCAAACTCAGAATTAATCTTTTCTTTTCGGATTTTACTTGTAACTTCAGTTATTAAAAGCGGGTCTTCGAGCAGTAATATGTGGGCTTCAAAAATATCGGCTCCGATTTCATCTGTTTTACCACCTATCTTTTCTTTAAGATTTAAAATATCTGCTTTACACTCCTCTATGGCTTGTTTGACTCTTTGTACCTCTTCTTCAATCTTTCTTGTATCAATCACATATCTTGTTACGTCAATCTCCGGGGTATGAAGATTGACTTCGGCTATAGCGATCCCCGGGGACGCAGGTATACCTTGTAATCTTATCTCTTGTTTCAGTCTTCTGGCGATCAAAGTTATTCTTCTCCAAACTTGCTGTTAATTAAATCCTCAAAAGCCTTCATAGCTTTGTCCGCATCTTCACCCTCAATCTCTACTTTAATCTTACTGCCTTTAGTTGCAGCAAGCATCAATACTCCCATTATAGACTTACCATTAACTCGCTCACCATCTTTTATAAGATAAGTTTCTGATTGAAACTTATTGAGGGTCTGAACAATTAACGCAGCTACGCGTGCATGTAATCCAAGTTTATTCTGTATCTCAAGTTCTTTCGATATCATTAAAACAGCGGTATTCATATTAAATCTTGTCCTGATTCTCTATCCATTCAACGAGTTTTTTATTAAATTCTCTTGCTGCATGATAACCCATCATTTTAAGTCTCTGATTCATAGCAGCCACTTCAATAATCACAGCGATGTTTCTACCTGGTCTCACCGGGATTAAAATAAGCGGTACTTTTATATCCATAACGTTCTGAAACGAATCCTCAAGTCCCAATCTATCATAATCTCTTGTTTCAACCCATATCTCAAGATTAACTATAACATCTACCCTGTGTTGTTCTCTTATCGCTCTAACCCCATAAATACTTCTTATATTTATAATACCGACACCGCGGATCTCCATATGATGTTTAATAATATGTGCTCCGCTACCTATAAGGATACCGCCTGGCATACGTTTAATATCAACAACATCATCAGCGATAAGTCTATGGCCTCTTTCAATTAAATCAAGAGCGCTCTCGCTTTTACCGACTCCGCTTTTCCCTATCATAAGTACGCCGACACCAAATACTTCCATAAACACGCCGTGAACAGTAATAGAGGGTGTGAGTTTTTCTTCTAAGAAATCAGTTATTTTTCTTATGAAATCCGAGGTCGGTTCTTTAACTTTTATAAGTGGCAGTTCTTTATCTACTGCGTATTTCAGAAGTATCGGCGGTATCTCCATATTTTCTGTTATAAAGATACATGGTATGGGAAAACTAAAATATCTTTCTAAATTTTTTTTTAATTGTTTTTCTGGGAGACTTAAAAGATAGCTTACTTCATTCTGACCGAAAACCTGAACCTTGTCATAATCAAAATGCTCCAGATAACCTGCTAAAGCGAGGCCTGGTCGATGTATGAGCGGTTCACGAATAAAATATTTTTTCAAATTATTCATACCTGCGATGAGTTCTATGTTCTCAGCTATAGCCGGGGACTGGATTATATCAACTATAAAGCACTCTTTTTTTTCAGGTTTTATTTCAAACTCGTTCATCTTGTTGCTTCGCTCCATTGTAAATTGTAAGTAGAAGTAAGAGGCAAGAAGCAAGATAACGGAAGAAGTGAGAGGTATCATTTTTGTTTTTCTTCTTCTTTTATTATTTCATAAATCTCTTTTGCATTTTTAGCACTTAATAAAGCATCACGAAAATAAGCGTGTTTCAAAAGTCTTGATATATGAGCCAGGGCTTTAACATGGGGCCCTGATTGATCTTCTGGCGCAAGTAAGAGATAAAATATTTTTACAGGTCTGCCATCTAAAGCTCCAAAATCTATGCCTTTTAAACTACGTCCAAAAGCTATGATCAAATCAGGTACTGCATTTGTTTTAGCGTGTGGTAACCCTATATCATTACCTATACCTGTACTCATTAGTTCTTCTCTCTGCTTAACAGCAGCTATAATAGCGGATTTATCGATATTTTTCTGTTTTTTTAATGCCAGATCAACAAGCTCCTCAATGACTTCATCTTTTGTGGTGGCTTTTAATGAAGGTTCTATCAAGTCTTCACTCATTATTTCCGTAATCTTCATAAAGAATCCTCCTCTGAAAAACATTGTAATTATAATGATATCAAGTAGAAGCAAGAAGCAAGATAACGGAAGAAGTGAGAAGTATCAGGACAGGCTACAGGCTACG
>JBFMHD010000185.1:0-2234 GCA_040752395.1 Candidatus Hydrogenedentota bacterium
TCACCTTTGGTTACATAGCCGTTACTTTTATCTTTATACTCAATAACTTTTTTATTATTCATAACCCTTTACTAATAATATTTTACAAATTTTGTCAATAACAATTTTTTAAACAAAGGTAAAGCCTCGGTCTTCGGTGGAGTTGGTTAATATTAGATCATCTACGGTTTGAGGCGCAAAGGCAGACAGGAGATAAAAAGATTGAAAGATTAAAAAATTGAAAATTAGGAGACAGGAGACAGAAGACAGGAGGAGAAGGCACAGAGGCACAAAGTTTTTTCTTGTGTGTGTCTTTGCCCGGCTGACAGGATGTCAGTCGGAATAATGTCAGGATGAATTGTTTTTAGAATGGTCAGGTCAAAATGTGCCGAAAATTTACTAAAAAATGTCTCGACAAACGGGGAGCACTACAAAAGAAGAAGGTAAATATAAAAACTGCGGGTGAACTCACTTGATTTTAGCGGATTTATATGCAAGGTTGTCTTCGAGATGAAAGCCGTATTTAGAACACCACAAACAGCCTTTTGTATTGTAATTCGGGCATTCTGATTTCCTTACTATCTTCTTCCATAAAGAAATCTCATATTTTCCTCCCACCATATCGCCTGTAATATCCCAGGATTTTTCAAATGGTCCCTCTTTTAACTCGATAAATTTATAGTCACCCTCTCTAACAATGTCTCTAATCCCTCTTCTATATATTGCACGAACAAGATAGATCGGACCATCAACCACATAACCTCTTGCTACTATTTTACAGGTCTTTTTTACATTGTCTTTGACCAATCTTGCATCAAAACTGAATTTACATCCCTCCTCGGACTTTAACAAAGCTGTATCAGTTTGAGATGAAGACAGAGTAAGTTGACCATATTTATAATCAAGCTGGTTTTCTAAATGATAACCATAGGTGCTGCAATACTGGCATCCTGGATTTGTACAATCTTTCTTTTCAACTTTTTTACCCCATAAAGCAACTTCATAGCTTCCATTATTAAAATTTTCAGGGATAGTTATTGTTTTATTTATTTTTTTATTCTCTACTTTTATTAAATCTGATTTTAAATCTTTTGTCGGGTCAGCATAAGTAGCTGTATATAAAGAGTAGCCGACATAATAACCGTCCTTGTCTGTCTCAGCTGAAATGACAAGCACCAAATTAGTTTTAATGTCTTTAACTTCAACTTTTAATTTGTTCACCTCAGCTAAAAGGTTAGTTGTAAAAATCAGAGAGCATATAAACAAAGCCTTTATCATAAAAATTAACCCCCTTTCTTAAAAATAATCCAAAATTAGTAAGGGCGAATTTATCTGCTTCTACTGGTAAAAATATGGTTATGCAGTGGTTTAGATTTAAGATAGACTATCTCTTTTAGCAATTTTAATATCCTTCAACTGAAAGGTTTAAGATTCGCAAATCATTCAAGTTCTTGATATTGCGGTCAGGAATGAGTTTGAGTTTATTGGTAACAAGTGGGTGCCTGAACCTGATTGTCACTTCTTTATCTGTTATAGAAAAATCATCCTCTATCTGCCAGCGCTCATCTCTCTCGTTGTAGAAACTTACAGTAATGCCTGTTTTAACAAAATCATTATTAAATGTTAATTTTAAAGAATCAATCTCTTTAGTTGTTTTAAAATCAACAATTGCATACCAGTGGTCATAACTTTCGGTCTGCACATAATCTTCTGTATCGCCATCAGTGATTTCTGGTACAGAAATTAATACCTCTATCTCTTCTTTATCAAAAGTCCTCGTCTGTTTTACTGACATATCTTTTTTTAATCTCTCGTTCTCCTCTCTTAGTTTAGCATTCTCATCCCTTAATCGGACTATCTCATCCTGCATCTCTTTTATCTCTTTTTCACTTATTATTGTTAAGTCATCAAAGAGTCCTGCATAAGACGGATTGATAAATAAAATTGTACTTGCTATTGTTAAAATAACTTTTTTAACCATAAAATTAACACTCCTCTGAAAAACATTGTAACTATAATAATATCAAGTAGAAGCAAGAGGCAAGAAGCAAGATAAACAAACATCTAGTTTTTCATACTTTGTGTAGAGCGCAAAAACCCAAAAACGCAATAACCCAATAACCCAATAGTGTAGAGCGCAAACCGCGCTCATGACCACTCCTCTAATACGGCGGTGCTGCTCTAATCTTCTACAAATATACGAAGATTAAGCGGTTCAAGCCTTAAGTTCATACTCCCTGAATATCTCCTCGTAT
>JBFMHD010000185.1:2334-5543 GCA_040752395.1 Candidatus Hydrogenedentota bacterium
GTGTAGAGCGCAAACCGCGCTCATGACCACTCCTCTAATACGGCGGTGCTGCTCTAATCTTCTACAAATATACGAAGATTAAGCGGTTCAAGCCTTAAGTTCATACTCCCTGAATATCTCCTCGTATCTATACCATTTAAATCTATTTTATCAATATCCGCAATACAAGTATACGTTGAATTTCCCGGTAACTCAAATGAATAATTTACATCTTTATATCTCTCAGGATTAATAATTACAACAATTCTTTTAATGTTGTTAATACCATGAGAATTAACTATATATCCGATAGCTTTATTATTATCCTCCGGATGTATGAATCGGATATATCCTGGTGGAGGTCCACTGGATATCCGTAAACATCTTCCTTTATCAGACCTTCTTAATGCTATCAATCCTTTATAAAATTGATACAACTCTAAATACTTTGTTTTTTCAGACCATTTCACTGCATTAACCTCATCACCCGCGTTGTACGAGTTACCGATCCCTCCTTTTGAGCGATTAATCTCCTGACCCTCTGCAATCATAGGCACACCTAAACTCATAAAAATAAGCGTAGCGCAGATTTTATTACGCTTAATATCAGTTTCATCAAGAGATAATTTAGCATTATGGTCAGTTCTTCCTGTTAAATCGTCAGCTAATGTTCTATCATCATGCGATTCAACATAATTAACACTTGCAGCTGGGTTCGGAGCCCACCAGGCAGTTGTACCATTAATAATAACCTCTATCTCGCTTCTATTGGCTCTTGAATGAGCAAAATCTTTTGCTTTGTTCCTGAAATCATCATTCCAGTATAGCCATTTTGAATCCTTTACTTTACCTTTAATGTCAGGAACACCCATGCCCCAGGGTTCTGCAATTAAAATTACATCCTCTTTTATTTTGCGAAGCTCGGTATCGATTTTCTTTAAAGTATCCATATCAATAAGCGCGGCTAAATCAAACCGAAACCCGTCAATATGATATTCTTTTATCCAGTGAATGAGTGAATCAATGATTAATTTACGAGCCATAGGTGACTCTGTTTTAAAATCATTACCGCATCCTGAATTATTAGAATAACTCCCTTTTTCAGTAAACCTGAAATAATATTTATTATCATATTTTGCATAATAATTAGGGCTACCAACATGGTTGTAAACAACATCAACAATGACAGCGATCCCATTACCGTGCAAGGTATCAACAAGTTTTTTAAATTCAGTTACCTGCTTACCAGCGGTCCAGTCAGTAGCATAGGAGGATTCAGGTGGGAAATATAGACTCGACATATAGCCCCAGTGATAATCTTTTGCTTTATAATTATCATCAAACTCATGCAAAGGTAAAAACTCAATAGCATTAACGCCTAACTCACAAAGGTGGTCTATACCAGTACCTTTACCTGAGGTTTCAACAAACCCTAAATATTTACCCCTTAATCCAAGAGTTACCCCTGAACTCGGGTCAGCTGTAAAATCTCTAATATGTATCTCTGAGATGACAAGATCGCTGATTGCAGGGGTTTTATAATCTTCGTCAGTCCATTCTGAAAAAGTGCCGTCAAAATAATTATCCTGCAGTATTATAGATTTACCATCGTGCTGGACATTTGCTCTTGCATATAAATCAGATAGATAAAAATTCGGGTCATACGCTTCACCTTCGCCTTTATGCCCATCTATACGATACTTGTAATAATATTTGTCATAATACCCACTAATCGACGTTTCCCATACACCATCTTTATCTTTAATCATATCCTCTTCTATAATCGGCGTATTATCGTTATGTTCTTTGAAAATATATAATTTAGCTTTTTTAGCTCTTGGAGAAAACAATCTGAAAACCTGTTTATCAGTTTGAGTATCAAAAAAAGTGCCGAGCCTTTTGTTTGAATAAAATTTATTTAATATATTAGCCGGGTTTAACATTTTTTTGATCGGCTTTTTCCAGAGCCCTGTAACAGTTAGATAATAATTATTCGATATATCAAGCGGTGTTGTTGTTAATTCTATAACTTTTTTGGATTCAGTCTGTGACAAATCCATAGAAAAATTTATATTCCCTTTGCCATCATCTAAAGCATTCGGTGCTAAAGCTGATGGCGCAATCCACTGGTTCCCATTCACAACAAACTTGAAAGTCGTTTTATCACCTGATATCTGATTTTTATTTAATTTAAATATCCATAGGTCATCATCTTCATCGTCGGTAAGTTGATAAGAAGAATTGTTAGTAGTCCAGTTATTAAATTCACCTGCAAGAAAGACCCTGTCTTTAGAAGGGTCTAAATCTCCACAATAAAGTTGTTCTAAAAATAAAAATACTATATAGCCATTCTCACTTTTATATCCCTGGTTATAAAAAATATCTTCTTTTTCTGATAACAGAGCATCAATGACCGTTGCATCATTATCAATCTCAAATTTTATATTAGATAAAGAATCTATGCCTCTTTTCAGTATAAGAGTAATTTTGTTAAAATCATCGATGCCTGCATAAGAAAAGAATTCAATAGGTTTATATATTTTACCCTCTTCGTTGATATGTAAAACCCTGTTATCGCCTCCCTCCCATTGACCATTTGGTTTAAATTTATACTCATGCCTGCCAAACGGGATTTTATTAGCAGGATAAACAAAAACACCTGGACTTTTCTGTTCCATCATCTCACTACCCCAGTTAAGCCAGTCACCTGCAATCTCTACATACATCGCATTCTTTGTTCTGTACTCAACCTCATCTAATGTCTTTTCTTCAAAACTATCCTCAGTTATTATTATTATCCTGTTTGGTCCATCTTCCCAATTACCATCAGGCTTAAATTTATATTCGTGCCTTCCTGGTTCAATGCCATTAAGTGAGAAATACCATTTGCCATCAGCCCGTTTCTCCATCTCGCCAGCATCAGCCCACTCGACCCAGTCACCCGCAACTATAACCTTACTTGCTTTCGGGTTATCATAGGAAAGCTCCTGAACGCTTAAAATAGGGGTGGTTAAAATCAGTATTAAGGCGATGCTAAATATAAATCTAGATTTTTTCATATCTCCTCCTCTGAAAAACGCTGTAACTCTAATAATTCAGGCTACAGGCTACAGGCTACGGACCACAGCCGGCTGGAGCCTGAAGCCCGGAGCCTGCTGAAAAGTCTTGAGTCTTGAGTCTCGAGTCCTGTTTTGACTCACGACTTGCGACTTGTGACTCACGACTCTTTT
>JBFMHD010000186.1:0-5542 GCA_040752395.1 Candidatus Hydrogenedentota bacterium
AGCAATCAGGATTTAATCTCCAGTAATGAACCTCACCACTTAAAAGTGGTAGTTCTTTTTTATTTAGAATCAATTTTCTGTTTTTGATTTTTATTTTATTCATATAGAACTCCTCTGAAAAACATTGATACAGCAAAGTTATAAGATTTAGCAAACGCTGTTTCCCATAAAAGCACAACTCTTTTTAATTCTATTAATTTGCCAAAATCATCTGAGTATATTTCAACATAAGCATAAGTGACTTGATTGTCATTGTAACCGAATGCATATTTATCTTCAAAATCTATGATGTTTGTTACCGAAGAATAAATCTTCCATTTTTTGTCAGATGAAACAAAACCGACGTTTGGTCTTAACAGAGCCTCGTCTTTTATATATTCGGTTTCAAGCTCCCCTGAAAAAGGTCCGCATAATAAAAATGTATTTAAAATTCTGGCTTCTAAACTACTGATAAGTAAAGACGTTAATCCGAATAATAAGAGTTTTTTAATCATAGCTATTTTATCAACTGAAGTAAGATATTAGATTGAGATTCAATCTCTCTGCTAATCTCGTCGTTTTTACTGTCCCAGGTTAAAGCGTCGTATAAAAATGCTGTATGCCGCGCGTCATTGGTCTGTATCACGGCTGGATATCCATTTCCAAACCTCGCAAGTATATTATAATTTTTTTCTGTAATGTTATCTAAAAGAAAAACCCAGGGAGAGCTACCCTTTATCCTGTCATCTCCGAAATTAATCTCAACATAGGAATTATTAACCTTTCCGGAATTATTGAATGAGACAGCAAAAAGATATATCTCCTCATTATCAGGAAGTATAATAGCATCGAGCTTTTTCATAATATTACAGCTTATATCAAGATGAGTAATGTAAACGGTTTGATAATTTACTTTTTCTACTAAACCGAGATGGCCAAAATTCGGTTTTTCAAGATACGAAGGTATAGTTGGAGCAAAGTATCTCTGCTCTATGGTTCTGTCTTGATACAGAAGACTGATTTTCTCACAGTAATCACTTGATGAAGATGCTATAAGAAAATGGATTTTAGTGTAATAATCATCTGCAATGTCGATTTTTTGTTTCATACATTTTAAATAACAGAGATTATCATCAGCTGTTTTTGATATTATAAAATGAGTATTGCAACTGTTACATATTATTTCGTTGTTCGAAAAAGAGTAATCAAATGGTAGGGGATGAGTCTGATATTTATCTTTGAGCTCTTTTGTATTAATACCAAGTATCTCAAGATACCAATCATCAGTCTTATTATACCCTTCATCCTGTTTCCCGATTTCTCCCAAAGTTATGGTTTTTTTATTTTTTAGTTTTTCCCTATCAGAAAGAGAAATTACCTCAAGAGATCTGCCTGCTAAAATTATCGGTTTATCATCATTGGGTATCGTATCAGTAAACTTGAAAGGCAACCATAACCTGTCAAAATCAGAGACCAACTCGTTTAGAGGTTTCTTAATGTTTTCATCAGATGGGCTGTCAAGAGACCGTAAAAGATTATTAATTATCGTTTCATATTTTTTCAGGTATTCGTTTTCAAGTAATAGAACAAGTGTTTGATATTGTTTGGAACTTGCGTAATTCGATGAAAAAGCATATTGCGGATAATATATCCATACAATAGGTTCTTTTTCCTGTTTTAGATTGATTGGTAATTTTTTGTTTAGAATTTTACCAGTTTTTGAGATAGGTTTTAAACTCACATCATCATTTATATAACCAAAGTCACCCTCAAACCATTTATCATAAAACTTAAAATAACCCCAACCTGATATAAAAGGTAAAGCGTTTAGAAGAGTCATCTCGCGTAAATACATTTCAGCTTGATGCTCTTTGTCTCTCAATTTAGATGAGGCATACATCATAGCAGGCGGGGTCTGAGAAAGAGGGTCTGTTCTAAAACCAGTTTCGCTGATATAAACTGTCAAGTTCTGCAAATCATAGTGAAATTTTGACTGAAAAATTAGTTTAGCTGCAGCTATCCAGTCACGGTTAAAATGAGCATCACTATTGTAATGCACAGGTGAGATAAAATCTATACCGCTGTTTTGTTTTGTTGATAATGGGAAGAGAAATACTTCGGGAAGCTCGGTCGTGTAGGTTATGAGGTAATTGGGATTAAGAAATTTCATATATGTGGTCAGTTTTTGAAGGAATGAGTTTATGGACCAGTTTGAGAATAAAACAAGGTCCAGCCGATACGGTTTTAGACCTATCGCTTCAGCTTTTATTATTTCCTCGTCTTTTAACACATCATTAAAATCTAAATAATTTTTATTCCAGATTTTATTAAGAACATCGATAGAATTGTATTTATCTTTGAGCCAGTTTGGAAGATATGAAAGCGTTTTATCACCGATTTTAAGTTTAGAACCATGAAGTGTTCCGCTCCAATCAGCATCCGCAAGCATCCATCTCTGATCCATATCGATTGCAAGAACGCAGTGATGATTGTTGATTTTTTTGTAAAACTCGTCATAATATTTTTTGACTTTATCAAAAAAGGCAGGGTCTAAAAAGTCAGGAAAATTTTCTTCTGCGTATTTGGTTCTGAAATAAACAGCCATTTTATTTTTATCGCACCAGGGAAGTATAGAATCAAGAAACAAATCACCGTAAAGGTTTAAAGTGTTAAAGCTGTGTTCCTTTATTATTTCGAGGTCATTTATTACTTTTTCAGGAGTAAGCTTGATTTTAAGCTCAGGGTTTTCAGGACCATAGGCATATACCATACCGATTGAGTAGAATGTGCTACCGTCGGGATCGCTAAATATCTCTCTGCCATCAATATTTTTTAGAGTAAAATACCCTTTATTTTCCCATCCCACAGCAAGCAAACAAGAAGAGGCAAACATTAAAAAAAGGTGTATGACCAGAATGTCAGTTTTTTTCATAGTGGAATTATATAATGCAAATTTGATACCATTCTTTATATTTACTCTATTAGTTAGATTATTTATGAAAACGTTTTCATACGTCAAGTTATTTTTTTTATTTTTCTTTTCTTTTTCTGTGTCTCATGTTTCAGTGGAGCAGTATAATATTATTTTATCTTAAAGTGCTACTGCTTCTCTAAAATCAGTTACAGGTACTGTAATGGTCCTTATTGCCTTCTCTTTGACCATAGCTATTCTTTCCACAATTTTGACAAATTCCTACAGGAACATTCTCAATTATTACTAATTCTCCATATTACATAACATTTAAAAACTAATTATAAAAATAAATTGCATTTTTTATTAAAATAGTTAAACTGGATATAAATATTTAAGCGAGGTGAAAACAATGAATTATAAGATAACTGTTGTTATAGAGAAAGATAATAATGGTTTTTATGCATTCTGTCCTGATTTGGAAGGCTGTCAGACACAGGGAGACACTTTAGATGAAGTTAGAGTCAATATAAGAGAGGCAATAAATTTATATCTTGATTCAATGTCCGAAGAAGAAAAACAAGAAATGTTAAGTAAAGAAATATTGACTGAAGCATTGGAGGTACAAGTTGGTTAAGTTGCTCCGACTGACAGCTTCAGAAGTTGAATCATTATTATTTAAAAAAGGGTTTCACTATTAAAATTACACTCGGGGCGTAGCGCAGCTCGGTTTAGCGCGCCTGCCTTGGGAGCAGGAAGTCGGTGGTTCAAATCCACTCGCCCCGAATAAAAGTTAAAAATAAAAAGTGGCGAAATGCTGCCAGAACTAAAGATAAATGACCTGTTATATGCTGAAAACATAGGGGCTTATACCATAGTTTCAGCCACGTGTTTTAACGGTTTCCCGCCTGCAAGAGTAGTATATTAATTTTGTATCCCATCAATTATAGGTGGAATTAAGAAGCAAGAAGCAAGATAACGGAAGAAGTGAGAGGTATCAGATTTTTAATAAAGTCTTCAGGTAGATCATACTGAAGATTTCGTAAAGAAGCTGGGCAGCTGTGAAATCAGACCCTCTGTAAAATCTGTCAGGTATCAGTTCTACAAAATCTAAACCTATAACATTTTTTTTATTTATAATTATTTTAATTATTTCAAGTCCCTGATAGTAGAATAGACCGCCGGGCACAGGTGTCCCGGTTGACGGGAAAACACTCGGGTCAAACCCATCGCAATCGATTGATAAATAAATATTATCGTTAAGTTTTTTAAGAACATCAAGGAGAGCTGTTTCATCCCATTTTTCAGGTTTTAGATGAAATACTCTGTTTTTATTCTTTTTTACATATTGGTATTCTTCTTTACAGTAACTACGTGCACCAATGATACATAATTTATGGTTTTCAGATATCCGTCTTGAGACAGATGCGTGGGAATATTCTGTGCCTTGATAAGAGTCACGCAAATCAAGGTGTGCATCAATTACTATTACATCAAATTTTATTTTTAATTTATCCTGATGGGCTTTAACCACTGGATATGATATCGAATGTTCGCCACCGAGTGTACATAATATTTTATTTGTTTGTATATATTTAAGAGCCTGTTTATAAATATTTTTCATCATATTCTTTACTGAGCTTAAATCGAGTACTGGTGGGTCACAAATGATGAATCCCATCTTGCTTGAATCTTTTTCTAAATACGAAGAAAAATATTCGACTTGCTGTGATGCCTTAAGTATAGAATAAGGCGCTTCAGCTGTGCCGGACATATAAGATACTGTTGACTGATATCCGCAGGGTAATATCCGAACAAATGATTCTGTAAAACTTTTTTCTGGTATATCAAGAAAACTTAGATTCATTTAACGACCTTATTCTCGAAACTTTTTTATAATAGAGATAAATCTTTTTAATTTTTTTGCGTCTTTGATACCTGGTTCAGATTCAACACCGCTTGCAACATCAACAGCGTATGGTTTATAAATAGCTAAAATATCCTTTATGTTATCACAATTTAAACCGCCTGCAATAATGATATTCTTATCTTTGATTATTTCATTATCTTTCAGAATCTCAAATATATTCCAATCGAAAGGTTTACCGGTACCGCCTAATGTATTAAAAGAGCCAGAATCAAACATTATATTATTTGTATTATATTCTCTGGTTCTATGTAGAATCAATTTTATTGAATTTTTTGTATGTCTTCTCGTACCAAGATGTATGGTTTTTATAAATTGATAATCTAAGAACTGATTACAGAATTCAGGGGTCTCGAGACCTGAAAACTGTATCGTATCTATCCCTGTAAAATCAGCGATATATTTAATCGGACCGATGAACTCATTTGCGAAAACACCGACCTTGTTTATAAACGGTGGTAATTTTTTTATAATCTCTTTTGCATCCTGAGGGTCGATGTATCGTTTTGACGATTGACAGAAGTTAAAACCCAGTGCATCAGCCCCTGCGTTTACGCAGATCAGTGCATCATCAAGATTTGTTATGCCACAAACTTTTACTCGCATATCTCCTCTGAAAAACATTGTAACTATAATAATATCAAGTAGAAGCAAGAGGCAAGATAAACAAACATCTGGTTTTTCATCCTTTGTGTAGAGCGCAAACCGCGCTCATGAGTACTCTT
>JBFMHD010000187.1:0-5505 GCA_040752395.1 Candidatus Hydrogenedentota bacterium
TATTATGGTTGTGGGAGATGATGCCGCGTAAATACAGGCTCCCTGAACCAGTTAGAGAGACGCATATATATAGTAAGGCAGAAGGCAGAAGATAAAAAGATACAAAGATTAAAATTTTTTCTGATACTTCTCACTTCTTTCGTTATCTTTCTTTTCCGTTATCTTGCTTCTTGCTTCTACTTGATATCTTTAGAGTTACAATGTTTTCGAAGGAGATGCCTATCTGTAAATTAGACAGACTCGCAACTCGAAACCCGCAATTTATAAACTTATTGCTCTGTATTATTTTATTTATTGCGTCATTTTTAAGGATTTACAAATTAGATACTATACCAGGTGGATTTTTCTGCGATGAAGCAGCCACTGGTTATAATACTTACAGTATACTTAAAACAGGTTATGACCCGTATAATAGATTTTTGCCTCTATTTATGAACCATCATAATATTGATTATCCTGAGGCATTATATAATTATTTATCTCTGCCTGTTATATATTTATTTGGGTTAAATATATTTTCTACAAGATTAACCTCTGCAATAATAAGTATTTTTTCTATAATAACCACCTACTTATTTACAAAAGAATTATTTAATAAAAAAGTGGGTTTAATTACTGCGATATTATTAACAGTATCGCCCTGGCACTTTCAGTTTTCAAGGATTGCGTTTAGAGCAATACTTTTACCTTTTTTTACCACGCTCTCGTTGTATCTTCTTTTAAAATCTTTAAAGAACCCGAGATATTTTATTTTAGGTGGATTGGTGCTTGGTTTATCTTTATATACTTATTCTGTTAGCAGAGTCTTTATTCCATTAATGTTAATCATATTTTTTACAATTTATATCAAAGATATTTTACAAAAAGAAAACATCAAATATATTATTTTAACTCTTTTTCTATTTTTTTTGATTATTATTCCTGTCTATTATTCTTCTTTTTTTGGTAAAGCAAATATAAGGTTTGGCGAGCTTTCAATCTTTAATACGCCGTATCCTTTGAAACAATTCTTTCTCAATCTTAGAACTCATCTTTCTTTTAATTTTTTATTTATTAAAGGTGATGCCAATTTAAGACATAATATACCTTTATCAGGACAGATTTTAGTAGCAGTTATCCCGTTTTTTCTTTTAGGCCTATATCCAATCATAAAATGGAAGAGCAAGCAATCATTATTGCTTTTATGTTTATTTATTGCGGGTTTTATACCGTCTTCTTTAACCAATGAAGGCATCCCACATTCTTTAAGGTCAATCTCATCATTACCGTTTGCTGAGATAATAGCCGGTTATGGTATATTCGTATTTTTAGAGTATTTAAAAGATAGAAAGAGATTAATAAGAGTTAGTTTAAGTGTTATTTTTATCTCGTTAATAATTGTTGATATGATATTTTATTTATCAGCTTATTTTTTTATGTACGAAGCGATCTCTCAGGACTGGTTTCAATATGGTCTTAAGGAAGCTATAGAATATGCAGAGGGGAATTATGATAGATATGATAACATAGTTTTATCTTCAAAGATACATTATGCCTATATCTTTCCTTTATTTTTTGGGAGACTCGACCCTGTAAATTATCAGAAATACAAAAGTGCTGGCAAATATATGGTCTGCGACGAAAACGTTGAAACGTTTTATAACAAACTTCGCGGGAATAATCTATTTATAGTAACAGAAAAAGAGTTACAAAATTTACCTGTAAAAAAATATATCTATAATATGAAAAATAAAATCGTTCTTAAATTAATAGAACAGGGTTCCCCATTTTTAAAAGAATTTTTAGAATATCCGCCTTAAAACAGTCCCATAAACATTATTTCTGTGTATTACTGCCAAAATCCATATCTCATCTTTCATAATTTTATAAACAACTCTATATTTCCCTATTCGTAATTTCCAATGTCTGGCTAAAGGTTTTCTTAAAGGTTTACCGTATTTTTCGGGTTCAATTGAAAGCCGTTCCTCAATTGTATCTATTATTTTCTTTTTAGTATGCAAATCAAGATGAGAGAAATCTTTTTCTTTTACTCTATGGTGATAAAGAATTTTATAAGTCATTTAAGCATGTTCTTCGATGGCAATGCCCTCCTGTGGGTAAAAGTCCTTTCTCTATTTTCGGCAATCTTTGTAAGAGATGCATCCTCTAAATATTCCAGTGCTTCTAAAACAAGATCTCTTATTTTCTGAGAAAGGGAAACATTGTCTCTATTTGCAAGAATTTTGATTGTCTTATAAAGTGGTCTTTCTACTACAACATTTATTCTTGGGTTTTGTCTATTCATCTTTTCATTACCTCCGGTTATATTGTATCATTTTTGCTACACTTTTGTCAATTTTTAATTCTTCTGGAGATGGAAAATATCCCGGACATCGTATACCCATTAAAGAAGATAAAATCGTTCTTAAATTAATAGAATAAAAAAGAGAATAGAGATAATTGTAAAACTGATTAATGCTATCTCGAAAAATAAAGAATCGTTCTCTGGATAAAATACAGTTACTCCCTGCTGATATTTTTTTACAATAACGTTTCTGTTGACTACTATTTTGATCAGTTCATCTTCCCTGTTTTTTCTTTTTACTTTAATATAATGTTCTCCTGAAGTATTAGCCTTTATTCTATAATAAATTTCATTCAGGTCCCTGATACTATCCTTTATGATTATATCATCTTTTTCAATACCGATCAGATCATTACTACTATTATCTATGCAGATAATGATGTTCTCTCTTTCTTTGAAACTTCGATAATTTAATCTCCGCTCAACCCCGATGTAAATTAGAACGAAAACCATAGATGATAGGATGATAGGTATTAAAGCCATTGATATCATTGTAAAGAGAACCGAGATTAATCTTTTTAAACATTTCAAAAAATATTTTGTTTTGAATCTATAAAGATAAGCCTCATAGAGTATTACCTCAATTTTTTGTAATATTTCTTTTGCCTTCTTTTTATCAAAAAGCATTTTAAATATAATAAATATAAGCAATGATAGTATAAATGAAATATATATGGCAGGTAGAATAATATGTGTTTTTTCGAATGGTGCTAATATCAAATCAATAATAGCGTCTATTATAAACATTAAAGATGTATCCTCTCAAGGTTTCCTTAATCTTGCTTCTTGCTTCTTAAGTAAATTCTACCGCACCAATAACTGACGGATTACTTAAAGATAACCCAGGCCTTTTAATTGTTCATCTGTTTTTTTTGATTCTTTATTATTTTTTTCTATCTCTTTTTCTAAGAGATGTATTATCATCTCTTCAACTGATGAGTATCCTTTTTCATTCGAGAGATTTTTTAATTTTTCATATAAATCCCTGCTGATAGCTATCTTCTTTTTAAACATAAATCTTCTCCATCAAAGTCTTCATTCGTTTCTATACCAAACCATCGTATTACAGAGGGTATAATATCCATTATATGTGGGTTCTGATTTTCTATCGTAGTATTACATATAAAAACTCCTGGTACTTCTTGCGGGTCTATACAATGGTCAGCACACCATTTAGATGTATTATCTATTAAAATATCGTCAGTTACCATCCCTTTTGCTGTGGCTGTAGTAACTTTGTATCCTGAATTATAACCTATAATTAAATCGGGTCCTATATTTATATATCGACCTTTATATACTTTGTTTGCCTGATAAACTCTCTTTATCACTTTTATTCTGGTTTTCTTATCAACTACGTTTTCAAGGTCCTGAATAATGTTTTTTATATCTTGTTCTGAGGCGTTATGTAAATATAAAGCATTAAACCCTATACCATATGCTTTGCTACTCTGTATATCGACGTTCATTAAAAACTCGCTTTCTTTATCATATTCATTAATTACTTTTAAATAACCTTTTTCTTTAAGGAATGCGTTGAGATTAAATTCTCTGTATACAGGTTTAAATCCATGGTCGGATATTATTATTAATAATGTTTTTTCATCAATAACATCCAGCAACCTCTTTATCTTTAAATCTATTTCTTTATAAAAGGTTTCCATAACATCGGTATTTGTATAAAACAGATGTGAAATTAAGTCAGAGCTTGAAAGATAGAAGAATAAAATCCCGTCATAAAATTTTTCAAGCTCATAAAAAAGCATCTCCCATTTCTGATTAGATATTTCCAGAGCATTTAAAAGCCATTCAGTATCATTCAGTACTCCTTTTTCCAGCAGGTTAGGTATCTCAGGCATCCCCTGTGTTGGATACCCGCCAAATCTATGATATAATTCTTTTGAATAATTTTTTGGTGTTGAGATAGGCATTGCGGGATAAAGAGGGTCGATCTGTAATGGATATACCACAAGTTCAAAATATTGCGAGATATTTTTTAGATAGAATTTTGTTATAGCATAGATGGGTTTAAAATAAGATATCGCATAAAATTTTACCCTGACCCAATCTGACCACTCCTTTTCTCTTAAGATGATTCTATTATCCTGTATCTTTAAAAGACTTAGTTTATTTGCTTTATCTGCTACTATCTCAAACTCAATCTTCATATTTTCAGGTCCAATCAGCAAACACTTGCTTCTTAAGTTCGGTGTTTGGTCTTCGATGTTCGATGTTCGGTTCACCGATAACCAAATATCTTGCTTCTTGCTTCTTGCCTCTTGCCTCTTACTTTTAAGTTCAATTCTAATCACCTCGATTCCATCTTCTTTTTGAAATTTGTTTAATAATTCTATATTATTTGTGTAAATATACACTGTTCCATAACCGCCGAGTAGATCAGGTGTTCCCAGACAGGAGATAGTCTTTTGTTTTGTTTTTCGGGGTGGGAAATTACAGGGAGATTTAAAAGCAGTGCATTGTATTTTATGTTCTTCGAATACCTCAAAAAACGTTTTTCCTTTTAGTAAATTCTCTATTTTATTTTTATCTGTTTTTTTTGAGGTCGAGAGATATGGCTGATACGTAGTTTTATCTATCTGGATAAAATCAAAGATACTATGGTTACCAGGATTTTTACCGGTTATAAAACTTGACCAGACAACAGGACTTTGCGGTGGTAAAATAGTTTGTAATCTCTTGAAACAGCCGTTTTGTTCTATAATCTTTTTTATATTTGGCAGCTTGTTTTCTTTTAAAAATTTTTCTATTAAAAAAGGATCAAAACCATCTATCCCGAGTATAACAACTTTTTTGCCCGTATATCTCCACATGGATTTATCTATTAAAATAAAAAATATAGTAAATACTATAACCAGTAAAATAAGTATCCTTCTCATATTAAGCTTTTGCCATCAATATATTCAGGTATTTTTGTTCCCATAATTTTTAAAACCGTTGGAGCTATATCAATTATCTCAGGGTCCGCCTTCTGTGTAAAATTCGTTATACAAACCCCTTTAACAAATTCAGGGTCTATACTATGGTCACCAACCCAGCATAACAGATTATCACTTATTATTTCCTCTTCAATAATACCTTTTGCAGATTCGAACGACGTTCTGTATCCTTTATTATAACCAATAATGATATCAGGGGCATTA
>JBFMHD010000188.1:0-5489 GCA_040752395.1 Candidatus Hydrogenedentota bacterium
TCAATAAAAAAGATAAACCATATACAATAATTTTATCTTTTTTATTGATGCTTTTTTTTACATTACGGAACAATATATTTTTAAATTTGATAAGGTCACATGCAGTAAGCCCCTTAAAAAGATTTAACCATTTATGAGGGGTAAACTCGTTTATCGTTTGTTCCGTAATCCTTTCGCAACCGTTATTGATTAATTTTTTAAAGACAGCGATCAGTTTTTGTGTGTATTGTTCAAATGTCATAATATCCGGTGCATTTCTGATGGTTTTTTGCAACAGGTCAGGATGTTTTACCAATTTTTCTAAACACGTTCTCAGACTTTTTTTCGATCGATTTTTAAATATAAACCCGTTTCTGCCGTTTTGCACCAGTGATGCCATACTGATAGTGGAGGAAATTACCACAGGTTTTCGACAGTAAAACGCCTGAATCAAAGTATGTGGTGCAGAATCAGGTATTGTTGACGGAATAATTACAGCGTCAATTTCATTAAACACTTGTTTGATTGTTGCGTCATTAAATCTTGGTTTGATTAATACATTCGAAGGAATATATTGCATAAAACGTTTAAGTAGTTCTTCCTGGCATCCATACACAAATAGCTTTAATCTGTTGTCATCTGCAAAATATTTAACAAATGTGCGATATAAGAATGGGAATCCTTTCTCTTCATTAAAAACTCCAGCCAGGAACCCGAGGTGCACAGCATCGTGTTTCTCTGGATTTACAACGGTGAGCGAGAGAGCCGGCTCTAATAATATCTGAATTTTATTCCTATCGAAGCCATTTCTTACAAGAATCGTTTTAGCCACGTGAGTTGGAACCAGTAATACGTCTACGTATTTGCTGATATAATTGCGATACATAAGATTTCTTAAACGACGATCATATTTTTTCATTTTATCTTTCACACAATTATTACATTTCTCTAGCAGGTTCAACTTGCATTTTCCACGATGTACATCATAACTAAGAGTATAGGGACACAGTATCTTAAAATCAAGAATAGTCATTACTAACGGTATCCTATGTTCATTTACTATTCGAAGGATAGAGATAGGCCAGGTGAAGATTTGAGTAACGTGCACAACATCAGGTTTTAATCTGATCAATATTTTTTCAAAAATTTGTTCGATTTTATGATTATGGCATTCATCGGACAGGTCGGAAAAATCATGAGACGTTAAAGGCGCATTGTATAGAGATGTGTATGTTATGTTATTTTTGCGGTACTGTTTATAATGAATTTTACCTGAAAGGTCATACTTTCCAGTAAAAAGATAGTGAACTATAATGCCTTTTTTGAGAAGTACGTTCATATAACGTTCGGTGAACAGTACGCTGCCACCGGAATTAAAACTACTTCGGCCCCAGCCGACAACCAATACTTTCATAATAACATCTCAATATCCTTATAGAATGCTTACAATCAAAGATTTATTCTTATACATTGAAGCTCGACCGTTTTATAAGATTCAATCTGTGGATACTCTGCGTAAAAATCATATTCTTCTATACCGTAACCCTTTGCTTCATAGAGTTTTTTCAGGTCCACCTCGGTTGTCATCGGTGAATTTTTGTGTACCCCTTCAAAATGAAAGATATATTTTTTGCTTATCCTGATTAATTCATCAATCGCAATAGATAAATATTTTTGGCTGATATGCTGAATAACGGACGAAGTAAACACAACATCAAAAACCTTATTTTTGAAAGATAACCCATGTCTTAAATCCACGTTAATTACAGGAATACCATATTTGTTCCTGACCTTTTTAAGCATAAGGCAGGATATATCCACTCCGACTATCAATTGAACATTTTTATTTTTTTGTAAAATCACGATATTATCACCTGTACCGATTCCGATCTCGCAAAAACTATTACAATCAGGTACAGATAATTTATCACTTATAAATTCTCTAAAATATCTGTTTCTTGTTTCAGATATGACACCATTCTTACCACTGTATCTTATTTTTTCATACCAGGTTGTACCAAATATCTCCCAGAAATTCTTATTATGGTTCTCGTAAATAATTGTTTGAATAGCCAGTGGTAAGCGGGTAAAAAGTGTTGTAAACAATAACGAGTCGTCCTCTTTTAAGATATCAGATATAAAAAAGACTTTATAGCCCGCTGACTTAAATTTATTATGTATCGATTCAAGTTTTTCCCTGGATATAGAAGAACATATTATCATTATTCTTTCAGTCCCGTCAGATATTTTATCTATATCGGAAATATTCAAGCCATTTACCATAGTGCCCTTCAAATTATTGTCAAAGATTTTGATTACCTTTACATTGTTTAAATTTAGATAGTGATGCATGAGCCTACCTGTAATGGAATATCCAAAAATATCAACCTCAGAGATATTATTATTTATTGCAAATTCTTTGGTCTTGTTTAAATAAAAATTATTTAAAAATAGAAACATAGACAATATTTCATCTGATGTAAAGAAAGAAGCGATATCCACGTGGTTCATAAAATAATAATACTGTAATTAAATATAAAATACAAGATAAAATTGTTGTAATCGTAGAGAAATATTGTTATCTTATTAATTTCTATTGGTGGTTATCCTGTTTGTTCTGTATAAGAGAAAGGATTGAATTTATGCCATATGATGTAATTTTCAGGACAGGATATTTTGCGATTCTTTTAGGGCTAATTGATGAATTAAAGAACAGGGATTATTATGTGATTGAAACAAGCGAGAGGATAATTAGTTCTTATAAAGATAGGATAATAAAGATACCGGATTTCAGCCTATGTTCCATAAAAAATCTAAAGAATATACTACCAGACTATCCGACAAGATTATTTATCTTATGTAATTCTCCATATATTTATCATTATCTGCCGATGTATTTTAAAGCCCGATTATTGAGTCCCGAAAACATATTTTTTATTCTACCAAGCGGCACCGAAATTAAAGCGACACTATCAGGGATAATTAAGGCTATTTATTATTATTGCAAAGACATTCTTGCTGATATGTATCAAGCTGCATTATTCAGATATACCGGTAATCCGTTTTATAATGTGAGGGTGAGGGAGAGGAAGATAAAATTTTCAGACAAAAAGAAGGTTCTATTTATATCTTATTTTTTTCCTCCACAAGCCAGTTCAGGATCCTTTAGACCAGCAAAATTTGTTAAGTATCTTAAAAGGTCAGGATGGGATGTTTCAGTTATTACTACTGATACAAAACATTATTTGATGTATCCTCCGGATGCAACGATGCTTAAAGGAGTAGAAGATGTTGAGATATTTAGGGTAAGCCATAGGGATAGCGTAGCGGAGATGATAGATTTTTTAAAGCCCGATGGATTGAGACTCTTTTTAAAAAAATATTTTCAACCTGATACCGCTGTTTTGTGGAGTAAAAAGACATTTCATAAAGCGGTCAAGATTATTGAAGATAAAAACATACCTTTGGTCTGGTTAACCGGGAACCCGTTCTCTCTGTTTTATATTGGGAAATATTTGAAACTCGTGTATCCAGATATCAAGGTGGTTTTCGATTACAGGGATTTATGGTCGCTTACAGCATTTCAATTCTATGATACCGAATCTCTTAAAACCAATTTTAATATAGAGAAAGAACTGATTAAATATGCAGACCATATTACTATAGTACCGGCCAGTGTCATAGAACTCTCAAAAACTTTTAATTATCCGATTGAAAATATAACAGAGATCCCAAATGGTTATGACGAAGAGGATTTTGCAGCAAAAACAGATTATGGGCTGAAATTATATTCTGGTATGAAGTTAGGGTATATAGGTTCAGCATATCAGGATTATAGTCCCGCAAAAGTGATTGAGGTTGTGGATAGATTAAACAGGAGAGAAAAGACAGATATAAAGATTTATTTAGTTGGATATAGTTTGGAACATTGTTTGAGGGTTGTGGCTCCCGAGATAATAAATAACAGTTGCATCATAATCTCACATATGGAATACCTAAAAACACTTAGTTTTATGGTCGATATGGATATGTTGTTATTATGTATACCAGAAAATGCTCCATACAATTATTCCGGTAAATTATTTAATTATATCCGTGCTAACAGACCAATATTACTCATAGCGCCACCCGATTCAGCCCCACAGCGTGTTCTACAAACGGTTGGCAGTGGTGACTATATCTCAGGGTGGGATGAAGAAGAGATAGCGATGAACCTCAGGAAATGCTATGAGAGATATTTAAATGGTCAGCTTGTCTGTTACCATGACAGGGAGAGGTTTATAAAATATTCTCGCGAGGAGCAGACAAAAATGCTTAATAAAATATTTTCCAGCTTGATAACCTTTAATAATTAAAGAAACAGGCTGTTTTCGGCTACATTTCATCTTACCGATTGTCTCTTCGTAATGCCTCAGAACGTGTGAAAAAATTTGCGTCTTTGGGTTCTTTAATTATAAAACTATCAATGAATTATTTTACTGGACTGAAGTCCCTCACTACATTTGCCGTATTTTTTCACACCTTCTCAGTCTTTGGTGGAGTTTCCTTAATCTTGCTTCTTGCTTCTTAAGTAAATTCTACCGCACCAATAACTGACGGATTACGTCTCTTCAAAGAATTCTCTTGATTTTTTTTGTAAATTTATTTATCAAGAGACTCGTGCAACAGGCTCATAGACTTTTTGTAGTAATATATCCCCCTATAAAGTTTCAATTTGTAGTTTTCGAAAGTAGTGCTTCAAAAAATTTATTCTTTTCTTGTTATCGAGGTCTGGCAGATATGATCTCGTACTTTATAATAACCGTACATAAAATGCATAAAATATTAAAAGCAGATGATTGACATATTATTGATATTCCCGCCTCTAAAGATTCCGATAAAATATCCTGCTATTGCTTTACCGAGTTTAGCCGCCTACTTAGAGAACCATAATATTTCAGTAAAGCTCTGCGATGCACCGGTGAATGAACTTAATGAACATCAGATAAAACGTGTGATTGGAGAAACGATGCCCGGGGTAGTAGGTATAACTTTTATGACGTCTCAATTCGGCACAGCAAAAATTGTTGCAAAGATGGTTAAGAATATCTCTCAATCGATCCCTGTAATTGTAGGTGGTGTGCATGCTTCGGTATTGCCTGAAGAAACATTACGAACTTGTGATTATTTTGATTATGTGGTCTATGGCGAGGGAGAATTGACGCTGCTTGAGTTTATGCAGCAATATCTGGCTGATAGATTGCAGCCAGACACAATTAAAGGGTTAGTTTATAGAAACAATGGAGAGATAATCAAAAATGCGCCGAGAGAATTGATCTCGGATCTCGATTCATTACCTATGCCTGCCTGGCATCTTTTGCCAGTTGAGAAATATATGGTCAGTTCACCAGAGGAAAGATACAGTGGAGTAACTGGACATGGGATCTCGATATGTACTTGTCGGGGATGCCCGTATAACTGTCTTTTTTGCGCATCTCATAGCGTTTTTCAAGGATACCGCTATCGCAGTG
>JBFMHD010000189.1:0-5426 GCA_040752395.1 Candidatus Hydrogenedentota bacterium
TCTAGAACACTCAAAAATATAAGAGATATTCCAGATAGCCTCTCTTCACCTAAGCTTGTAAGCACTATTATACACTATTGCTTTCTTTATCACTCTTTTTATTTACACAATTTTTCTATTGACATCCTGAAAAGAGTCGTGAGTCAAAACAAGACTCAAGACTTTTTAGCAGGCTCCGGGCTTCGGGCTCCAGCCGGCTGTAGTCCGTAGCCTGTAGCCTGTCCTGATACCTCTCACTTCTTCCGTTATCTTGCTTCTTGCCTCTATTTGATATTATTAGAGTTACAACGTTTTTCAGAGGAGGGAAGAAAAAGGACAGGGTTATCGCCAATTTAGGGAGGCAGGATATTGAGGGAAGAAAAAAATCAGGAAGGCTACTGAAAAGTTTAAGAAAATTTACTGCCAGATGTATCAAAAGAAATAGTGAAATTTACTCCTTAAAAGACTACAAAATAGGGGCTGGGGGACAATATCAATTTTTCTCCGACGAGAACTTTCTTTCTTCGTGGAACTTGGGTTTAACAAACAACGCTTTCTGACGCTAAAGACGTTCCGTTAGCTTAGGGTCACGGCGAATGTCGTGAACAGAAAGCCTACGTTATCTGTTATGACGGCTTTTTTTCTTCTTAAAATATTTTACATTTGGTAAATTTTTAAAATCATTATCCTGTGTCCATACCTCTGCTTGATTTATTCTTGCTGTTGCATATACAATACTATCAGCCATCGGAATTTTATATTCACAACTTATTTTTGCCGCAGTTAAAGATATATCTTCATCTAACAATATATTCTTATATCTTTTTAACTGTGCTATAACCTGCAAAGCCTATTCTTCACCTGCTTCAAGTAATATCTTTTTAAATATTTCATATAAAATTATTGTAGGTATTATTATATTACCTTCATTTTCTAATATCTCATCTGAAAAAATTTTAGAATTTGGTCCATCAGTAAAATATTCAACTCATCCGCTTGAATCTATTAATATCATATTCTGTCATCCCTCTCTCTATCTATATCTGTATTTATTCCTTTTATAAAACCTTTCATTGTTTTTATATCTTTTCCTAATACCATTTCGATCCTTCCATTATATGGTATCATAACCATTTTTTCACCGGGTTTTATTTTATAATACTTCCGAATATCCTTTGGAATTACCACTTGATATTTTGGTGATACTAATACTTGTTCCATTTTGTTACCTCCAAATCGATATATATTATGTGTTACTATAATAGCATCGATATTAATCTTTGCCAACTATTTTTTCGATTTTGTTTTTAAACCTATAGTAAATTTGATTTATGAATAATCAGTCATTCATAAGTATAATCTATGAAAAACAGGGATGATTGTCAAGAAAAATTAGTTCAGGCCTGCCTGAACTCTTCCCTTAAATTTTTCATTGATTTTCCATACGTTTTTTACTATCTTTCGCTTATGAACGATTATTATATTATTATAGCCTCCAATGAAAAGTATGGAATATGTGAATATTCTCAAAAGCCAGAATGCAAAGCTCCGGGAGAAAAGTGTCCGTCATTTACAACTCACTATACTCTTTACGATGAATTGCCTATCTATGCTGCGGAGTTGCAAGAGTGGGAACCGAGGGTTTCTGAGGAATTTTTCAGATGTGCAGCCGGGATTTGCTATTGTGGGGAACCGAAACGAACAGGCGAAGTAATCAGAGCAGTTTCCAACCGGACAAAGGCTTTAAGGAAAATGTGGGAGGAAAAGGAGAAACCTCTCCCTAATTCCGTCATAGAACAAGATCCATGGGAAATCATTATCCGGAGTTTAGGTATTAGTAGTAAAAAGGTGCTTAGCTCGATATTACAACTTTGCCAATTGGAATTACAGGGATCCCAAGACGAGTTATTTAAAGCTATTCAATCAGTTCAATCTAAACTCAGGTTTGATATTGGTGTATCATGGCCAACGATAGATGAAATTTGTGAATTTGCAGAGAGAGCTGGGCTCGCTGCAAAATTAACAGGAGCAGGAGCTGGTAGTGATGTAGTGGTTTTTGGCAAAACAAAAGCACAAGTTGGTAATTTTCTTAGAGGACTGGTGATTAAGCGAAGAGGGAGAAAGTATAATCCGATCCTTCATTTTAAACAATCTTACTGGGCAGATGGAGATTTCACCTCGTCTCCTGTTTCATTTATCAAGAATGAACCAAGGAATATTTTGTTCAAAATTGATGTTTCAGAGAGAAGCCAAAATAGAAGAAAGGTCACAGAAGAGCTAAATCGAATTAAAGGAGAATTATTGAAAAAAACAAACGGAATAGAAATTTATCCAGCTGGCGATGGATTTGTTGCCTCTTTCACCTGGCCGGAGGATGCATTAGAGATGGCAAGGCGCCTTTATAGGAGAATTGAAATAGAAGTACCAGAAGCTATATTGAGGGTTGGCGTTTTTTCAGGAATAAAAGATTTCTACAAATATCCTGGCGGTAAGGAAATGGAAGAATTTGTCCATGTCACACATATAGAAGAGGCGTTAAAGGAACTCAATAAGGAAAACCATGTATTGATTTGTAAAAATACTTATGAAAGACTTCCACAAGAATGGCAAAAGGAATTTGAAGAATCTATCAAAGTTCGTAATAAAATTCCCACTTATATAACTCGAAAACCATGGATCATATAAAGGACTTTACAAATGAGCAAGCTTGTCAACTTCGGCTAACAGAGCGTATCTGGCTATGTGCCTTCGGCACTCCGTCTAAATCCAGCCTATCGGCTGGACTTCAGATACGTTCGGAACGTTATATGGAATTCGGCAACATAAAAAGATTGGGAAATTGAGGTAATCTGTAATGGAGGGAAAAGAAAAGTTGAAATTATATCTGAAAACAACTATTCCTAACTATAAATTTGCTGAATTAAAGAATATCTAAAAAGAAACTGAAGTATCCTGTGTTAAAAATAGCTATTGATTGCAGAGAACTTGAAAAAATAAGATTTGGTATCGGTAGGTTTGTTAAAGGAATAATTGATTATCTTAATAACTATCCAGTAGATATTGACATAACGTTAATCGTGTATGAGGGATATGATAAAACTCTATTTGATCTTAGCAAATACAGACTTATGGTATTTAAAAAGAATTATCCCTTAATTATATTAGACCATATAATTATTCCGATTGAACTTAAAAAACATACCATAGATTTATTTTATTCGCCATATTATAAAATACCGATAAGAGGTAGATTTAAAAAAATAGGAATGATACATGATCTAAATATTATAAAAAGAGAGGTCGGTTACCCTCTCTGGAAACGGCTTTTATATAGATATCTTTTTAAGTTTTATTCAAGACAGATGAACAAAATAGTAACAGATAGTAATTATTCAAAACAGGATATAATTAATTATTTAAAGGTTGATGAAAAAAAAGTAAAAGTTATATCTATACCGCTTGATAAAATATTTTTAATAGACTCTGCCCCTGGTCGCGAGCAGCAAACCAGAGATATATTCTTGTTTGTCGGTAATATTTTAAAACATAAAAATATTGAATTCCTTTTAAAAGTATATTCAAAACTTGAAACCTCTATAAGAAAGAGATATAAACTTATACTTGCAGGAAAGATAAATGATTATTATAAAAAAAGACTGGAACGTTTGGGGTATTCTTTTGGACTTGGTAAAGAAGAGTTTGAGTTTTCTGGTTTTGTATCTGAAGAAGAGCTCGTCAATTTATACAGAAGAGCAAAGATATTTTTGTTCCCTTCGTTGCTTGAGGGGTTTGGTGTGCCAGTAGTAGAAGCACAGGCTATGGGTGTCCCTGTTATCGCATCTGATAGGACATCTATACCTGAGGTTGCTTGTAATGCCGCGGTTTTATTGAATCCGTATAATGTGGATGAATGGGTTGAAACGATTCTAAAATTATTGAATAATGAAAATTTCAGGGATGAATTAATAAAAAGAGGCAAGAGTAATGTATCAAGGTTTAGTTTAGATAAGATTGGTTTGGAATTTTTTGATTTTATCCGCAACCAGGTCGTTTATTCTAACTCCGAACCCCAAACTTTTTCGCAGGAGTCAACATGAGCGCTTTTGCGCTCTACACTATTGTGTTATTGTGTTATTGTGTTATTGGGTTATTGCGTTTTTGCGCTCTACACAATATATGAAAAACTAAAGATGATATGAAAAGAGTCGTGAGTCAAAACAGGACTCGAGACTCAAGACTCAAGACTTTTCAGCAGGCTTTGGGCTTTTGACTCCAGCCGGCTGTAGTCCGTAGCCCCTAGCCTGTACCCCGAATTATTAGAGTTACAGCGTTTTTCAAAGGAGGCCTTATGTATAGAGATAAAAAAGTCGCGCTTGTTATACCTGCATATAATGAAGAAAAATTAATTCGACCCACTTTGCTTAATGTCCCGACAATAATAGACCATATATATGTGATAAATGATGGCTCAATTGATAAGACAGAAGAGGTTGTAAAAGAAATGGCAAAAAATGATCCAAGAATTGAACTTATTAATCAAAAGAAAAATATGGGTGTTGGTGAGGCCATAATTACAGGATATAAAAGAGTGTTAAATGATGGTTACGATATCGCTGTTGTAGTTGGTGGTGATTACCAGATGCCACTTAATGAAGTAAAAAATTTTTTAGACCCGTTAATTGAAAAAAGAGCTGATTATACTAAGGGAAACAGATTTTTGCCAGGGATGGGTGCTTTTGATCGGATGCCAAAGATAAGATTAATAGGTAATATGTTGATAACTGCAATGACAAAAATTTCATCAGGTTATTATAATTTACTTGATGTTGTAGATGGTTATACCGCAATCACAAGAGATACGATTAAACTTATAAACTGGGATATCGCATGGAAAGGTTATGGTTATCCTATGGATTTTCTTATTAGATTAAATACTGTGGGTGCACGAATTCTTGATATACCACGAAGCGCTATTTATCTTGAGGGTGAGAGACAAAGCCAGATTAAAGGGTTAAGATATGCTATAAAAGTATCACCTATGCTTCTGCGTGGCTATTTCTGGCGATTATTTACAAAATATGGTTTTTATAATTTTCATCCGCTTTTGTTATTTTTTATTTGTGGTCTAACTTTTTTACCAGCAGGTTTAATTTTTGGGTTCTATCTTGTATATAAACAGTTTTTCATACAGATAGGGGTTAGTGGTCCGCAAGCGGTTTTTTGTGCACTCTTAATTATTACTGGTTTACAGTTTCTATTATTTGGTATGCTTTTTGATATGCATGAGAACAAGAGTTAAAGTAAATTTTACCCATCACTGAGAACGTGTGAAAAAATTGTAGTGAGCATCTTTAGATGCGTTTTTAAGATGAGGTATTTATATTATTTTTAACAGATTATTAAAACGGGTCTTGGGACCCTCCCTACATTTAATATATTTTTTCACA
>JBFMHD010000019.1:0-20325 GCA_040752395.1 Candidatus Hydrogenedentota bacterium
CCGGCTGTAGTCCGTAGCCTGTAGCCTGTAGCCAACATATCATCCTTAGTTTTTCATACTTTGTGCCTTTGTGCCTCTGTGCCTCTTGCTTCTACTTGATATCATCAGAGTTACAATGTTTTTCAGAGGAGGTTTACGCCATTCAAAGGACTATAAAAAAAGAGGTTGAATTCAAAGGTAAGGGTCTGCATACAGGAACCGATACGAGAGTGGTTCTAAAGCCCGCTAAACCAAATACAGGTATAATCTTTATTAGAAAAGATTTACCAGAAGAACCGGTTATTGAGGCTATAGGTAATAATGTTGTGGATTCAGATAGGGGAACGGTTCTTGGAGCATCGTCTGTCAAGATTCGCACAGTTGAACATTTGCTCTCGGTATGTGCAGGCTTATTTATTGATAATCTCTATATAGATGTTTATGGCGAGGAGATACCTGCATTTGATGGGAGTGCAAAAGAGCTGGTGGATGAGATTATTAAAGTTGGTTTTGACGATGAACACATAGCAAAACAGATTTACAGGCTAAAAGAACCAATATTTATGAAAGAAGGCGAGAGTTTATTAATCGCTTTACCTTCGAATGAGTTGACTGTTCAAATGACCATACAACATAATAAAACTACAAATATTCTACAATACAAGAATATAAAAATAACAGAGGAGAATTTTATAAAGGAGATAGCGCCTGCAAGGACTTATGGATTCTTTGAAGAGATAGAGGAATTAAGGAGCAGAGGATTGATAAAAGGTGGTGAACTTTCTAATGCCATAGTTATTACAAAAGACGGTATAATGAATAAAGAAGGGTTAAGATTTGAGGACGAGTTTGTAAGGCATAAGATACTTGATTTGTTAGGTGATTTGAAGCTACTCGGTGCTGATATCTGTGCAAACATTATAGGTATAAAATCAGGTCATAAATTAAATCTAAAATTTGTAAAAAAAATATTACGATTATATCAAATAGATGCTTCTCAATATTTGAAAATACCTGATATCGGCGAAGAACAACTTGATATAAAAGAGATAAAAAAGATACTACCTCATCGCTATCCATTTCTTCTGGTTGACAGGATATTATCGATAGACGGTGATGAAAAAATTATAGGAGTAAAGAATGTTACTATTAATGAAGAATTTTTTCAGGGACATTTCCCGAATTATCCTATAATGCCCGGCGTCTTAATAGTTGAAGCCATGGCTCAGGTCGGTGGCGTTTTACTCCTTTCGAAAAAAGAGAACGCTGGCAAAATCGTCTTTTTTATGGGATTGGATAATGTTAAGTTCAGAAGACCCGTGGTACCAGGTGACCAGATTATATTTGAAGTTGTAAAAATAAAACTAAAAGCTAAAACAGGCGTTATGCACGGCTCCGCCTATGTTAATGGTCAGCTCGCTGCTGAAGCAGATTTAAAATATTCTATAGTGGATGAATAATTATGTCTGAAATACATAAAACAGCAATAGTATCAAAAAAAGCCGAGATAGGTGAGAACGTTAAAATCGGACCTTATAGTATAATAAATGACTTTGTTATCATAGGGAACGGTGTTGAGATACAAAATAGTGTTTATGTTGATTCGGGTGTAAAGATTGGGAATAATTGTAAAATAAGTGTGGGTGCTGTACTTGGTACTCAACCACAGGATACTAAATATAAAGGAGCAACTACCAAAGTCGAGATAGGTGAGAATACAATAATAAGAGAATATGCAACGATAAACAGAGGGACAGAGCACGGCGGTGGAATTACAAGGATAGGAAAAGGATGTTACATAATGGCTTATTCTCATATAGCTCATGATTGTATTTTAGGTAACGAAGTTGTTATGGCTAATGTTGCTACACTTGCAGGACATGTAGTAATTGAAGATTATGCAGTAGTGGGTGGGCTTACGCCTGTTCATCAATTTGTGAGAATAGGTAAATATGCGTTTATTGGAGGCGCGTCGAGGGTACCGATGGATGTTCTGCCTTTTGTTCGTGCAGCAGGTATCCCATTAAAAATAATCGGGTTGAATCTTATAGGATTAAAACGCCGCGGTTTTACTTCTGAAAGATTACAGATACTTGAAAAGATTTTTAGATTGTTGCTCCGATCCGGCTATAATACCTCAAAAGCAGTGGAGAAGATAAAAGAGAATATCACACTGAACGAAGATGTTGAGAATGTACTTAATTTTATTAAGAACTCTAAACGAGGGATTACACGAAGACTTTAGATTGTAAGTGTCGTTATACAGGTCTCTTTTAAAACCATTTTTATCGCATCTAAAGATGCTCACTACATTTTTTTGTTTCTCGTAATTTCAATATAATGTTGTGTGGTGAGGGTCCCAAGACACGTTCTTTAGTCTTTAGACCTGTTTTTAAAAATTTTGTGCCTTTGTGCCTGAAAAATATGTCTTTTAAAAAATTAGGAATAATTGCAGGTAGTGGTGAATACCCGAGAGTAGTTGCAGCAAGGGCTAAAGAAGAAGGGTTTGACGTTTATTGTGTGGCCCTTTCAAATGATTTTATCGACGATTTAAAAGAAGTATCCTCAGAGATTGTATATTTATCACCAGGTGAATTAGGTAAAATAAAAGATTTTTTTATAAAACACAGGTTAAAACGAATCGCACTTACTGGTAAGATAGAAAAGAGGATAATGTATAATACCGTTCCTGATACCGAGGCGTTACGTTTATTGAATAAAATTAGTGACCATCGAGACAATTCTATCTTGCAGGGTATATGTGAATATTTTTTAGATTATAGAATAGAGGTCTGTGATTCTACACTTTTTGTAAAAGATTTAATAATTAAAGAAGGATTAATAGCAGGTAGAGCTCTGGATAGCACAGATTGGGATGAGATTGCATTTGGGTATAGAATGGCAAAAGGTATAGCAGCTCTTGATATTGGACAGACAGTGGTTGTAAAAAACAGGGCTGTTTGCGCTTCTGAATCCATTGAAGGTACTGATGAAACAATCAGGCGTGGTGCAAGATATGGCGGTTGTGGAGTTTATATAATAAAAGTATCAAAACCAGATCAGGATATGCGGTTTGATTTACCGGTTATTGGTAAAACTACAATTAGTTTAGCTATAGAAAATAAAGCAAGTTGTATCGCTATTGAATCTTTAAAATCTTTATTTTTTCAGAGAGAAGACTCCATTGATTTGGCTAACAAACATAAATTAAGTATAATCGGGTTACCATATAATTGGGATTATAAATGGAGATAATTTTTCTTGGCACAGGGACTGCAATATTTACTAAAAAACGTGGTGCCCCTGGAATAATAATAAAAAACAAAAACGAGACATTGCTTTTTGATCCTGGCACAGGCACAGGACAGAGACTTGTTTTAAATAATATTGATCCGCGTGAAATCTCAGCTATATTTATCACACATTTTCATATAGATCATACCGCTGATTTAATACCACTTTTTTTCGCTTTTAAAACACCAGGATATAAACCATATAAAAGATATTTGAATATTTATGGGCCTGTAGGATTAAGAAGGCTTATATCAGAATTAAAGAAAATTTATGGGGATTGGATCAAGGCAGATGAATATAAAAGAAATTTTGTCGAGTTAAAGAAGCGTTGTAAAGTAAACACAGAAGAGTTTACGATAGAAACATTTCCAGTACCTCATACAACAACAAGTTTAGGATTTAAAATAAGAGAGCGGAAAACAGGTGTTGTAGTTTCATATTCAGGTGATACGGGTTTCAGTAGTGGCTTTGCTAAATTTGTTAATAATTCAGATATACTTATTCTTGAGTGTTCCCTACCAGACACTATGGCGATAAGAACGCATTTGACACCAAAAGATGTATGCGAGTTTCTCAAATTAGCGGATGTAAACAAAGTGGTTCTTACTCATTTTTATCCTCCAGTAGATATACCATCGTATTTTAGAAAAATCAGCAAAATTACAAAAAGAGATATTATTCAGGCTTATGACGGTATGAAAATTAAAATGTAACTGATTAGAGGCCAATAATTTTATTGACAGAAAGCTTAAAATAGTTATTAAATAAATTAAAATCAAGAAAGGAGGTATGTACTCGATGAGTTGCGGAAAGAAGCAATGTACAAAGAAGAAACCAGCAAGAAAAAAGGCGGGCAAAAAATAATAATATAGGAGGTCAAGGCTTATGTTAGTAGTTCAGAGGCAAATTAAAGAGGTTATAAAACAAGCAGGTTTAAATACATCGTCTGAGTTAGCTAAGGAATTAAACAAAGTTGTTGATGAGATAATTAAAAAAGCAATAGAGCGTGCCAGAGCAAATGATAGAAAAACAGTAAGGTCGTGTGATATATAATAATAATCACAATCCATAATACTTACAAGGCAACCGTGATTCAGACACTTTCACTTTAGACTTTAGACATCAGACTTTTTTGTGTAATTTCTGGCTACTTTCTTCCTTTAAGTCTAACGTCTGATGTCGATGGTCTACTGTTTAAATTGCAGAATGAATAGAGAGATTTTACAAAAATATTTTCTCCCCCATTTTTTATTTTCAAACAAAGATTTGCTTATAATTCTCATACTAATAATCGTAGTAATATTATTGTTGATTATTACCTTACTTATAATAAAATTAAAGAATGTAAAGAGAGTTAAAATAGACAGAGAAATATTATTAAGAAAAATCTTTAATGAAAAAAATATTGACAGAGAAGAAGAAGAACTTATTAAAAAAATGTCAAGACTCTCAAATTGCGATGAATTATTGATTATAAGTCAATCTGCAATGTTCGAAGTGGGGGTTGATGAGATAATAAAAACCGAGATAGAAGTAGATAAAGAGCTGAATGAAAAGATAGGTGGTCTGAGAAAAAAACTTGGTTTTACAAAACATTTATCCAGTACCTACTTGAAATCTTCAAGACAATTTAAAACAGGTTCTAAAGTAAAAATATATCTAAATAAAGAAAACTTCAAAGACGGGAGTATAAAAAAAATTGATGAACTCGATTGGCGGATTGAAATAAAAGATATAGAAACTATAAAAAAGAGTGGGAAGCAAAATTTTGAGGTTGAGGTCATAAGGCAGGACGATGGGATATATAATATGATTTTACCTGTGAAAGAGTGTAATATTTCTTTGAATACCATAGTCTTTCCACATACTTTAAAGTTAGAAAGAAAACAGATAAGAGAATATAGAAGATTCAAGTTCGAGACAGAGGTTATAATTGTTCCTTTATTTACGAGCGAAAATTACAGAGAAGTAGAGTATATGGGTAAAGTAGGGGAATGGGCTGAGGGATATGTCTATAAATCCGTAACAAAAGATATATCCGGTGGCGGAATCTCTCTCTCGATAAAAGAGGAGATACCTGAGGCTGAATATTATGCTGTAAAAATATATTTCGAAAAAGATAAACTGCCGTTTATAATAGCAAAAATAAAACAGAGAGTCGATCTGGAAGATGAGAGTATACTAAGAATGGAATTTTATAACATCCAGCCAGGCATACAGGATAGAATTATTAAACAGATGATGGAATACGAAAGATAGAAATTTTGATTGACTGAAATAAATCAAAAAATAAAATTATTATCCAGGACTTGATAATTTGAATCACTCGTACTTATCGCTTATTATTTTTTTACGAGGAGTCGTTATGAGCGTAGTTTGCGCTCTACACTAGTGGGTTATTGCGTTCTTGCGTTATCTTGCCTCTTGCCTCTTGCTTCTACTTGATATTATTAAGTTACAATGTTTTTCAGAGGAGGTTTCATTTTTTATGAAAAGAACTTTATGCATTATATTTATTTTTTATTTAGTCTCACCTTTGATGGGATGGAATACAAAAGTAAAGGATTCAATCATAGAAGATGCGATTAAATCTATATCACCATCAAGAATAGAGGTGTTAGAATCTAAAAAAGACGCTCTGTTTACAGAACAAGCAAGAAAAGCAGATATTGTATTTTCAAGTTACAGTCAGGCTGCGTATAAATTAAATATAGAAGTTGTTGAACTTTTTAGGAATGTTACAGATGAAGATGCATACCTTGAACAGTTAGCAGTTATTGTGAATCAGGTGACAGAATTGTTCGACCCGTTTATCATATCAAGAGAAAGAGGTATTTATGAAACAAGGGACAGAGAATTCCACAATGAGGTCCAAGAGGTTCTTACTGATTTAAGAACCCACCATATAGCACCCTCTTATTACCCCTACTCAACCCCATGGATGACACCTTCTTATGGCAACCAGATGATGACTCATCCTTATGCTGTCCAGAGTATTGTCCCTGAAGCGATCAGGGTAGCTGAGTTGAGAGGGAAAAGAGTTCTGGCTTTGTATTTACGTGGATATAATATCTACGATTTAAAAGGTGAAATTATCGCACTTTATGCTGAAACTGTAAGAACAGTTGCAAGAGTTATTGATGGTTTTCTTTATTATTATCAAATACGAAACAGGATGATGCCAGCTATGTATGGCTCTGGTATGTATGGTCATAATATTGTGGAGGTTAAGATTGGTGACTGGTATAAAGAGATAGGAACGTTTTATGGTAAGAAAGTTTCAGGATTGAAAGGATTTGGTAGCATTGAGGTTGAAACAGAAAAGGGACAGAAACAGGAACAGGCGATTGAGAATGCTTTAAGGATTGCGCTTGAATCTGAGGCGGTAAGAAAAAATATTAAAAGTTTATATAAGGTTTCTGATAAAGATATAAATACCTCTGGTATAGAAGTTAAAATCAGGGCAGGTGGTTATTCTCCTTTTGGGCAATATCAGATGATGCCAAATCTCCATTTATTACCTTATCAAGAACAGTACTCTTATCCTTATGGATATGAAAGTATGTATCCTTATCCAGGTTATTATGGTATGCCTGAACCTTATTATGATTATACGTATGGTATGCCATATTACTATGGTTATCAGCCATATTATCCATTATATCCTGAATGGGGTATGTATAATTATCCATACTATTATCCGTATTGGTATTAAAAGGTCTCTCTAATGGATAGCTTACTGGTAGGCACAAAGTAGTAAAGGCACAAAGGCACAAAGAAGAAAAAAACTTTGTGCCTAAAACAATCGATTTTAGTAGGCGGATACTTTTGGGCAAGAGCAACAAAGAAGCCGAGGTAGCTCAGTCGGTAGAGCGACGGACTGAAAATCCGTGCGTCGGCGGTTCGATTCCGTCCCTCGGCAGTTAATAAGAAGCAAGAGGCAAGATGCAAGAAGCGAGAGAGTGTAGAACCATAGTAGGGATGAGCCGGTGGCTCACCCCTACTACTGAGTTGGTGGTGGTAGCTGGCAGGAGATGAAAAATGAGTAAAAAGATTTGTTATTTATTCCCGGGCCAGGGTGCTCAATTTGTTGGGATGGGTAAAGATTTATATGATAATTATGAAGAAACAAGATTAATATTTAAAGAGATAAAGGATGTCTTACCTGATAATATTTTATCAATAATGTTTGAAGGTAGCGAAGAGACTTTAAAACAGACTATATATACGCAGCCTGCGATTTTTTTGCACAGTATTTTTGTTTTAAATATTATCGAAAAAAGAGAACAAATCCGACCAACCTTTGTTTGTGGTCATAGCGTTGGTGAATATGCTGCTTTAGTTGCTGCTTCAGTATTAAGTATAAGAGATGCTGCTTATTTAGTTTCAAACAGAGCTAAATTTATGGATGAAGAAGCAAGAAAAACAGAAGGCACTATGGCGGCTGTAATCGGGCTTGATGATGAGATTATCATTGAGTCTTGTAGAGAAACTCAAGGGGTCTGCATACCAGCTAATTTTAATTCACCTGGCCAGGTGGTTATCTCTGGTGAGAGACAAGCAGTCGAGAAAACATCTCAGATTTTAAAAGACAAGGGTGCAAAGCGAGTTATCCCGCTTGTAGTAAGCGGAGCCTGGCATTCTCCTTTAATGAAAAAAGCTGAAGAAAATCTGAAAGGTTTGATAGAGAAAGTTGTGTTTAAAAAACCAGAATGTTTTGTCGTCTCAAACGTATCAGCTGAACCATTAGATAATGAAAATATTTTAAAAGAAAATTTAAAAGTTCAGATAACGAGTTCTGTGCAATGGGCCAAATCTATGAAAAATATTATGAATAATAATGTAGATTTGTTTATAGAGATGGGACCTGGGAACGTTCTTTCAGGACTTTTAAAAAGAATTGATAAAGATAAAAAAGCTATATCGATATCAAAGATTGAAGATATAAAAAATCTCGGAGAAGTATTATGAGTTACTGGGATGAGAGAGTTGCATTAATTACAGGTGGGGCACAGGGGATAGGCAAAGTCATTGCTACTTTACTTGCAAAAGAAAAGGTCAAGATTGTTATTACTGATATAAACGAGCAAGCTTTAATTAATACCGAAGAAGAAATAAAAAAGTCACATAATACAGAAATATTAATTTTAACAGGGGATGTGAGTAAAAGAGACGTTGTTGAGAACTGGTTTAATAGAACGATGGAGAAATTTGGACGGATAGATTTTCTTATAAACAATGCTGGCATAACACGAGATGGGCTTATAATCAGAATGAAGGAGGAAGATTGGGAGAGTGTGATTAACATAAATTTAAAAGGGAGTTTTTTATGTGCCAAGCAGGCAGCTAAATTAATGATGAAATCGCGATTCGGCAGGATAGTGAATATATCTTCAGTTGTAGGTGTGTATGGAAACGCTGGCCAGGTGAATTATTCTGCTTCAAAAGCTGGTTTGATAGGTTTAACGAAAACGCTTGCTAAAGAGTTAGCATCAAGAAACATTTTAGTGAATGCTGTTGCCCCAGGCTTCATAGAAACAGAGATGACAAAAAACTTACCAGAGAATTATATCGAAGAGATAAAAAAGAGGATACCGCTTGCCAGACTTGGACTTCCTTTAGATGTGGCAAACCTTGTCAAATTTTTATTATCACAGGATGCTTCATATATTACAGGCCAGATAATTTGTATTGACGGTGGTCTGGTTATTTGATATTAAGTTTGATGATATATTGGCTTCAGGCTCCGAGCTCCGGGCTCCAGCCAGCTGTAGGCCGTAGCCTGTAGCCTGTCCTGATACTTCTCACTTCTTACTTCTTACTTTTTTATAGGGAGGTAGTGTGATGCCAGATACTTTTGAAAGATTAAGAGACTTGATTGTTGACCAGTTAGGAGTTAAAGCCGAAGAGGTTACTCCTGAAGCTAAGTTTACCAGTGATCTTGGTGCTGATTCACTTGATATTGCTGAGCTTGTGATGGCGTTGGAAGAAGAATTCGGGGTTGAGATCCCTGAGGAAGAAGCACAGAAAATTGAAACTGTCCAGGATGCTGTAAATTATATTGATGCAAATAAATGAGCAGCTGATTCGATTGTAAGAGCGAGGAGAAGGCAGGGTATGTAAAAAACTCCTCGACTATTTAGATATTTATTTAAGAGGGAATTATGAGAAGAGTAGTAATAACAGGGTTTGGTGTGGTTACACCAATAGGTAATGATGTTAAGTCAATGTGGCAGTCAATACTTGAGTCAAGAAGCGGGACCGCCAGGCTTACCGCTTTTGACCCAACCCCTTTTTCAAGCCACGTAGCAGCTGAAGTTAAAAATTTTGACCCTTTACAGTTCTTTGATAAAAAAGAAGCAAGGCGTATGGACAGGTTTGTTCAGTTCGCTATGAAAGCTACTATAGAAGCTATGGAGATGTCAGGGATTGATCTAAGTAAAGAGAATCTTGATAGGATCGGTGTGATAGTTGGTTCTGGTATAGGAGGCTTGAACATTATTGAAAAGACGCATTCAGCATATCTTGAAGCAGGACCTAAGAAGATTACGCCATTACTGATACCTATGTTGATTATAAACATGGCTTCAGGGATGATAGCAATGAGGTATGGTCTTCGTGGCCCAAATGAGTCAATTGTTACAGCCTGCGCTTCAGCTACTCATTCTATAGGTGATGCTTTTAAGGTTATCCAGCGTGGCGATGCTGATATTATGGTAGCTGGTGGGACAGAAGCCGCGACTACGCCACTTGGGTTTGGTGGATTTTGTTCAATGGGTGCTTTATCAACAAGAAATGACCAGCCGGAAAAAGCAAGCAGACCGTTCGATAAGAACAGGGACGGATTTGTAATGGGGGAAGGTGCTGGTATATTGATTCTTGAAGAATACGAACATTCAAAAAAAAGAAATGCAGAGATACTCGCAGAGATTTGTGGTTATGGCTTAACCTGTGATGCGTATCATATCACAGCGCCTGACCCGAATGCTTATGGCGCTACAAAATGTATGGAAAACGCATTATTGGATGCAAGAATAGATAGGACCGAGGTCGATTATATTAACGCACATGGGACATCAACTGATTTAAATGATAAACTCGAGACTCTGGCAATAAAAAATCTTTTTACCAAAGAAAAAAGTCCGCTTGTATCGTCAACCAAATCAAACATAGGTCATTTACTTGGTGCCGCTGGTGCTGCTGAGGCTGTTGTATGTATTCTTGCTATTAAAAATAAAATAGTACCACCAACTATAAATTATGAGACGCCTGACCCTGAATGCGACCTTGATTATGTCCCAAATCTGCCAAGAGAGAAAGAATTAAAAGTAGTTATGAGCAATTCATTCGGGTTTGGTGGTCATAATGCAACCCTTGTTTTCAGAAAGATTTGATGTAACCACTTATATCTTGCTTCTTGCTTCTTTTGTTATCTTGCTTCTAAATAAAGCAATTTACAATGGAGCGAAGCGACAGCCGGGGTTTAAGATGTCAGGGGCTCCAGTGAATTTTTTTCACTTGAACCCCTGACCCCTTGAACCTCTAATTTATTATGTGAAATGATATACAACAAAATAGACGCAGAGTATAAAAAAGAGTTATCAGGGTTTTTAAAAGAATATAATCTAAAACCAGACAATATTGAGACAATTATACTGGCTTGTACCCACTGTTCGTTTGCTTATGAATCCGGTCATGGAGAGCTAAATAATGAGCGGTTAGAATTTCTTGGTGATGCAGTTGTAGAACTGATTATCAGTGATTATTTTTTTAAAACAAGGCAGGGAACTGGAGAAGGTTTACTTACTAAAATGAGATCAGCTGTTGTTAATGCTGAACGAATGGCAGAAACATCAAAAAGAATAGGGTTAGAGAGATTTCTGCTGCTGGCCTCCAGTGCAGATAAATCTGGTGATAGAAAGCGTATCTCAATCTTATCTGATTTATATGAAGCTTTTGTCGGTGCAATTTATCTAACCTGCCATTTCAAAAATGTATATAAATTTGTCTTAAAAACTTTGAAGCCAAATGATGTGAGATGGAGTGATCCCAAAAGCGAGTTACAGGAATATTGTCAGGCAAATTTCAAAAATATTCCGCAGTATAACCTGATTGATACTTTCGGTCCACAGCACAGAAAGAGCTTTGTAGTAGAGGTTGTGGTAAACAAAATTAAGTATGGGCCTGCTATAGGTTTGACAAAGAAAGAGGCAGAACAGGAAGCAGCACGCATAGCGTTAAACGACATTCTGCGAATCTCAACAGGTGAAATGAGTATTGAGCAATTATAACATATTGGACGATTTAAATGAGAAACAAAGAGAGGCTGTGACCTGTACAGAGGGGCCGCTTTTAATTTTTGCAGGTGCAGGCACCGGCAAGACGAGGGTAATAACTTACAGAATAGCTTATTTAATCAGTGAATGCAATATCGCTCCTGAAACAATACTTGCTGTTACATTCACAAATAAAGCAGCAATTGAAATGAAAAACAGGGTGAGAAAACTGCTTGGTCGTGAAAGTTTGAATGTTTTTGTTTCAACGTTTCATTCATTCGGAGCAAGATTATTACGAAGATATGGTCAGAAAATTGATATCTCAAATGATTTTGTCATTTATGATGAGACAGACTCAGAACTCTTAATAAAAAGAATCCTATTAGATTTTAATATTGACCCGAAAAAAATAAGGTCAGCCGGCATCCTGAACATCATAGAGAGAGCAAAGGATAGACTTTTATCTACTTTAGAATTTGATAAACTTTATGAAAAGGGAGACAGAGACAATTATTATGAAATCGCCAAAACAGTTTATTCTGAATATGAAAAAAATTTAAGGAAAAACAATGCTTGTGATTTCGGAGACCTTATTTATCTCGCTGTAAAATTATTAAATGAGAATCATACTACATTAGAAAAAGTTAGAAAAAGGTTTCAGTATGTTATGGTTGATGAATATCAGGATACTAATTATGCTCAATTTATGTTGATTTATCTTATAAGTCAGGAACATAGAAATATAGCTGTTGTTGGTGATGACGATCAGGCTATTTATGGCTGGCGCGGGGCGGATATTACTAATATCCTGAATTTTGAAAAGGTTTTTTCTGAAAGTAATATTGTAAAACTTGAACAGAACTACCGTTCAACAAGCAGCATACTTGATTCAGCATACGCTGTTGTAAGAAATAACAGGGACAGAAAAGAGAAAAGATTATGGACAGAGCGAGAGCGAGGCAGACCACCCACAGTAAAACTACTGGCAGACGAAAAAGAAGAAGCAAGATATGTTTTAAAAAACATATATAAGTTTATAAATGCTGGCTATAAATATAGAGACATAGCTATCTTTTACAGGATACATTCGTTATCTCGGGTATTTGAAGATATTTTGAGGAAAGAGAATATACCATATAAGGTTGTTGGCGGCATAGGATTTTATCAGAGAAAAGAGATAAAAGATATCCTTGCTTATTTAAAGTTCATAATAAATTTTAATGATGATGTATCTTTATCAAAAATAATAAATATTCCTTCCCGAGGCATCGGCCATACTACTTTAAAAAAAGCACGTGACATAAGTTTACTTGAGAATAAAGCGCTCTTTGATGTTTTAAAAGATGGAGCATTCTTGCAGAGTTTAGGACCACAGACGGCGAAATCAGTAATAGATTTTGTTAATATGATTTATAACTGGAAAAAGACAATTAAAAAGAAGAAGGTTTCAGAAATTATTAACGATATTTTAAAAGAAACAGGTTATATAGATGGGCTTAAAGATGAGGCTACGATTGAGGCAGTCTCCAGGATAGAAAACCTGCAGGAATTTTTAAATGTAGCTGTAGAGTTTGAAGAGAAGAAGCAAGGGGATTTAATAGAATTTCTGATGGAGATGGCATTATTAACTGACTTAGACTTTTTAGCGGATGAGAGTGATTATGTAACGCTTATGACGATGCATATGGCAAAAGGATTAGAGTTCCCTTGTGTATTCATTGTTGGTATGGAGGCTGGTATATTTCCACACAGCTCGAGTGAATTTGATATTTTTGAATTATCTGAAGAGAGGAGACTATGTTATGTGGGTATAACGCGGGCTAAAGATTATCTTTTTATCAGTCATTGTGCCTCGCGAATGATTTATGGGAAACGTATCTTCCAAGAACCATCAATGTTTATTGATGAACTCAGAGGTGATACCGTAAAAAGAGACCACAAAAATGATGGTTTTACAATAAAAGATGAAACAAAAGAGGTATGCGATTTCAAGAAAGATGATATCGTATTCCACAGCAGGTATGGTAAAGGTGTGGTTTTATCGCGACGTGGTGCCGGAGAAGACGCTGTTTACAGAGTTCGCTTCAGTAATAATAATGAAAAAACACTTATACATAAATATGCCAGACTGAGTTTAGCTGAATGAAATATTTATCATTGGATAGAATAAAAGAGAGTTTCATTGTAGCTTTTAGAAAAGGATATAAATATTATCTAATCTCTGCTTTCGTAATATTTATACCATTTTACGATTATCTTCAAACCCTCGGACTCTCACTTACCCCCTTCTTATTACTAACCGCGATATTACTCTTTTTAGTTAAAGAGAATAATTTTGATATAAAAAGCGCCTCCTCATTTCTAATCTTTTTAATTTTCTGTTTTAGTCGGATCGAAAATAAAAACGCAGAAAAATTTTTTGAAATAATGATTTTATTTATTATTTTTATTTTCGGCTATTTAGCCGGCAGCAATAAACGTATAACAATTATGCTGCATATTATCGGTATTATAGCAGTAATTTATGCAATATACCAGATAGGGGTTGCTTATAAAGATTACATCGCTATGGTAAAAATGATGGATATACCGTACAAAGAAAAGATTATTGCACGATTACAGGATAGACGAGCCTACTCATTTTTTATTTTACCCTCGTTATTTGCTAATTTTCTGGTCTTTCTTACAGCATTATCTTTTGATAAAAAATTAATCCAGAATAAAATTATAAACTATTTATTTACAATGGTATATTTTTGCGGAATATTGTTATCAAAAAGCATAGGGGGTATCTTGATTTTTAGTTTAATATTTATAGTAAATTTATTAAAGGATAATATAAACAGACTATTTAAGATTATGGTTGTTTTTATTCTCATTCTTGGAACTTCTTTTCTGATAATTAATAGAAAAGATGAGTTAGCAAGTAAAAATAACCCAGTTATCCAGCGAACATACAACTGGTATTCAACAATAGAGATGACAAAAGACTATTATTTACATGGTGTAGGGTTTGGAAATTTTTATCGCGTTTATCCAGCCTATGTTTTTAAAGAAAAGAATATACCTCAATATACACACAATCTCTATTTACAGATGATTTCAGAGACTGGAATTTTTATTGCAAGTCTATTTTTTACTTTTTTAGTGATAATTTTGTATCTCTGTTATGTAAAAAGAAAATTATTTGTGTATATAAGTTTTTTATTATTTAATTTTATAGACATCGGTTTTTATTTTATATCAATCTCAGGGCTCTATTTTTATTATTTTGGCAGCATTTTGAAAAATAGAGATAAGAGAAAAGAACCACCTCTTAAGAGGTTAAATTATTATATTATTGCAATATGTATAGTCTGTTTATTTACCGCCTCGGTCTCGAAAAACATAAGTAAGATGACATCAGATATCGGTACACGATATTATGATTATGTTTATGATAAATACAGGGAATTTGTTATAAATAATCCTGCATGGATGTTAAATTATCTCCAATCCGCTACAAATATGAATTTAATAGAAGAGTTAATAAAATACGTTCCAGCTGAAGGGTTTTATTTTAGTATAAAAGAACGATACAAACGTGAATTATATTTAAAAAATCGAGAATTTGATAAATACAGAATCTCATTATTAAAAGAGAAGCGTTTTAAAGAATTTGGGTCTGACCAAACTATAAATTTTAGTAAATAAAAGTGCAGAGGCACCTGCCTGCGCCGCACTCCGCTTACTTCTTTCGTTATCTTGCTTCTTAACTCCAACTATAACTGAGTGGTTACATTGTCAAGCAGGTTTCTATTGACATTTTATATGAAACTTACATTATATATTGATTGGGTATAATCATTAAATAATGGGGTTAATCAGTGATTAGTTTAGGAAAGAGAAAACAGCCTGTATTGGGGATTGATATAGGCAATAATTATTTAAAAGTTGCTATTGTGGAAGCAAAAAAATCAGGATTTAAATTATCTCGCGCACTGAGTCTACCATTACCATCTGATGATACTATTAAACCTGAGGAACGAAAAACTCTTATTGTTAATACCCTGAAACAATTATTAAAAGAGAATAAAATAAAAGAAAAACGAGCTGTTGTCTCTATCCCGGGTCAGTTTATGCTTTTTAGAACATTGCAACTCCCTGCAACTGCAATGGAAAAATTGGATCAGATGGTTCAATATGAAGCAGAACAGGTTATCCCGTTCCCTATAAATGAAGTGATATATGATTATAAAGTTGTTCAAAAGAAAAAAGAAGCCAGTGAAGAAACAGAACAACCAGATGAAAAGAAACAACAGGAATTAATTGAGATAGCACTCGTTGCTGTGAAAAGAGATAAGATAGATGAATATTTAGATATACTTGATGAATGCAGACTAAAACCTATTGGTGTTGATATAACGCCATTTTCTGTGGCTAACTCATTATTGATAAAATATCCACAAAAAAAAGATGAGGTCTTTGTAATAATTGATATCGGTGCAGGCGCTACTGATATAACCATCGTTAATAAAGGAATAATAGATTTTACAAGGGCAACCTCTATCGCAGGAAATGCTTTAACACAAGCAATAGCAAATAAAAAGGGATGTGATTTGAAACAAGCTGAAGAAATTAAAAAAACTCAAGCACAGGCTTTACTCGGACTTAAAAAAGAAGGGCTCCCTGGTGCCCTAAAACCAAGTGTTGCAAAAACAATAGGGTTACCTAAACGTGCAGCCCCAAAACCACTACCTGAAACTAAACCCACTTTAATAGAAGAGGAATTATTAAAAGTTCCGAAACCGCCAGCCATAGCAAAACCAGTTATACCACCAGTAGGTGCGCCAGTACCTCCTAAACCATTAGGTGTACCAAAACCGGTGCCACCTGCAATAAAGCCGATAGTAGCTCCGGGTGTAACAGAGCCAGTAAAGCCCAAGATAGCTGAAGCAAAGCCCGTGGTTCCGAAACCGCCATTGCCGCCAAAACTTGATAATTTAAAAAGTTACACAGATTTATTAAAAGATAAAAAAGAAGATGATGTACCGAGCGGTGAGGAAACACCCATTGTTGATAAGGATTATGATAAAGGCGAGATATCAGGTTTTATTATGCCTGTTATAGACAGATTGATACTTGAGATAAGGCGTTCTTTAGATTATTACGCTACGCAATCTCAAGGAACGGAGATTAATCAGATATATTTAACCGGGGGCTCTGCGCTACTTAAAAATATTGACAAACTATTATCAGAGAGGCTGGGAGTAGAAGTTTCATTATTTAATCCGGTACAGGATATTGAAGCACCTGAGATCGAATCACCCTTTGGTTTCAGCGCAGCACTTGGATTAAGTATGCGTGGTATTTTCGAGACACCGGTCTCTTATAATTTAATTCCAAAGGATATATTTATCAGGGAACAGATAGCTAATTTTAAAAAGAATATTATTACAGCAAGCATATTTGCATTTCTTATTATTGTTGAGATAATAACAGGGTTATATATGCATTACACTAAGACAGCAAAATTTAAAGATTTTTTACAGAATGAGATAAAAGGATATATTATTGATTTAAAAACAAGAAAACCTTTGCAAATTGATGATAAACCTATAACATATAAAGATGTTGTTGAAACAGTTAACAAACTGGAGAAGGAGAACCAGGAGTTACAGAAGAGGTTTAATGCTATAGAGAAACTTCAGTCAGGCAAAGTTAAGTGGCTTGATGTTATGTTGTACGTGAAGAGGTTTATTCCGCAGGACATACGTCTATTAAGCATAACATTTTCTTCAAAAAATCGGCTTCAGATGAGATTAATGGCTCCGAGCTACCCGAAGATGTCTGAATTTTATAAAAAAGTTACTGAGGAGACATTCTTTCCTATGACAGATATTGAAAAACAGCAAAAATTACCGAATGGTACCAAAACGCCTGATGGCATAGAGTTTAGTTTAGATTTAACTTTTGATCAGTCTAAAATTGTATTAACAGAGATAATGAAGAAGGAATAGAAATCTATGACGATTGGTAAAAAGGAACAGATGTATATAGTGATTTTAGTTGGTGCTTTGATTTATGCTTTATATACGTATGGCTGGCAGCCTTTATATAAGAAACATACAGAAAATTTATCACAGATAGCAGAATTATCAAAAGAATTAGAGCAAGCACGTAGAAACGCAAGAAAGCTACCAGAGATACTTGCCCAGAGTCAGCGCGTTAAAAAGCAGCTTGAAGAAACAAAGAAAATACTTGTGGAGAAAATAGAGGTTGAGGGTCTTTATAAATTGTTTGATCCTATATTTGAGAAAGTAGGTATTGACAAAAAGAATGAGCTTTTAGGAATCAACAGAGCTGGCGGAATGACAGGAGATTTTTATATTGAGGATAGATGGGTCATTTCTTTACAGGTACCGTTTGAAAAACTCTCGCTTATTTTACTTGAATTTTATCAGTATGAGAGGTTATTAGATGTTACCTCTCTCCCTATAAACATTGTTGGCAAAACAAAGACCGGACAGCCTGTAATAAATGTTCAATTGCCTATTTCAACATACACATATAAAGGAGGAGAGACACTCAGTAAATGAAAGTAAATATTTCCAAATACGATATATTACGATGGTTGCTTATTTTTTTAGCTATTATTTTTATTGGTGGCATTGGTGGTTTATATTTTATTTACATTAAAAGTTACACCGAGGGTGGTATTATGGCTGGCATAGGTGGCAGCATAACTATAAAAACTACAACCGCCGATGTTTCAGACACTGAGATTATCGGCAGAAAGAACGTTTTAACTATGAGTCAGGCAAGAGAATTATATAAAGACATTATATATGGTCAGTTATTTGTTCCTGATAAACCGCGGCTAAGAGAGATGCAGCCAGGTGATGGGATTGATAATGATGGCGATGACGTTATAGATGAAGAGCTAATGAACGGAGCTGATGATGATGGTGACGGCCAGATTGACGAAGACGTGAAAGAAATTTCGCCAGATGATATTATAGGTATGATGTGGCCTGGTGATGGTATAGATAATGACAAAGACGGTAAAATAGATGAAGAGATAGAAAACGAGGAAGATGATGATGGTGACGGAAAGATAGATGAAGATTTAAAAGTGCAGTTAAAAAACATAGACCTATCTATAATAGAATTATATGGAACTATTAAAAGTTCTAAGGGATGGAAGGCTATGGTTAAACTTACTAATTTAGCACCTGATCCCAATACCCCGGCTACACGCATAGTGGGCATAGGTGAAGTTATACCAGGTACCGAGCCTGAATTGAAAGTTATTGACATAAAAGAAAACAGGATATGTCTTTCTGCTGAAGGTTTTGAAAACACCTGGCTTGAAAACGTTATTACTTATAAGGCAAACCCATGGTTATTGAATAAATCGCTTTTAGGGACACTGGGTGAAAAGGATTCTTCCTGGACATTAAAATTTAATGCCAGAGATGTTACAAAGAATGAGAGTAAGAAATGATAGCTGGCTACAGATTGCAGACTACGGGCTCTTCAGGCTCCAGGCTTCGGGCTTTTTGCTCCAGCCGGCTGTAGTCCGTAGCCCGTAGAAGGAGAATTTTCGATGAACGTTCAATATGATGGATATGATGATTATACCAAAGAAGGTCAAACAACTTATTATTCCTCACATCAGATGCATTATGATATGCTTGAGCTTATGCAATTATGCTATGATAGAAACGCATCAGATATACATGTTGCAGTAAACACACCACCTGTATTACGTATTGATGGTCATCTCGAGCCACTTGATGGACCACCATTAACCCCAGCTGATACTGAAAGGCTTGTCAAACAAATAACCTCAGAAATTTATTTACAAAAGATAGCAGAAGTAGGTGCAGCTGATTTTGCTTATGCGTTTGGTGATATAGCGCGTTTCAGGGTTAGTGCTTTTAGACAGAAGGGTTTGTATCAGGGCTGTCTTCGGCTTATACCACAGACACTTATGAGTTGGGAACAACTTGGGTTACCACAGATGATAAAAGATTTATTATATCTTCCGCGCGGATTGATAGTTGTAACAGGGCCAACCGGCAGTGGTAAAACAACGACGCTTGCATCTATGGTTGATTATATAAATACAGAACGTGACTGCCACATCGTTACTATTGAAGACCCTATAGAGTTTTATCATCATCATAAAAAGAGCATAGTTACCCAAAGGGAACTCGGGGTTGATACCCCGTCGTTTGCTACCGCGTTAAAACACGTATTAAGACAAAACCCTGATATAATACTTGTGGGTGAGATGCGAGACCTTGAGACGATCCAGGCAGCCATAACTGCTGCTGAAACAGGACATCTTGTATTTGCTACACTTCATACAAGCACAGCACCAGGAACCATCAACCGTGTTATTGATGCTTTCCCGATGGACCAGCAGGCACAGATACGAACACAGCTGTCAGTCTCATTAGTTGCGGTTATCTGTCAGACATTATTGCCGAGAATAAAGGGTGGTCGCTGTGCAGCGTTTGAAATCCTTGTTGCCACAGATGCGGTTAAAGCTATGATACGTGATAATAAAATCCCAAATATTGTTTCAGCTATCCAGACAGGTCAGAAACTCGGGATGCAGACACTTGAACAGGGGTTATTCAATCTTTATCAGAGAGGCTGGGTTTCGTATCAGGATGCGATAAGAAAGGCACAACGTCCTGATGAATTCGAGAAACTTGTGAAAGGCGATTAGGTACAAAGGTATAAACTAAATGAAAAGATAGTGAAGACTCAAGACTTTTCAGCA
>JBFMHD010000190.1:0-5404 GCA_040752395.1 Candidatus Hydrogenedentota bacterium
TTTTTATTTTGTTTTTTCCTATCTCTCTGAAAAATATAACAATCAAAGCATCTTTATGTTCTCTGAGATAATTTATTAGATCCTCGGTATCACCAGCGGTCGCACGTATTTTTTTCATATCATTCATTGTTAAATAAGAATAAATACAGAGATTATCTTTTGTTAAAAGAGCACGTTTAAGAACTATTCCAGCAAGTTTTAATGAAGAACTTGAACGGGATTGATATATTTGCTGGTATATAGAAAAAGGGTCCAGACCATAACTGAGTAAATCACCTGCAATTGTCATAGCTTCTTTAGTCGTATTATTCTGTGAGAAGTTCCCTGTATCAACCACAAAACCGACATATAACCATAGAGCAATGGTTTTCTCTATAGGGATTTTAGTGTATTTCAAAAAATTATAGATAATCTCTGAAGTCGATGAGGCATTAACATCTGTTATAGATAGTGAAACCACGTCTTCACCAGACTGGTGATGGTCAATAATAACAATTGCGCTGCATTTATTTCTATCTATAAAATGACGCATCCTGCCTATTCTATTAAGTGAATTTGTATCAGTTATAATTAAAAGGTCAAAGTTCTGACAGAGATATTCTTCAGAATACTGTTTTATCGAATCTATTTCTGGCAAAAATTTTATTCTATCCGGGATCCTGTCATCGATTATTACTTCGACTTTTTTATCGTATAATTTTAGAACCTTTTTCAACGTTAAAGCACTGCCTATACCATCTCCATCAGAATTAATATGGGTAGTAATAAGAAAGGAATCTTTTTGTTCAAATAACTCTTTTAATTTAAGAAAAATATTATCTTCTATCATCCTTCTTCCATCTATCCATAATAGAAATAATTCTCATTCCATCTCTTATCCTGTGGTCGAGCGCAAATACAAGTTCAGGTATCTTTTTTAATCTCAGTCGTTTTTTCAGGATGTATCTTATTTCACCAGAAGATTCATTAAGATAGGATATCTGTTTTTCTTCATCTTCTTTCTCTAAATTGATAAAACTGATATATACCTTAGCTAAAGAGAGGTCATTTGTTAGAGCCACTTCTATTATTGAGAAAATACCTATTTTTTTTTTTAGATCATTATATAATATGTTGTTTATCTCTTGTTGAAAAAGAGATTCAATTTTTTTTAAACGAATTTCATTCATGATAATAACTCCGGGTGATAAAACTCTTCTTTATGTTCAAGTATGTTCATTTCTGAGATTTCCTCGATTATTCTTTTTATTTTCTGTATTCTGTCATTTAAAAAAGAAGAGTCTCCATTTATAAAACTAAAACCAATTAATCCTAATTTTTTATCATCATTAAAATTTATCTCACAAGCAGAAAAACCAAGATTTTTTGCTTTTTCTAAAAGCGGTAAAACTACCGAGCGTTTTTCTTTAAGTGACCGAGAATAAGGTATCTGAATCTTTATAATTAATGTATATAATATAATTTTTGTTTTCATCTTCTATGTCTCTCATTCGTTATGTATCAACCTCTTTAGAGATGTAACATTCAAGTATATCTCCTACTTTGATGTCATTAAAATTTTCTACCAGTATCCCGCATTCAAAACCTTCTTTAACTTCTCGTACATCGTCTTTGAACCTCTTAAGAGAAGCTGGTCTGCCCTCGTAAAGCATAACACCATCCCTGATAATCTTTATTCTGCCTTTTCTATGAATATTCCCGCTTGTTACCAAACAACCACCAACGGTACCAAGATGCGAGATTTTAAATAGTTCTTTTATCTCAGCTTTACCATACAATTGTTCCACAATCTCAGGTTCAAGCATACCTTTTATCGCCATTTTTATATCATCAATGATTTGATATATAATATCATAGATTCGTATCTCGACTTTCTCTTTTTTGGCAAGCTCCAAAGCACTCTCCAGAGTCCTTACCTGAAACCCAAGTATCATAGCATCTGAGGCACTTGCAAGAAGCACGTCACCATCATTGATAGCTCCGGTGCCGGTCGAAACAAGATGTACATTGATCTCATCTGTGCTTAATTTCAATAACATATCTGTTAAAGCTTCTACTGATCCTTTTCTGTCTGCTTTTAAAATAATGTTGAGTTGTTGTTTCACACCCTCTTTAACCTGTTTTGATATCTCTTCGAGTGTTATTTTTTTTCTAACGTTTAATCTGTCTGTTTTAGTCAGCTCTTTTCGCTTCTCAGATATAATTCTCGCTTCCCTTTCAGTTAGTGTAGCAGTTAATTTATCGCCCACCTCAGGTAACTCATTAAACCCAAGTATAAGAACAGGGTGCGAGGGATGAGCAACAGTAATTGGCTCCATTTTATCGTTAAACATATTTCTTATCTTACCAAAAACAGAACCACAAACAAAAGTATCACCAACTTCTAATGTTCCACGTTTAACAATCGCAGCACCTATTATACCTATCTTGGGGTCGATCCTTGACTCTATTATAGTAGCAGTGGCTTTTCTATGAGGATTGGCTTTTAATTCCATCATTTCAGCCTGAAATAATATCGCTTCAAGTAGTTGAGGTACAGCCTCGCCTGTTTTAGCAGATATCTTAATTACAATCGTTTTCCCACCCCATTCCTCAGGTGTAAGATTATACTCAACAAGTTGCTGTTTAATTCTGTCAGGACTAACATTCGGTAAATCACTTTTATTAATAGCAACGATAATGGGACAATTTGCTGATTGTGCGTGTCGTATAGCTTCAATTGTTTGTGGCATAATACCATCATCAGCAGCTATTACCAGAACTACAATATCAGTGACCTGTGCTCCGCGTGCCCGCATAGCTGTAAACGCCTCGTGACCAGGTGTATCTATAAAAGTTATAGTTCTACCATCATCTAAAGTTACCACACTTGCGCCTATATGTTGTGTTATACCACCGGCTTCAGTAGCAACTATATTTGTTTTTCTTATATAATCGAGCAAAGTTGTTTTGCCGTGGTCAACATGTCCCATCACTGTTACAATTGGTGGTCGTGGCTTTAAATCATCCACCCTGTCCTCTTCTTCACGACCTTCCTCAATATATAAACCAGAAACCCTGGCCTCAAACCCGAAATCAAGCGCTATTGTAGATGCTGTCTCTGCATCAATAGGCTGACTGAGCGTACAGAGATATCCTCCATCAACAAGTTTTTTTAAAACTTTAGCAGGTTCTACATTCATCTTTCTTGCAAGATCTCTAACTAAAATAGGGTTCTGAATCTCAATAACCCTTAATTCTTCTTTCTCTTCTTTTAGTTTACGTTTCTGTTCTGATATAATCTTATTAAGTATAATGTCTTCTTCTATGACCTCTCTTTGTTTCTTGGTTTTTATTTGTTTTTGGGGTTTCTTTTTTTCGATTTTTTGGGGGATTAAAGGTATCTCTTGCAGAGGTGGAGGTTTTACTTCAAGTGGTTCAATTTTTTTTTCTTCTTCAATTAAAGCCTTTGGTTTTTGTTTTGCTTTTTTTTCTTTGAACTTGTCTAGAATGAGTTTTACAGTTTCATCATCAAGATTCTGCATTCTGTTTTTTACAGTAATGTTTTTATCTTTTAAAAATTCTATTATCGTATCACTTTTAACACCGCATTCTCGAGCCACTTCAAAAATTCTCATTAAATTTGTTTCTCCATTTTTTTATTTATTTCTTTCATAAATTTGCTAATCTCCTTTTTGTTATAACCGGCATAGGAAAGCCAGGCATCGAAATCACCCCGCTCTACATAACCCTTCAACTCATCTAAAGATAGGCTCAAAGAGAGCTCTTTTAATTCTTCTATGTTTGCTGCTTCTTTACCATCTTCGAAAATAAAAGATTCTATTTCGAGTTCTTTTTTCTCTGGTTCTTTCTTTTCTTCTTTTGGTTCCTTGACTTTTTCTTTCTCCTTCAGCTCTTTTATAACCTTCTCCTTCTCTAAATCAGCTTTTTCTTTAAGTTTTAATACCGCCTTCAATATCTTCTCAGCACTCTTTAACCCGATACCATCAATTTTTGCAAGGTCTTCAGGTGTTTTATCAAGTAAATTACGCACAATGGTATAACCACTTGCGATAAGTTTCTGTAAAGTCTTTTCACCAATACCATCAAGGTCCTTCACAGCTGTATCTTCAAATGCTCTCTGTATCCCCTGGATAGCATCAAACTCAGAAAAAGCCGCTTTCTTTTTAATCTCAGCATCACTCTTTATATCTATCTTCCAACCAGTAAGTTTAGCAGCTAATCTCACATTCTGTCCTGCTTTTCCTATGGCGAGTGATTGTTTATCCTGCGGAACTATTACTGATGCTTCCTTTTCTGCTTCATTTATTTCTATTGTAATAACAGGTGCGGGTGATAATGCATTTATAATAAAATTATTTATATTTTCATCCCATTTAATTATATCTATTTTTTCACCGTTTAATTCTCTCATAATAGTCTGAATCCTTGTTCCGCGCTGCCCAACACAGGTGCCGATAGGGTCTATCTCCTGCTTTGTACTCTTTATAGCTACTTTTGTTCTGTAACCGGCTTCTCGCGCTATCTCTTTAATCTCAAGGGTATTGTCTGCTATTTCAGGAACCTCAGACTCAAATAACCGTCTGACTAAATCAGAATGAGTGCGAGAGACAATCACCTGAGCCTGGGAACCTTTTGTAAGCTCTTTAACCTCAAGTATTATTACGCGTATCCGCTGCTCAGGTACATAGGTATCATTTGGCATCTGCTCTTTTTTAGGTAGCAATGCCTCAACCCTACCTATTGTCAAAAATACATTGCCTTTGCTGATACGCTGAATCCTTGCATTAACAAGTTCTCCTTGTTTGTTTTTAAACTCATCATATATCATCCCTTTTTCAGCACGCCTTAACTCTTGCTGAAAAACGTTTTTTACTGTTAAAGCAGCTATTCTATTAAAATCTTTTGGTTTGATCTCAAGTTCAATAAAATCATCTATTTTCACGGACTTCTTATAATTCTTTGCTTCTTCAAAAGATATCTCATACTGTTTGTCTATCAGGTTTTCAACAACCCGACGTGTTGAAAAAATTCTTATGTTACCTTTCTTTTTATCAAACTCTACTTTAACATTATCAGTTTCACCATAATTCTTCTTGTACGCTTTCAAAATCGCTTCTTCAATGATATCGATTAATATATTTTGCGGTACACCCTTTTCTTCTTCTAATTCTTTTAATGCTGATACAAACGCTGTTTCCATTTTAAATCCTCCCTCAAAAAACCTCGTAACTATAATAATATCAAGTAGAAGCAAGAAGCAAGAAGTCTGACTCCTGACTCCTAACTCCTAATTTTGAATTTTTAATTTAACTTTCTGCCTCTGTGCCTTTGTGCCTCTGTGCCTTTCCTTTGAATCTTTCAATCTTTCAATCTGTAGAGTAGAGCGCTGGCGCAGTAGGAT
>JBFMHD010000191.1:0-5396 GCA_040752395.1 Candidatus Hydrogenedentota bacterium
GGAGTAGTCATGAGTGCGGGTTGCGCTCTACACTATTGGGTTATTGGGTTATTGGGTTATTGCGTTTTTGCGCTCTACACAAGGTATGAAAAACTAAAGATGATATGAAAAGAGTCACAAGTCGCAAGTCGTGAGTCAAAACAGGACTCGAGACTCAAGACTCAAGACTTTTCAGCAGGCTTTTGGCTTTTGGCTCCAGCCGGCTGTACTCCGTAACCTGTAGCCTGTCCTGCTACTTCTCACTTCCCACTTCTTACTTCTTACTTTTTCAGAGGAGTAGTGAGGGTCAAAAGACCCGTAGTAGGCTTTTTACTATATGGGTATGAACAGAGATAGAAAAAAAGTATTTTTACTTGGTATGGATGGTGTACCATTAGAACTTATTCAGCCATGGCTTGATTCAGGTGAGATGCCGACTTTGAAACAAATCCAGGAGCAGAGCCGATATGGCACTATTGTATCGTGTATCCCGCCATCGACATCTGCTGCGTTTGCTTCGATTATGACCGGGAAAAATCCAGGTAAACACGGTATATATGATTTCTTTGCAAAAAAAGATGTTTCTTATGATTTCGGGATTAATACCTTTTCAGATATAAAAGCTGAAACCGTCTGGCATATACTTTCAAGACACGGTAAAAAAGTTAATATTTTAAATCTGCCATTCACTTATCCGATAAAACCGGTCAATGGCTGTATTATAAGCGGATTGATAACGCCACATGGTGCAAAAGATTATTGTTATCCTGAAGGGTTACTGGATGAGCTGTCACTTAATGTGGGAGACTATTATCTGCATCTTGATGAAAAATATGAAAAAGGCAATGTTCATAAATTTATCGATGAACAGAATAAGTCAAACAAGATTATGGTTGACTATGCTCTCTATATGATGGAGAAAAAAGAATGGGATTTCTTTTTTATGCATTTTATAACAACAGACAGGGTCTTACATGAGGTATGGCATTTTAACGATCCAACACATCCTCAATATGACCCCAAAGAGGTGAGACGCGATGGGAATGTTCTAAAGGAGTTCTATATAAGGCTTGACAGAGAAATCAAACGAGTTATTGATAGACTTGAAGACAATACTACTTTGATTATTTTTTCTGACCATGGTTTTTGTGGGATAGAAAGATTTATTAATATGAATACATGGCTTTTACTTAATGGCTATATTACATTAAAAAACAGCATACTTACTAAAATAAAATATATTTTCAATCGATACGGATTTAACTATTATTCAATTGGTAAACTTCTTTTGAAAATGAAATTAACCAAATATCTTATGAGGAAAGACTTTGAGGGGCGTCAGGCAGGACAGCAAAAATTTTTTCTCTCATTAATGGATGTTGACTGGCGCAAAACTTTGGCTTTTTCATCTGGCTTCTGGAGTCAAATTTATATTAACCGCAAAAATTATTTTAAAAATGGGATAGTTGATGAAAATGAATACCCACGATTACTTGAAGAAATTAAAGAAAAACTATTTACATTGAGAGACCCTGATACCGGTGAAAAATTAATAGATAAGGTCTATTTTAAAAAAGAGATTTATAGCGGAGCATGGCTTGATTATGCCCCGGATATTTTGTTTGAGATGAAAAATAAAAGATATAAACCGTTAGGACTTGCTGATTTCCCTTCAACTGCTATTATTGAGGATATCTTTGGCTGCACCGGAAATCATTCTCACACAGGATTGATTATGATTAAAGGACCAGAAGTAAATAATTACGGATATACAATTCATAATGCTTCGATTTATGACATTGCTCCGACTGTTCTGAAATTATTTAATATATTACCTGATAATGATATGGATGGTAAACCCCTGATATGAACTAAGGAAATTAATTTATGAATTATTTAAACCTCCTTGTGAAAATAGTGCGTTCCCGCTTGGGGTTAATCAATATGCCTTCATTATGTATTTTTTTAGTAACCGGACATTGTAATTGTCGATGCCCAGGATGCGATATATGGAAATATCCCGATAGAGTTAATGACATGACTCTCGACGAGATTAAGAATGTATTTAATGAAGATTTACGCTGTTTGGAAGTATTACGGTTATCAGGTGGCGAGCCTTTTATGAGAAGTGATTTCCCTCAAATAGTACAACATTTACTGAAAGTTATTAAACCATCATATATACAAATAACAACCAATGGTCTTTTATATGAAAGAATCCTGTCTTTTATGGAGGAATTTGGAAATCAGGCGTTACACCTGATAGTTTCTATTGACGGGATCGGAGAGGCACATGACAGAAGTCGAGGAATCAATGGTGCTTTTGATAAAGTGATAAAAACTGCAACACAGTTAGCTAAACTTCGGCTTAAAAAGAAGTTTTTTCTTGCTGTAACTCAGATAGTTTCTCCAGACCGACTAGAAGAAATTCCAAAGCTAAGAGAGATCCTTGAATCTATAGGAATATCAAATATTAATTATTCACCTTTTACCTATCTCTTAAAGAAAGATATCTCAATAGAACAAAAATTTGATTTTCTAAAGATACCAAAAGAAAAAGCTAAAGCTATTTTTACTGAATTGGAAAAAGCAAAACCACAGGATGTATTTATTCGTAAACTAATTTATAAATATTATCATAAAGGATTAAAGAATCGTTTATTATATGAAAAATATACCCCTAAATTTATCTGTACTGTACTCTCAAATTATTTTCGCATATTATCAACTGGTGACGTTGTTATCTGTAATATCTATGATAAGCCCATAGGAAATCTTAAAAAGACTTCATTTAGACAATTGTGGTATTCACCTGAGGCTGATACAGCCCGTAAAATTGCACGGAACTGTCGAGGCTGCTGGTACGGCTGTGAAGTGATCCCTAATGCAGTATATACAGGTGATATCATTAGAGCATTATTTTAGGGGAGTTTCTTTATCTTGCCTCTCGCCTCTAATATATCACCTATAACTGCGGGGTTACACTCATTCTGAGGAGTTATGGTATCAGTTCTTTTAGCCAATGCCCCGTATTCACTTGAAGAACGCTACGGTAAATTAGCTACTATCGGTGCTACTTTACCAAATATTGGTTTATTAATGCTCGGTGCTGTATTACGTAAGGCAGGATATAATGTAAAAATACTTGATGCCTCGGCACTGGGATTGAATTATGATGAAACTATTTACGAAGTAAAAAATTTTAAACCAGATATAGTTGGTTTGTCCACATTGACACCTCTAATTAATAGAACCGTTAAGCTATCAAAGAAGATTAAATCAATATTTCCAGAAGTACCCATTATCATAGGAGGGGCTCATATAACAGCTATACCTGAGGAAACCCTCAAGAATCAGTGTTTTGACTATGGTGTAATTGGCGAAGGTGAGGTAACCATAGTAGAATTAGTTGAAAAGCTTGCTTCTAATCAGCCAGTCCATAATATCAAAGGCATTGTTTTTAGAGAAAATAGCAGAATAAGAATTACTGATACGCGACCACCAATCCCTGATATTGATACATTGCCTTTTCCAGCATGGGAGATGCTTGAGGATTTTCCTGAAAATTATCATCCGGCAATCTTTAAATATAAAAAACTGCCTTCAACTCATATTATCTCATCTCGTGGTTGTCCATATCGTTGTATATTTTGTGATACTTCAGTATTTAGTCGCAATGTGCGTTACCATAGCCCCGAATATGTTTTAGAGATGATTACTCATCTTAAAAATAAATTTGGGATAAAAGAGATTATATTTGAGGATGACCAATTTCTTGCTAATAAGGAACGTGTTGAAACTATATGTAAGAACTTAATAGAGACCAGAGTGAATATCAGCTGGTGCTGCAGCGCCAGAGTTAATTCTGCTAACGATATTAATTTACTCAGACTGATGAAACGGGCTGGATGCTGGCAGATAAATTATGGGATTGAATCAGGTAATCAACAGATTCTCAATAATATTAAAAAAGGGATTACACTGGAGCAGATTGAAAGAGCTGTTACATTAACTCATAAAGCAGGTATCTCGGCTAAAGGATATTTTATTTTCGGCTCACCGCAAGAAACAGAAGATACAATGCAGGATACAATCCAATTAGCCAAACGTCTCCCTTTAGACGATATCAGTGTTTTTATGATGACACCGCTGCCAGGGTCAGAGATTTATGCACTCGCAGATAAATATGGGTTCTTTGAAAAAGAGTTTGATAAAATGAATATCCTTGATATAGTATTTGTGCCCAAGGGGCTTTCAAAAGAAATATTACTTCGGTATCAAAAACGACTTATGAAAGAATTTTATCTTCGACCACGGATTATATTAAATTATTTACTGAAAATATTATTTAACCCCTTACTTGTTAATGATATGGTTAAAGCGTTTGCTGGTTTTATCAGATATGTTTTTAAGTTTTAATATTATTCAAAGGAATAAAAGAAATGCCAGAGTCAACAAAAGAAGTAATTGTTATTATACCTGCTTATAACGAAGGAGGACGCATAGCTCAGGTTCTTTGCAACGTGAAAAAAGCGATGCCTCAAGCAGACCTGCTGGTGATTGATGATGGTTCAACTGATACTACTGAAGAGGAGTCCAGAAGATTTGGGGCTGGTGTGGTCTCACTGATGTTTAATATGGGTTATGGAGTTGCGCTACAAACAGGATATAAATACGCTAAAGAAGGGGGTTATAGATATATACTTCAAATAGATGCTGATGGCCAGCACGAACCTGAATATTTAAATAATATTCTAAAAGAACTTAAGTTAGATAGCGCTGATGTGATTATTGGCTCCAGATTTATGGGAACAGGAAGTTATAGACCAACGATTGTGAGACGAGTTGGTATGCTATTCTTTTCCTTCTTAACCTCAATTATAACCAAGCAGAAAATATCAGATTCAACCTCTGGTTTTCTTGGATTTAATCATAAAGTCCTTGAATTTCTAACCTCTGAATTCTTTCCAATAGATTACCCAGATGCTGATTCAATAGTTATGATACATAGATATGGTTTTAGAATAAAAGAGGTCCCGGTAGTAATGAAAGCAGGTACCGGAAAAACAATGCATAGTGGACTCAAACCCGTATATTATGTCTTTAAAATGTTATTATCAGTATTTGTTACGCTTTTACGAAAATACCGTTAATGTATATTTCTTATTTTATTCAAAAATTCAAAGATTCACAGATTAAAAGAGTAAAAAATTCAAAATTCAAAATTAAAAATTAGGAGTCAGGGGTCAGACTTCTTGCTTCTATTTTCTGATACTTCTTACTTTCAAAGGCACAGAGGCACAAAGGTACAAAGGCACAAAGTATGAAAAACTAAAGATGATATGAAAAGAGTCACAAGTCGCAAGTCGTGAGTCAAAACAGGACTCGAGACTCGAGACTCAAGACTTTTCAGCAGG
>JBFMHD010000192.1:0-5363 GCA_040752395.1 Candidatus Hydrogenedentota bacterium
AATGGCTTGAGGCACTGCCTCATCCGTCTCTTTGTCAACAAAATTTACGCTTATTAGGGCTGTAGTTCGCTCATTCAATATGGCATAGCAGCTTTCAAATGGCAGAATGGCTTAAGGCACTGCCTTATTCTAAAAAATTCTTTAATTTAAGCAAGGCTTTATCAATACAGATTTTAATCTCATCAAAAACATTTTTATATACTTCTTTTGGACCTAACAGTGGGTCTTCTATATCACCATTCAAATCAGCAAACTCTTTTAGAGTAAAAACTTTAATAGTCGGGTCAAACGTTAACAAATAATTTTTATGTTGTTCGGTCATTGTTAGAAATAAAGTATCTTTATCAATTAAATCTCTTGAAAAAATTTTAGTTTTATGTTTTGAGTAATCCAATCCAAGCCTCTCTTTAATTAATTCAGCTGTAGTCTGGCTTACATAGGTTTCATCAATTGTATGTGTACCATAAGAAGATATTGCGTCTTTATGTTCTGGCAAATAATTCTTCAATATAGCCTCAGCTATGGGGCTTCTACAGGTATTACCTGTACATACAAATACTATTTTCTTCAATCTTAAGTACTCCATCTCGTATAATTCTGATTGTATCTTTTTCTATCTTTACAATGCTTGATGGTATTTCATCTCTATCATTATCAATAACAATCCAGTCAATCTTATTTTTAAACCATTTAATTACATTCTCTATTTTTCCTGCTCCCTTATCTCCAGCGGCGTTTGCACTTGGAGCTATAACAGGGAAATCACATAATTTTAATAAACGAAGTAAAGGTTTAAAATCAGGTATACGAAATGCCTGTGAATCTTTCACAGAGACATATTTATATTTTTTTTTACATTTTTCAAGAATTAAAGTGATCCTGCCGGGCCAGTATTTCTTTGCAAACATATTTTCTATTTTTGTGAGTTTACGACCTATAAATCCTTCAATTTTTTCTATTGAATCCGTGAGTATAATAAACCCTTGTTCTTTATCTCTGTTACGTTTTAATTCAAAGACCCTGTTTATAACATCTTCTCTATCGGCTCTTCCAAGAATCCCGTAGATTGTATCGGTTGGAAAAACCCCTATTTCTTTATCTTTTAATTTGTAAGAAAAGTCTTCAAGTTTATCTAATATCTCAGATACCATATATATTTCAGTCATATTCTTTATTAATAATAAGAGTGAATTCTCCTTTGAGTGGTATTTCATTACTATAAATTTTATTCAATAAATCTTCACAATTTCCACGATAAATCTCTTCATAAATTTTAGTCATTTCACGTGCAATGCATATTTTTCTATTTTTAAAGATTTCCTTTATAATCTCAAGTGTTTTTTTTATTTTATATGGTGATTCAAAAATAACAACAGGTAAATTCAAATCATACAATTCCTGTAATCGTTTTCTTTTTTTACTGACGCGAACCGGCAAAAACCCTTCAAAAATAAAACGGTCGCACCTGAAACCACAGATAGAAACAGCGATATTTAAAGCAGAGGCACCTGGTATTGGAACAACTTTTAGATTCTCTAAAAGAACCTTATCAACAACGATATTTCCAGGGTCTTGTATTCCTGGTGTTCCGGAATCTGAGACAACTGCAACATTTTTATCATTTTTTAGTTCCTGAATGATTGTTTCTGACTTTTTAAAAGCTTCGAATTCACGAAGTCTATGTATCAATTTATTTTTAATCTCATATTTATACAGGATCTTTTTTATCTTATCTGGTGTTTCAGCATAAATAATATCAACCTCTCTAAGCGTTTTTAATGCTCGTAGTGTAATATCCTCAAGATTACCAACAGGTGTTCCAATTACATACAATCTACCGCTCATCTCTCCCATCCTTGTAAAAAAGTCTCTGAAAAACCCAATTTTTGAAAAAAAAGCGAGTTTTATAAAATTAGTTCCTTAAAAATGATACTTTTAAAAGAGACCTGGTAAATAAAAATATAAAAAATCTATAAGCTTGACCAGAAAAAGTTTAGGAATATATTATACTGCTCCCCTGAAACGTGAGACACTTTAAAGGGGAGGAAAAGAGGCACAAAGGCACAAAGATTCAAAATTCAAAATTCAAAATTAGGAGACAGGAGACAGAAGACAGGAGGAGTTAAAGGAAAGTGCTATGGAAATAAAATATCATTTTTCAGGGATTGCAGGTAGTGGAATGTCGGCACTTGCATATCTTTTATATAAATGGGGATATATAATAAGCGGCTCTGATAGGTTTGTTGATCAGGGAATAATACCCGAGACAATAGAGTGGATACATAGTTGTGGTGACAGAGTTAAATTATATCCACAAGATGGCAGTGGTATAGATGAAAAAGTAGATTTTTTGGTTATATCATCTGCTGTAGAATTTACCAATCCCGAAATACAAAAGGCTGTTTCTCTTAATATACCTGTTGTAAAGCGAGCTGTTCTGTTATCTAATCTATTTAATACTGGTAAGGGTATAGCAGTTGGCGGCACAAGTGGTAAATCAACTGTCACCTCGCTTATATATCATTTACTCAAAGAAAAATCTAATCCTACCTTTGTATGTGGTGCTGAATTTAGAGAAAGTGCTTCTTTGGGTAATGTAAAGGTAGGAGATAGAGATTTTTTTATTATAGAAACTGATGAAAGTGATAGAGGTATAGTTCTATTCAAACCAGATATATCAGTAATCACGAACATCACACTTGATCATCATCCCATAGAAGAACTGAAACGTCTTTTTCAAAAATTTATAGATAATACATATTCTTGTGTAGTATTTAACAGTGATTGCAAATTAAGTAATGATTTAAATACTCACAGAAAAGAGGTCATCACTTTTGGTGTTAAAAAAGGAATGTTAATTCCAAAAGATTTGAATCTATTTCATGAATATTCTGTTTTTTATCTTGATAAAATAAAATTTGTTGTTCCTATGCCTGGCTTATACAATGTTTATAATGTTCTTTCGGCAATAGCTGTAGCACGAGCTAAAGGTGTTTCATTAAGAGATTGTAAAGAATTAGTGTGTACTTATCCGGGGATTAAACGAAGATTTGATATATTATATAAAGGTCCGAGGTTTTATGTTGTCGATGATTTTGCCCATAATCCGTGTAAAATCAGGTCTGTGATAGAATCAGCAAAAAATATTAAAAAAAATTTGATAGTAATTTATCAACCACATGGTTATAATCCAACAAAACTCGTAAAAAATGATTTGATAGATGTTTTTTCCACCTGTCTTTGTAATAAAGACAGGCTTTATTTATTACCGATATTTTATGCTGGAGGAACTTCAGATAAAAGTATAAGTTCAGAAGATATTGTAAAAGAAGTTAAAAATGTAAAAGCTGAAGCCTTAACTCGCGAGGCTTTACTAAAAATTCTACCAGAGATATTACAAGATATAAAAGAGGCCCTGATTCTTATTTTAGGTGCACGTGACCCTACTTTACCTTCTTTTGCTCAAAGTATCGCTTCCATCTGTTCTTCATCACCTCTAAGTGCCGGATTACAAAATGACAAATTCATTCTATAACAAGGCTTCTTACATTGTTTTATCAATAATTTTTATTATCATCATTTGCACATATACTGATTATGGTATAAGCTGGGATGAACCGGCCCAGGATACCTATGGCAGATTATGTTATAATTATTATAAAGGCTGGTTTACTAATAATCCTGACTTAAGTGTTTTCAATTATGGCAATCTATATTTATATGGTCCTTTTTTCGAGCTTATTACTGTTATTATTAATAAGTTTTCACCTTTAGATAGATATGATACGAGGCATTTAATAAATGCGATAGTAGGTTTTATAACAATACTCGGGGTATGGAGGTTTGCGAAGCTTTTAAAAGGAGCTGATTCATCTTTTTTCTCAATAATCTTTCTTTCTGTTTTCCCACGTTTTTACGGTGATATGTTTAATAACCCTAAAGACATACCTTTTGCCTGCGGCTATATCTGGTCTATTTATTATATTCTTCAAAGCATTGATACAGCAGTACCTCGCACCATTCTTTTTAAGCTCGGTATAATTTTAGGTTTGACAATGAGCATTCGTTCAATAGGTCTAATTCTTCTCTTTTATTATTTATTAATCACTATTTACAATTTTTTTAAGAAAGGGTGGAGTTTTATAAAATCATTCATAATCGTAGGTTTAATCTCCTATGCAATTATGCTTATATTCTGGCCCTTTGCACAACTTTCTCCTTTAATACATCCTTTTAAATCATTATTTGAAATGAGCAAATTTCAATGGATAGGAGAAGTCTTATATAATGGTGAGTATGTCTTTGTCACTGAACTTCCACGATATTATTTAATTCATATTTTTCTAATTACGTTTCCCGAATATTTAATTATTATATTACTAAGTGGCATACCTATTTTCTTTCGGGCTCTGAAACAGCCAAATATAATCTCGCTAAAATATATTCTCATTTTATTTGCAATATTATTTCCGATAGCACTTGTTTTTATTAAAAAACCAAATCTCTACGATGGAATGAGACACTTTCTTTTCATCATACCGCTACTTGCGAGTTTATCAGGGGTGATATTTACTGAAATTATTCAAATTTTTAAAAAACAAAAATTATACATTAAAATTTTTTATTTTATTATCAGCTGTTATTTTATTTATCATTTAAGCATTATGATAAGATTACATCCATATCAATACGTATACTATAATAATTTTTTTGGTGGGTTAAAAGCTGCTGTAGATAAGTTTGAACTTGATTACTGGGGCACATCATATAGAGAGGCTGTAACAATGCTGAAGAAATATATTGTTTTGAGGAGAGAGGATTTAAAGGAGACAGAATATAAAATAAAAATCCCAAAAAATCCGTTTCTTGGCTCATATTATTTCGATTCCCATTTAAAAGAAACAGATAACGAAAAAGAAGCAGATTTTTTTATAAGTATAACACGTTTCAATGACCATAATTCAGTTGATGGAGAGATAATTTTAACTGTTCAGCGTATGGGCATAAATTTAGCATACATAAAAGACAGACGCGTTATTAAATGATTATTGTAATGCTCCCCCTTTTTGATACACTTTAATTTTTCTACCATTAGGCACTAAAGCAAATTGCAAATTTATTCCCCCTACTACGGGTCTTGTGACCCTCACTACTTCGAAAAACTTCGCAACTCTAATAATTCGGGCTACAGGCTACGGGCTACGGACTACAGCCGGCTGGAGCCAAAAGCCCGGAGTCTCCTTCGAAAAAGTTCGGAGTTCGGAGCTCGGAGCTCGTATCTATTATTACGAACTCCTAACTCCTATCTTTTTCATCCTTTGTGCCTTTGTGCCTCTTTTCCTCCCCTTTAAAGTGTCTCACGT
>JBFMHD010000193.1:0-5347 GCA_040752395.1 Candidatus Hydrogenedentota bacterium
TATCAGCTGGCTGAACAAACTTAAGTTTCCGAACGACAGTTACCCTATTAGTATCAAGTTCTTTAACTACATCAGCTATTTTAGTGTATATCTTTTCATCATCGATAAATGCTACGGCATTCTGCTGGTCTAATGCAAAAAAATTGATTCCCGGGAATAAATCTGTAAGGGTTGTTTGAACATTTGATGCAGTAGCATTTTTAAGATATATAATTCTATATTTATCCGAATCAAGAGCCTTAATCGTCTCAGAGACAGCATCGATCATTTTTTTACTCGGTGCACCGATAACTAATCTATGGCCTGGACCCGTTGTTATAGTGAGTGAGGGGAAATGGGTCTGAAGAACAGTCTGTATCTCTGATAAACTCCTGTGATAGATTTCAAAAACCTCAATCTCTCTGCTTGCTTCAAGTTTATCCACAAGGTATTTAATCTCTGACACTGTTTCGGGATTAGCTAAAACAAGAAGCTTATCTTCATATTGATTTAGAATAGCGTTAGGATATAATGTTTGAATAGTAGACATTACAGTAGAGATATTAGTTCTTGGTGATAGTATCTCAAGTTTTTTACCTGCTTCTAATTCATTAACAGTCTTTCTAATGTCATCTAACATTTCAGCTGGAGCAAGTACTACGAGTTTATCCAGATGCTGTATCGGTGTTATATTTTTATAAATATTCTGCAAGGTGGTCATTACTGTTGATATAGTTGTTTTTGGTAGAAAAATTTCAATCTTCTTGCCAGCATCAAGTTCCTGAACAACTTTTAATATTTTTTCAATCTCGCCTTTTTTAGCGAATAATAAAACTGCTTTAATATTATCATCACTGATAAACCAGCCGCCATAAACAGGGAATTTTGTCAGGGTTTGTTCTAATACGGTTGGGGAGACTGTTTTAGGATAATAAGCTTTAAATTCAATCTCGCCCTTTTGTTCATCAATCTGTTTTATTATATCACCTACTCTGCCGAGTCCTTCCGGGTCACCAAAAATAATAAGATAATTAGCGTCTTGCCACCAGATAATCCTTGCCTCAACGTTCTCTTTTCCTGCTCTTGCAATTTCGAGGAATATTTCTTCCATATTTGATGTAATAAAATCACGTGCAGAAGCATTTTTTAAATAAAAAATTTTGTATGAGAGGTCAGCGACTTGAGGAACATCTACTTTTTTTATGAATTCTTCTAAATCATCGAGCTTAGAAGATAGGTCTATTACTGTAATACTCTTATTTTCCGGGAATACAAAAGTAAGCCCGTTCTCTGATAATAACGGTTTTATCATTTTGTCAATTGCAAATATATTCGCATTCTCTACTTTAAAACTCTCAACAGATAATTGCCCAATTTTCGTAAATTCAGGTTTATCAAGTTCGTCAATTAATGTCTTTATCTGAGAATGATACCCTGTATTAGCATATATAACCAAACTTGGGGGTTCGGAAATCGGTACTGCGATCACGTCTTTTTCCATCAACTTTTTATATTTTTCAATATCTTCCATTTTAAACTCTTTTTGTAGAAATACCCATGATGGTATATAAACTTCAGGACTTCTCAAAGTACCTATATCAAAGATAGAGCTTAACATTTGAAGAAATTTATCAGGGTCTGCATATTTCAAATTATATCTTTCTATATATTTATAGTTTGCCTGTTTTACATCAAGTGCTTCAAGTAATGTGAGTGCAGCTCTTAATTCATTCTCAGTTTTAGATATTATCACGACCTGGTTTGAAGACTTGATACTCAAAATAATGCTATTGGGAAATACGCGTGAAAGTATCTGACTAAAATCTGCTGCCTGTCCGTTTTTAATATTGTAAATCTTTGGTTCGATAGTCGGCAGGCCGGCATACTGAGCTATTTCTGATTCCATTCTTTCAATCAAACTTTTTAGTTGTTCGTAACTGGTATGGGGAGCAAGAACTAAAATAGAATTGCTCTGCGGCAGTGCTTCAAGTCGGATAAGTTCAGGTTGTAATGATAAAACGTTCTGGCTTATTTCTGCTGGCACCTCGAATTTGGTCTTTCTTTCAGGCCGTTTTATTTCGGCCGTACGTTCAGCAGCACTCACACGTCTCGCTGTAGCTTCTACCGTTGTTTCAACGGTCTTTATCTGACCCAATAAATTGTTCAATGTCGTAACTACTTGCTGAGCATCCATATTTTTTAAATGTACAATATTTATCTCGAGCTGAAGACCCGTTGCCCTGAACTGGTCCAGCATATTAAGTATTTCTTCGATCCTTTTTATATTGGATGCGATATCAGTTATTATTAACGAGTTAGATTTTGAATCATCTATAACTGTGCCACCATCTGATATCATAGATGACAATTTTGCAGCGAGCTCAGTTGCATTTGAATATTTTAAACTGAATACACGTGTTACCATATTATCTTTTGCCTCAAGAACTTCATCTTCTTTAATAATGGGTAATGCCTTTTGTAATGCCTCGGTCTTTGTCACGATTTTTGTCAAACCGTCCTCGGTTTCAACACGTGTTAAATTTTTCATCTCAAGTATGTGGTCAAGCGCTTCACGAACATTCATATTTTCAAGATGTATTGTAACCTCGGGCGCTGTTGCAATAGCAGCGTCTGATACTATTATGTTCCAACCCGCATAATCAGCCAGGAATCTTATAATATCAAGAAGCGGCGTATTATAAAAATTCATTGAAATAAGAAGTGGTTCATTCTCTATGTTAAAATATTTCTCTTTGAGATTGGGGAATAAAGGAGAATAAACCTTTATTCTTACCTTCCCCTCTTTGGGACCTGTTCTTACCTTATATACACTCCCTTCACCTTTAATGTCAGTAATAACATTTAAAGTTCTTACATCAGGTGCGTCATCAGCTGAGAGTAAATAAGCATCACCCTCTACTACTTCGAAAGTTATTGGTACACCTGATACTACATTACCATGTTTATCTTCCACACCTGCTATAAGACTCGAATCTATCAGGGTATTAACAAAAACTTTTAATTCATCACCCTGGATCAAAGTTATATTATAAGGTTCTTCTGGTATGACATTGATTTTTATTTTTGTTTCAGCTTCTGGTGTTATAGTTGAACCTATTTTTACATCTATATACGAGGGTCCGGCTAAAGAGGTTGTTCTTACTTCTTCGAGTTTAACAATCCCACCTTCATCACTATAGGTATAATCCTGTAACCCACCTGCTATAGGGTCAGCATCAATAATTAAACCTTTGGCCGGGATAAAATAAACTGTTTTTTTAGAGACGAGTTTATTCTCAGTATCCCGAAGTCTTAAAATGATAGGGACACCAATTTTACTATTAACCCGTACATCCTGTCCCTCACCTGCTAATTTTTCAATAAATACTCTTGGTTTTATTTCTTCTTTTGGTAACTGTGGTTCTCTTCTTTTTTCAAGTGCTGTAATAACCGGTATAGGTTGAGCTTTGGGGTCATCAGGTACAGATAGATAGATTTTATTTTTTTCTTGTTTAACCGTGTAATTTTCTGCACTCTTTTTTAAATCAAAAACAATCCTTGCGACTGGTTCTGGCTCGCTCTTAAACCTTGAATGCCTGATCCTTATAACATTTCCCAAATTCCATTCCAGTTTTTGAGCTGGTAATGCATCGTATATCCCTGGTAAATCAATAATAATCCATGGTGGCTGATTAGATGATTTAACATCTGGTTTGGCTTCACCTGTAAGCGTTAAAACAAATTGCGATACGTCTTTATATTTAAAAGCCTCTATAGCAACCACACCTGGTATTTTTGTTGTTTTAGTAACATCACCCAGGATTTCTGTTTTTTCTATACCCGCAGTGATTTGTTTTACTTTTTCTGGTTTCTTAGTTTCTAATAATTTCTTCTCCTCAACTCTCTTCTCAAATTTTTCTATTACAGGTTTTTCTTTTAATTCAGGTTCTCTTCCTCTCAGTTCGTCAACTACTATTTCATAAAGTCTTCTTACTTTTATATTATCCGGGTCTATCTCAAGTGCTTTTTTAAGTTCATTAATAGCTTCCTCATATCTGCCTATGCCATAATAAAATTTGGCTCTATTATAATACTCATCGATGTTTTCAGCGAAGCAAGGAGTAGCAGGCTCTAATCTCAGACTCGAAAACCTTTTTTCCAGGTGAATAAAGTTCCTATTTAAGGGTTTTAAATTAAAAATAAAGAGAAATAATAAGGTACTGCAAATAAGCTTCAAATTTTTCATCGTTCATATCTCCATTTTAAGTTCCATAAGAACCATAGGAAGTGGCTTGAGTTCTCTTGAAATCGGGTCAAGAATCATCCCTAATGCTTCTAATGCTGTTGCTCCTAATAAAAACACTCCTTTTTCTCCAAAAACAACAGGTGCGGCACTAACAATGCCCTTGTATTCAAAATAAGCATTGCCAACAGGCTTTTTGATTACCTCGCCATTGGCTAATATAAATTCGCGGGAAGACGATGGTTTTATGTCTAAATTTTTTAAGATATATTCCGGGACTACAGAATAAATTGCGCCTGAATCTACAAGGAATTTTATCTTTCTTGATTTTTTAAGATGCTCTGGATTAATTACTCTTGCTTTCAGGAATGTAATAGCCATCTTTAGATTATTCACTCAAAAATATCAAATTTTTAACTCTACGTAAATATTCTTTTGCTCTTTTTTCTTCAGGCTCAATGCTTAAAATATAATTTACCTCAGCTAGTGCTTTATCGTATCGCTGGAACCTTATCAAATGGTCAATATACTGAAATCTCACCTCTAAATCAACAATTCTTTTTTTAGGTTCTTCTTTTACTTCTTTTTTTTGTTCTTCTTTCACAAACGAGAGATCGGGTGATGGACTTTTCATATTTACATAGCAAATATTGTTATCTTTATTTAATTCAAGAATAACAGGGTTTTTAAAATATAATTTTATTCTTACACCTTTGTTTCCTGTGTGTAATTGTTTAGCGTATACCCGAGCAAGTGGTCCCTGTTCAAAATCAGCGCTTGTGGGTAAAATCGGGTTTAAGAGACCATCTTTAATATCTATAACTTTAACCATCTCGTCAGGAAATATAATCTCGCTAAAATCAATGATGCTATTCGAGACTATTAACATTTTGGCTTCTGTAATGCCTGGATAATATTTGATAAGATTAACCTCTTTTTCACAACTAACACCGATGTTTAGTTCAGGAACAATCTCTATCTCTCCTATCTCCAGAGAAACAAAATGTCCTTTGAATAACCCTTCATTAAAATCTGAGAAATTTATTTTTTCAGGAACAAGTTTTATATTAGAATTAGTTGTTAATGAAACCATACCCTTTCTTTTATTTAAATCGACACATCTAT